>NZ_CP108442.1:4776084-5089669 GCF_041435355.1 Streptomyces sp. NBC_01276
GCCACCGCCGCCGCTGGTGCTCCAGCGAACTGTGCGGCAACCGCGAACGCGTGGCCCGCCACCGGAGGCGGGTGCGGACGGCGGTGGGCGCGGGGGAGGGGTAGGGGTAGGGCGGGGGCCGGGGTCGGGCGCCCGCGGCGAGGGCCCGCCATCTCCCCCTCGACCCCGCGTGGCCGCCCGGCGCCTGCCCACCGCCTCCCGGGTGCGGGCGGGGGCTGCGCTGCGGCGGGATCCCTGCTGGTCCGCGTCAGGGAGGGTTCGGGGGTTTCCCGTCAGTCTCATCGTCTCTCCGCGTCGGGCCGGTCCCTCAAGGGCGCTCCCTTCGGTCGCGTCGCTCCGCGATGGCCTTCGGCCACCCTTGACCGACCGACCCGCCACGGAAATCCGAAGACTGCCGGGAAACCCCCAAAAGAACGGTCCACGGGGAGGAGAGGGAGGAGCGGGCACCTCAGCGAAGCGAGACCCGCCTCCGCCCAGTCCCGCATTCCGGCCCGACATTCCATCGGCCCTCGGCCCGGGCCGCCCCAACCGCCCGATACGACGACCACAGCGACCAACGGGCCCCACGCGCGCCAGATCGCTACGCGCTTCGCACGGCATGGCGTCCGCCGGCCGTCCGGGGCTGCTACCCGCGCCAAAGGACGGCCAGAGCGCCCTGCGGAGCCCCCGGACGCGCCAGATCGCTACGCGCTCCTCATTCCTCGGCGTCTGCGGGCCGTCCCGCATACGACGTCGCCAGGATGACCGCACGTCAGGCCCTCGGCGTGCTCCGGAACGAAGGCCTCGCGGAGGCGCGGAAGGGAGCCGGCGTCTTCGTGCGGACGTTCAAGCCCCTGCGGCGCCGAGGCATCGAGCGGCTGGCACAGGAGCGGTGGGGCTCGGGGCGCTCCGTCTGGTCCGCCGACACCGAGGACCGGGAGCTCGTCGTCGACCAGGTCGAGGTACGGGAGGAGGCGGTCGGCCGCCTCGCCGACGCTCTCGGCCTCTCCGCCGGGTCCCGGGTGTGGGTGCGCAGCCGCCGTTTCGTGCTCGACGGTAAGCCCGTCCTCTTCGCGACGTCGTACCTGCCGTCCGACGTGGTCGCCGACTCCGCCATCACGCGGGCCGACACCGGCCCCGGTGGAACGTACGCCCGGCTGGCCGAACTGGGCCACGAGCCCGTTCACTTCCGTGAGGAGATCCGCTGTCGGATGCCTTCGGCCGACGAAGCCGAGCGGCTTTCCCTTTCGCTGGGCACACCGGTCGTCCAGATCGTCCGCACCGCGTTCGCCGAGGGCGGTCGGGCCGTCGAAGTCAACGAGATGACCCTGGACTCCGCCTCCTACGTCCTGGAGTACGAGTTCGACGCCTGATCCACCGGTGACCAGCCCGAGACGGCCGTCGGACGCCATGCCGTGCGGAGCGCGTAGCGATCCGGTGCGCCGGTGGGGCCCGTTGGTCGCTGTGGTCGTCGTGTCGGGTGGTTTGCGCGCCCCGGGCCGGGGGCCGATCAGGGATTGGGCCCGGAATGCGGGACCGGGCGGAGACGGGTCTCGCATCGCTGAGGTACCCGCCCCCGCCCCCGCCCCCGCCCCCGCCCCCGCCCGCGCCCGCGCCCGCGCCCCCGCCCCCGCTCGGGAGGCGGGTGGGCAGGCGTCGGGCGGCCACGCGGGGTCGAGGGGGAGATGGCGGGTCCGTGGCCCCGCCCCGTACCCGTACGTATCCGTCCGATTCGTCCGGCGCGCGGAACCGGCGTGCGGACAGGGCCTGGGTTCGCGTACGGTTGACGGTCGCCCATGCACGTCAGAAGGGGGCCTTGGTGGCCGCGCAGAATGCCGCTGTCGACAGCACGGCGGATTCCGTCCGCGATCGGGAGATCGCGGCCGAGCAGACGCATCTCGATCAGGTGTACCGACGCCTTGAGGAGAAGATCCACGAGGCCGAGTTCCTGATGAACGACGCCGCCAAGCGGGGGCAGGTCGGCACGCCCGGCGCCCTCGCCGAGCGCGACGCGCAGGTCTTCCGCGCCGGGATCCACCTCAACCGGCTGAACAACGAGTTCGAGGACTTCCTCTTCGGGCGGATCGACCTCGTGCTGGGGAAGGACGGTGAGCGCGGTCCCGACGGCGCGTACACCTCCGTCGAGCCCGCCGACGACGCGATCCGCCCCGACCTCACCGCCGAGATCGCCGAGACCCTGCACATCGGGCGGATCGGCGTGCTCGACACCGACTACGCGCCGCTCGTCATCGACTGGCGCGCCCCGGCGGCCGCGCCGTTCTACCGCTCCACCCCCAAGGACCCCGGCCGCGTCGTGCGCCGCCGCGTGATCCGCTCCAAGGGCCGCAAGGTGCTCGGCGTCGAGGACGATCTGATGCGACCCGAGCTCACCGCCACCCTGGACGGCAAGGAGCTGCCCGCCATCGGCGACGGCGCCCTGATGGCCGCGCTCGGGCGGGCCCGTACGCACTCCATGCGGGACATCGTCTCCTCCATCCAGGCCGAGCAGGACCTGGTGATCCGCGCTCCCGCCGCCTCCGTCGCGGAGGTCGCCGGCGGGCCCGGCACCGGGAAGACGGCCGTCGCCCTGCACCGGGCCGCGTACCTGCTCTACCAGGACCGGCGGCGCTACTCCGGCGGCATCCTGATCGTCTCCCCGACGCCGCTGCTCGTCGCCTACACCGAGGGCGTCCTGCCCTCCCTCGGCGAGGAGGGCCAGGTCGCCATCCGCGCGCTGGGCTCCCTCGTCGACGGGGCCGAGGCGACGACGTACGACGACCCGCCGGTGGCGCGGATCAAGGGCTCCTCCCGGATGCTCAAGGTGCTCCGCAAGGCCGTGCGCGGCGCGCTGGAGCTCGGGAACGCTCCCGAGCGGCTGCGCGTCGTGGCCTTCGGGCGGCGCCAGGAGCTGGAGGCTCCCGAGCTCGACCGGATCCGCCAGACCGTGCTCAGCGGCACCGCCCCGGTGAACCTGCTGCGCCCGCGCGCCCGCAAGCTGCTGCTCGACGCCCTCTACGCGAAGTCCGGCCAGTCGGGCCGGCACAGCGACCCGGAGCTGGCCGCCGAGCTGCGTTCCGCGTTCGACGAGGACATCTCCACCGAGGACGACTTCATCGGGTTCCTGAACGCCTGGTGGCCGGAGCTGACCCCGCGCAAGGTGCTGGCCGCGATGGCCGACGAGCGGCGCCTGGGCCGCTGGTCGCGCCGGGACCTGAACCCCCGCGAGACCCGCCAGCTGGCCCGTTCCCTGCGCCGGGTCGGCCCGGACGGCAAGGGGCCCCTGTCGGTGCACGACGTGGCCCTGCTGGACGAGCTGCACCAGCTGCTCGGCGCGCCCGCGCGGCCCAAGCGCAGGCGGGAGATGGATCCGCTCGACCAGCTCAGCGGGCTGGAGGAGCTGATGCCGACCCGCGAGGAGACGCAGTGGGAGCGGGCCGAGCGGATCGCGGCCGAGCGCACCGAGTACGCGCACGTGATCGTGGACGAGGCCCAGGACCTGACGCCGATGCAGTGGCGGATGGTGGGCCGGCGCGGCCGGTCGGGCACCTGGACGGTGGTCGGCGACCCGGCGCAGTCCTCGTGGACGGACCCCGACGAGGCGGCCGCCGCCCGTGACGAGGCCCTGGGGCGCCGCCCGCGCAGGCGGTTCACCCTGACCGTGAACTACCGCAACCCGGCCGAGGTGGCCGAGGTGGCCTCCCGGGTGCTGAAGCTGGCGGCGCCCGGGATGGAGCCGCCGACCGCGGTGCGCTCCACCGGCCTGGAGCCCCGTTTCGCGGCGGCCGGGGACGATCTGGGCGCGGCGGTCCGCGAGGAGACGCAGCGGCTGCTGGAGCAGGTGGACGGCACGGTCGGCGTGGTCGTGGCCATGGACCGGCGCGCGGAGGCCGCGGGCTGGCTCGCGGACCTCGGCGGGCGGGCGGTGGCGCTGGGCAGCCTGGAGGCCAAGGGCCTGGAGTACGACGCCACGGTGGTCGTCTCCCCGGCGGAGATCGCCGAGGAGTCCCCGGCGGGCCTGCGGGTGCTCTACGTGGCCCTGACGCGTGCGACGCAGCAGCTGACGGTGGTCTCGGCGGCGGGCGACCGGCCGGGCGAGGAGGGCGTACCGGAGCTGCTGCGCCCCTGACGGGCCCGGGCGGGACCGGGCCCCGCCCCCGCCCCCGCCCCGGGCCCGTCCCCGCCCCGGTGGGGCCGGATGGCCCGCGGCCAGGCGCGTGAGCCGGGAGACCGACTCGTCGGAGGGGGGATCACATCCGGCGATCCTTTGTTAGCCTGGGTACGACACCGGCTCGATCCAAGCCCCCGGGCCCAACCTTCGTCGCCTAGAGCGACCACTTGCCGCGAGGCGAGCATGGCGGGTCGGTGTCGTCAGTCTGAGCGGGAACACCAGGTCCGCGCCCTCCACCCAGTGGGGGGCGCGGACCTGTTTTGTATTAACCCACCATTCCACCGGCCCCCGATATCTCGTATGGTGGAAGTGTTCTTCCGAAATTTGTAGCTGGTTACCTTTTACCGGCTGGTAGGTGGGACGATCGGACAACGGGTCCGTCCACGTCTGCCGTGTGCGGGCCCGTGTACAGCGAAATCAGGGACAGAAGAGGAACACGGCCATGGCAACGGCGCCCAGCGTCTCGTATTCGATGACGGTCCGCCTGGAAGTGCCCGCGAGCGGAACCGCGGTCTCCCAGCTCACCACCGCCGTGGAGTCTTCGGGGGGCTCGGTCACCGGCCTCGACGTGACCGCGTCCGGCCACGCGAAGCTCCGTATCGACGTCACCATCGCCGCCACCTCCACCGCGCACGCCGACGAGATCGTCGAGAAGCTGCGCGGCATCGAGGGCGTCAGCCTCGGCAAGGTCTCGGACCGGACCTTCCTGATGCACCTCGGCGGCAAGATCGAAATGTCGTCCAAGCACCCCATCCGCAACCGCGACGACCTCTCGATGATCTACACCCCGGGCGTCGCCCGCGTGTGCATGGCCATCGCCGAGAACCCGGAGGACGCGCGCCGCCTCACCATCAAGCGCAACTCCGTCGCAGTCGTGACCGACGGCTCCGCGGTGCTGGGCCTGGGCAACATCGGCCCGATGGCCGCGCTGCCCGTCATGGAGGGCAAGGCGGCCCTCTTCAAGCGCTTCGCCGGCATCGACGCGTGGCCCATCTGCCTCGACACGCAGGACGCCGACGAGATCGTCGCGATCGTCAAGGCCATCGCCCCGGGCTTCGCCGGCATCAACCTGGAGGACATCTCCGCGCCGCGCTGCTTCGAGATCGAGGCCCGCCTGCGCGAGGCCCTCGACATCCCCGTCTTCCACGACGACCAGCACGGCACCGCCATCGTCGTCCTCGCCGCCCTGACCAACGCGCTTCGCGTGGTGGGCAAGGCAGTTGGCGACGTCAAGGTGGTCATGTCGGGCGCCGGCGCGGCCGGTACCGCCATCCTCAAGCTGCTCCTCGCGGCCGGCGTCAAGAACGCGGTCAGCGCCGACATCCACGGCGTCGTGCACGCGGACCGCCCCGACCTCGTCGACGCGGCCCCCGACTCCCCGCTGCGTTGGATCGCCGACAACACCAACCCCGAGGGATACACCGGCACTCTGAAGGAGGCCGTGGTCGGCGCCGACGTCTTCATCGGCGTCTCCGCCCCGAACGTGCTGTCCGGCGAGGACGTCGCCGCCATGGCCGAAGGCGCCATCGTGTTCGCGCTCGCGAACCCGGACCCGGAGGTCGACCCGGCCGTCGCCCGTCAGACCGCCGCCGTGGTGGCCACCGGCCGTTCGGACTTCCCGAACCAGATCAACAACGTGCTGGTCTTCCCGGGCGTCTTCCGCGGTCTCCTCGACGCCCAGTCGAGGACCGTGAACACCGACATGATGCTGGCCGCGGCGAGCGCCCTGGCCGACGTCGTCGGCGAGGACGAGCTGAACGCCAACTACATCATCCCGTCCGTCTTCAACGACAAGGTCGCGGGCGCGGTCGCCGGCGCGGTCCGCAAGGCCGCCTCCGCTCCTGTGACGGCGCCCACGTCCGTCTGATCCGGCGCGTCGCGGGGTGCGGGCCGGGCGGGGCGCCTCTAGGGTTGCGGGGATGCCCGCGTGGCCCGCGGTCCGCATCCACGGCGGTCCGACGGGTCCACCCGGCCCGGGGGACCGCTGAAGCCTTCGATGCGGACGGAGCGTCACCGCGGCGTGACTGTGGCGCTTTTCGTGTGACCCTGGCGGGTGCCGGATTGGCTTTCCCGCCGCTGGTGGGGGCAGGATGCGTAACCGGGCGAGAGGGTCTGACGTTCAGACCCGGGTCCGGGGACTGTCCGAGGGCCCTGGCAGCATCGGCTTCGATCTCACGCCTCTAAGGCAAGTTGAACACGGGAGTACAACATGAACCGCAGTGAGCTGGTGGCCGCTCTGTCCGAGCGCGCCGAGGTGACCCGCAAGGACGCCGACGCCGTTCTGGCCGCGCTCGCCGAGACCGTCGGCGAGATCGTCGCCAAGGGCGACGAGAAGGTCACCATCCCCGGCTTCCTGACCTTCGAGCGCACCCACCGTGCCGCTCGCACCGCGCGCAACCCGCAGACCGGCGACCCCATCCAGATCCCGGCCGGCTACAGCGTGAAGGTCTCCGCGGGCTCCAAGCTCAAGGAAGCCGCCAAGGGCAAGTAGTACGCCCTTGTGCCGGGGGCCGAACAGGCCCCCGGGACGGCAGTAGTACGTACGACGAAGGGCGGCCACCCCACGGGGGTGGCCGCCCTTCGGTCGTGCCCGGCCCGTGCGCGGCCCCCAGGAGGGCCTCACGGGCCCTTCCAGGGCCTCGTGGGGCCCTGGAAGGGATCGGTCCGGACCTGGACCGCCATCGGGTCTCAGGATCCGGACCGGGAGCCGGTCTCAGACGAGGTCGCCGTTCGGCAGCTCGACCTTGGCGCCGAGCTCGACGAGCTTCTCCATGAAGTTCTCGTAGCCGCGGTTGATCAGGTCGATGCCGTGCACGCGCGAGGTGCCCTCGGCCGCCAGCGCCGCGATCAGGTACGAGAACCCGCCGCGCAGGTCGGGGATGACCAGGTCTGCGCCCTGGAGCTTGGTCGGGCCGGAGACGACGGCCGAGTGCAGGAAGTTGCGCTGGCCGAACCGGCACGCGCTGCCGCCCAGGCACTCGCGGTACAGCTGGATGTGAGCACCCATCTGGTTGAGCGCCGAGGTGAAGCCGAGCCGGGACTCGTAGACCGTCTCGTGGACGATCGACAGGCCCGACGCCTGCGTCAGGGCGACGACCAGCGGCTGCTGCCAGTCGGTCTGGAAGCCGGGGTGCACGTCCGTCTCCAGCGCGATGGCCTTCAGCGGGCCGCCCGGGTGCCAGAAGCGGATGCCCTCGTCGTCGATCTCGAACGCGCCGCCGACCCGGCGGAACGTGTTCAGGAAGGTCATCATCGAGCGCTGCTGCGCCCCGCGGACGTAGATGTTGCCGCCGGTCGCCAGGGCCGCGGACGCCCAGGAGGCGGCCTCCAGGCGGTCCGGGAGCGCCTTGTGGTTGTAGCCGCTCAGGCGGTCCACGCCGGTGATGCGGATGGTGCGGTCGGTGTCGACGGAGATGATCGCGCCCATCTTCTGCAGGACGCAGATGAGGTCTTCGATCTCCGGCTCGACGGCGGCGTTGCTGAGCTCGGTCACGCCCTCGGCCAGGACGGCCGTCAGCAGGACCTGCTCGGTCGAGCCGACCGACGGGTAGGGGAGGCGGATCTTGCAGCCGCGCAGGCGCTGCGGGGCCTCCAGGTACTGGCCGCCCTCGCGCTTCTCGATGGTCGCGCCGAACTGGCGGAGCACGTCGAAGTGGAAGTCGATCGGCCGGCCGCCGATGTCGCAGCCGCCGAGGCCCGGGATGAAGGCGTGGCCGAGGCGGTGCAGCAGCGGGCCGCAGAAGAGGATCGGGATCCGGGAGGATCCCGCGTGCGCGTCGATGTCGGCGACGTTGGCGCTCTCGACGTGGGTCGGGTCGAGGATCAGCTCGCCCGGCTCCTCGCCGGGCCGCACGGTCACGCCGTGCAGCTGGAGCAGCCCGCGCACGACCCGCACGTCACGGATGTCGGGAACATTGCGCAGCCGGCTCGGCTCGCTGCCGAGCAGGGCGGCGACCATGGCCTTCGGCACGAGGTTCTTCGCGCCGCGGACACGGATCTCGCCCTCGAGCGGGGTTCCGCCGTGGACAAGCAGGACATCGTTGCCGGTCATGGATCTCGCGTTCCGGAGAGGATGGGCAGGGGATCAGTGAAAAGGGTAAGGGTCGCCACCCCCTTGTTTGTATGGCCGACGTGGCCGTAGGACTGTCATGAATTCGGTACAGCACCCTGTGTGTGCGACAGGTGGCGGAGTGTCGCGTTCCGGGGCTTGGGAAGGCGCGCGCTCCTCTCTGCCGCCGTGCGCCCTGAGCTGCGCGTGATCCATTGCCGCCGTCCGCTCCCCCCGGAGGGCGATTGTGCGAGATCATGTCCGCATGACCGAGGTGTCCTCCCTCACAGGGCGGCTGCTCGTGGCCACCCCCGCCCTCGCGGACCCGAATTTCGACCGCGCGGTCGTGCTGCTGCTCGACCACGACGAGCAGGGCTCCCTCGGCGTGGTCCTCAACCGGCCGACCCCGGTGGACGTCCGCGACATCCTGCTGCCGTGGGCGCCGCTGGCCGGCGACCCGGGCGTGGTCTTCCAGGGCGGCCCCGTCGCGCTGGACTCCGCGTTGGGGGTCGCCGTGATCCCGGGCGAGGAAGGGCCGCTGGGCTGGCGCCGCGTGCACGGCGCGATCGGCCTCGTGGACCTGGAGGCCCCGCCCGAGCTCCTCGCCGCCGCCCTCGGCGGCCTGCGCATCTTCGCCGGCTACTCCGGATGGGGCCCCGGCCAGCTGGAGGCCGAGCTGGGCGACGGCGCCTGGTACGTGGTCGATTCCGAGCCCGGGGACGTCTCCTTCCCCGACCCCGAACGGCTGTGGCGGGCGGTGCTGCGCCGCCAGCGCAGCGAGCTCGCGATGGTCGCCACCTATCTGGACGACCCGTCGCTGAACTGACCCCGGCGGGGTTCAGTACCCTGGATTTCATGAGCACTCTTGAGCCCGAGCGCGGGACTGGTACGGGGACCCTCGTAGAGCCGACGCCGCAGGTGTCCCACGGCGACGGCGACCACGAGCGCTTCGCCCACTACGTCCAGAAGGACAAGATCATGGCGAGCGCGCTCGACGGCACCCCCGTCGTCGCGCTCTGCGGCAAGGTCTGGGTGCCGGGCCGCGACCCGAAGAAGTACCCGGTGTGCCCCATGTGCAAGGAGATCTACGAATCCATGGGCTCCGGCGGCGACAAGGACAAGGGCGGCAAGGACAAGTAACCGGGTCCGGTGGTCCGGATCCGGGGTCCGGTGGTCCCGGGTCCGGTGGTCCGGTGGTCCCGGGGGCGAAAGTCCCGACCGTCGAGGCGAAGGCCCTCGGTGCGCGCGATCGCGCCCGGGGGCCTTTTGCGTGCCCCGGGGCCGGGCTAGGGTCGGCCCGACGAGCACGCTGCGAAACGAGCGTTGCGCAGGGTGCAACAGGCTCGCTGCCGCGAAGGGCTGACGCATGGACCTGATCCCCGCACCGCAGGACGCCACCGTGGACGAGGAGGGCCGGCGCTACGCGTTCGGCCCGCAGCCGGTGCTCGCCGCAGGACCCGGCGGCGAGGGGGTCGCGCGCTGGCTGCGCCGCGAGCTCGGGGCCGCCACCGGGTGGGAGCTGCCGGCCGCGGGGCCCGGCGCGCGGGGCGACGTACGCCTGGCCGTCGACCCCGGGCGCGCGCAGGCCGACGGGCCCGAGTCCTACCGGCTGACCGTGGCCGCGGACGGGGTGGAGCTGACGGGCGCCTCCGCCGCCGGGCTGTTCTGGGGGGCGCAGACGCTGCGTCAGCTGCTCGGGCCCGCCGCGTACCGCAGGGCGCCGCTGGCCGGGCCCTCCGGGCGGCCCGGCTGGAGCCTGCCGTACGTCACCGTCGCCGACGCCCCCCGCTTCGGCTGGCGCGGGATGCTGCTGGACGTCGCCCGGCACTTCACGCCCAAGGACGGGGTGCTGCGGTACATCGACCTCCTCGTCGCCCACAAGCTGAACGTGCTCCACCTGCACCTGACGGACGACCAGGGCTGGCGGATCGAGATCGCGCGGTACCCGAGGCTCACGGAGGTGGGGGCCTGGCGCGCGCGCAGCCGCTGGGGGCACCGGGCCTCGCCGCTGTGGAACGAGACCCCGCACGGCGGTTTCTACACCCGGGACGACATCCGCGAGATCGTCGCGTACGCGGCCGAACGGCACGTGCGGGTGGTCCCCGAGATCGACGTCCCGGGGCATTCCCAGGCCGCGATCGCCGCCTACCCCGAGCTGGGCAACCGCGACGTCGTGGACACCGCCGCGCTCGGCGTGTGGGACGACTGGGGCGTCAACGAGAACGTGCTCGCCCCCACCGAGGACGTACTGCGCTTCTACGAGGGAGTGTTCGAGGAGGTCCTGGAGCTGTTCCCGGCGGAGGTCTCGCCCTTCGTGCACGTGGGCGGCGACGAGTGCCCCAGGACGCAGTGGCGCGCCTCCCCGGCGGCACAGGCGCGGATCGGGGAACTGGGGGTGGACGGCGAGGACGGGCTCCAGGCCTGGTTCATCCGGCACTTCGACGGCTGGCTCGCCGCGCGCGGGCGCCGGCTCGTCGGCTGGGACGAGATCCTGGAGGGCGGGCTGGCGGACGGCGCCGTCGTCTCCTCCTGGCGCGGCTACGGGGGCGGCATCGCCGCGGCCGAGGCCGGACACGACGTGGTGATGTGCCCCGAGCAGCGGGTGTACCTGGACCACCGTCAGGCGGACGGCCCGGACGAGCCGATGCCCATCGGGTACGTGCGCTCGCTGGAGGACGTCTACCGCTTCGAGCCGGTGCCGCCGAAGCTCTCCGCGGAGGCCGCCGCCCACGTGCTGGGAGCGCAGGCCAACGTGTGGACCGAGGTGATGGAGAACCAGGCGCGGGTCGACTACCAGGTGTTCCCGCGGCTGGCCGCCTTCGCGGAGACGGTGTGGTCCCGGCTGCCGGAACCGGAATCCAGGGACTACGAGGGCTTCGAGGCCCGGATGGCGGCGCACTACGCACGGCTCGATGCCCTCGGAGTCGACTACCGGCCACCGGCGGGACCGTTGCCGTGGCAGCGTCGGCCGGGGGTGCCGGGGCGTCCGCTGGAGGGCACGCCCCCGATCGTGTGACCCGGGGGACGTGCCGCCCGCCCGGCCGTCGTCGACCGGAAGCGGAACTCTTCGGAAACCTTTGGAACTCTGCCTCGAATCAGAGCGATACGGGGGAAAACGGGCGTTCGGGAGGTAGGGGAAACAGGTGGTGCGAGGCGGTGCCGACGGCGTCCGGGCAGGGTGCGGGTGGGGTGCGCGGCCGGGCCGCGGGCGGCACCCCGCCGCCCCTCCCGGCCGCCGTACGGGCCGCGCCGGGGGGTTCGGCCCGGCGGAGGCGGCGGGGAGACCCTCGCGCGGGGTGGTCCCGAAGATGTGCCAGAGTTGCCACGTCCCGGCGGTGAGCACGTACCGTACGGCGGACAGGCGTGAGCGCCGGGACCGGGACATCGGGAAGGGGCAGCTGGGTTGACCACGCACGCACCGCACGCATCGCATTCGACTCAGGGGCCGCAACCACCGCAAGCGGCCCAAACGGCGCAGTCCGTGACGCTGCCGACCTCGCTCGACGAGGCCGTGGCGGCGCTCACCGCCATGCCCGCGGCCGTGCCCGTGGCGGGCGGCACCGACCTCATGGCCGCCGTCAACGCCGGGCTGCTGCGCCCCGCCGCGCTGGTCGGCCTGGGGCGCATCAACGAGATCCGCGGCTGGCAGTACCAGGACGGGCACGCGCTGCTCGGCGCCGGACTGACGCACGCCCGGATGGGACGGCCGGATTTCGCCGCTCTGATCCCCGCGCTCGCCGCCGCCGCCAGGGCCGCCGGACCGCCGCAGATCCGCAACGCCGGCACCCTCGGCGGGAACATCGCGACGGCCGCGCCGACCGGTGACGCCCTGCCCGTGCTGGCGGCGCTGGAGGCGGTCCTGGTCATCGTCGGCCCCGACGGCTCGCGCGAGATCCCGGTCTCCCACCTGCTCGCCGGGCGCGAGATGCTGCGGCCGGGCGAGCTGATCGGCTTCGTGCGCGTCCCGCTGCTGCACGCGCCGCAGGTCTTCCTGAAGGCCACCGGACGTACGGGGCCCGGCCGCGCGGTGGCGTCCGTGGGGCTGGTGCTGGATCCCGCGCGCCGGGGCGTGCGGTGCGCCATCGGCGCGGTGGCCCCGATGCCGCTGCGGCCGCTGGAGGCCGAGCAGTGGGTGGCCTCGCTGATCGACTGGGACGGGGACCGCAGCCTGGCCCCCGAGGCACTGGAGGCCTTCGGCGAGTACGTCGCGGCCGCCTGCGTGCCCGACCAGGGGGAACCGGTGTCCTCCGGAGTACTGCATCTGCGGCGGACGGTGGCCGTGCTGGCGCGCAGGGCCCTGGGGAGGGCGCTGACCTCATGAGTGAGAACGAGAACGTGAGCGGAACGACGGGGAACGCGGGCGGCGCGGGCAACGGCTGGGGCTGGGAGCCGGTGCCGCAGGGCGGCGAGTACGACTCGGAGGCCACGGCCTTCGTGAAGCTGCCGCAGGACATGCTGGACGCCCTCGACAACGGGGAACCCCTCGCCGCGCCCGGCCACGGGTACGTGCCGCCCCCGATGATCGTGCCGCTGGGCTCGGCCAGTGCGGACCCCAGCGCCACGGGCACCTGGACGATGCCGGTGCAGTGGCCCGAGGCGGGCACGGACCGGGCTCCGGCCGAACCCGCGCCCGCGCGGGGGCCGATCCCGGCTTCCATCCCGCTGCCGCCGTCGGTGGCGGCGGCCTTCCCGGAGCCCGCGGGTGGCGGCGCCGGAGCCGTGAGCGGCGCGGCCGGGGAGCACGACCAGGGGGCGACGGCCGAGTGGCAGTTCCCCGACGCGGTGCACCAGCCCGACGAGCCGACGGCCACCGGGCAGTGGACCCTGCCGACGGTCGGTGAACCGCTGCCGGGTACGGGTGAGTTCCCGGCCGGCGGGTACGCGGGCGACGGGTACGCGGCCGACGGGTACGGGGGCGACGGGTACGGGGCCGACGGGTACGGGGCCGACGGGGGTGCGGGGGCGGCCGGCTGGAGCCAGGCTCCGGCGACCCTGCCCGGCGGTGCGGCGGCCCCGTGGGCGCAGCCCGGGGCGCAGGCCGCCGGCGCCGGTGCGGCGGGCGGCGCCTTCGGGGCCGAGACGCTGATGAGCTCCGGCGTGCTGCCGGGCGAAGGGCCCGGAGCCGACGCGCCGGGACGCGGCCCGAGGGTGCTGGGCGGGCCCGGGGTCGGGACCCCGCTGCCGGACGGCTACGCGCAGCCCGGCCCGGAGCCGGAGGGCGTGCTGCACGCCGCCCCGGACATCGACGCCGCCCACGGCCCGGCGCAGCCGCCGGTCGAGGAGCAGCGGCCGCGCCCGGTGGAGGCCGAGGCGGAGACCGGGCCCGCGGGGCGGCAGGACGAGGGGCTCGGGCAGGAACACGGGTACGAGCACGGGCACGGGCACGGGCAGGAGCGCGGGCAGGAGCGGGGCTTCGCGGAGGCGGCACCGGCCGCCGCTCCCGAACAGGCCGATCCCGATTTCGCTGCTGCTGCCGCTGCCGCTGCCGCTGCCGCTGCCGCTGTCGATCCCGATCCCGCTCCCGATGAGGTTCCCGTCGCCGAAGCGGGGGCCGCGGGCGTGCCGGGTGAGGACACCGCCGACAGCGCTGTCACGCCCCCGGGCGAGGGCGGTGCCGAAGGGGCGCCGGTGCAGGAGGAGACGTACGAGGAAGAGGGACTTCCCGCCGTCGCCCATCACGAGCACCCGGCGGCTTCCTACGTCCTGCGCGTCAACGGCGCCGACCGGCCCGTCACCGGCGCCTGGATCGGCGAATCGCTCCTGTACGTGCTGCGCGAGCGCCTCGGCCTGGCCGGCGCCAAGGACGGCTGCTCGCAGGGCGAGTGCGGAGCCTGCGCGGTGCAGGTCGACGGACGGCTCGTGGCCTCCTGCCTCGTCCCCGCGGCGACGGCGGCGGGCAGCGAGGTCCGCACCGTGGAGGGTCTCGCGACCGGCGGGCAACTGTCGGACGTGCAAGAGGCGTTGTGCAGGTCGGGCGGGGTGCAGTGCGGCTTCTGCGTACCGGGCATGGCCATGACCATCCACGACCTGCTGGAGGGCAACCACGCCCCCAGCGACCTGGAGACCCGGCAGGCGCTGTGCGGCAACCTCTGCCGCTGCTCCGGCTACAAGGGCGTCGTCGAGGCGGTCCGCGAGGTCGTCGCGGAGCGCGAGGCGACGGCGGCCGAGGCCGCGGCGGCGACCGCCGCCGGGGAACCCACCACGGCCGAACCGCGCATCCCGCACCAGGCACCGCCCGGCGAGGGCGGCGTCCACGGCGTCCACGGCGTCCACGGCGGCCCCGGAGCGTACGGAGCCCATGGCGGTCACGACACGCTGGGCGGGGGCGAGGCCCTTCCCGGCGTCCACGACTCGCTCGGCGGCGGTCAGGTCCTGCACGGCGGTCACGACACGCTGGGCGGCGGCCAGGTCTTCCCCGGCGTCCACGACTCGCTCGGCGGCGGTCAGGTCCTGCACGGCGGTCACGACACGCTGGGCGGGGACCAGGTCTTCCCCGGCGCCCAGGACTCCCTGGGCGGCGGTCAGGTCCTGCACGGCGGTCACGACACGCTGGGCGGCGGCCAGGTCTTCCCCGGCGCCCACGACACCTACGGCGCCGGCCAGGGCATCCCCGGCCTCCACGACCCCCAGCACGGCGGCCACGACCCTCACCACGGCGGGCAGCACGTCCAGGGCGGCCACGACACCTACGGCGGCGGCCAGGGCATCCACGGCATCCAGGGCGGCCACGACACCCTCGGCGGCCAGGGCATCCACGGGATCCACCACAACGGAGGCACGGCGTGAGCGGGCAGGACGCGGCCACGGCGACGACCGCCGTCACCACGGTCGGTGCCACGGCGGAAGGGGAACCGACGTCGCCGCGCGTGCGCGGAATCGGCGCTTCCGTCCCCTCGGCGGACGTCCGTGCCAAGACCGAGGGAACTTTCCCGTACGCCGCGGACCTGTGGGCCGAGGGCCTGCTGTGGGCGGCCGTGCTGCGGTCCCCGCACGCCCACGCCCGCATCCTGTCCATCGACACCTCGGCCGCGGCCGAGATGCCCGGCGTCCGCGCCGTGATCACCCACGCCGACGTTCCCGGCGCGACCACGCACGGCCGCCGGATCGCCGACCGGCCGGTGTTCGCCCACGACGTGGTCCGCCACCACGGCGAGGCCATCGCCGCCGTCGCCGCCGACCACCCCGACACGGCACGTCTCGCGGCCGCCGCCATCACGGTCGAGTACGAGCTGCTGGACGCCGTCACGGACCCCGAGCAGTCCTTCGGCGCCGCCCCGCTGCACCCGGACGGCAACCTGATCCGGCACATCCCGCTGCGCTACGGCGACCCCGAGGCGACGGGGGAGGTCGTGGTCGAGGGCCTCTACCGGATCGGCCGCCAGGACCCCGCCCCCATCGGAGCCGAGGCCGGCCTCGCGGTGCCCCGCCCCGACGGCGGGGTGGAGATCTACACCGCCTCCACCGACCCGCACACCGACCGCGACCTCGCCGCCGCCTGCTTCGGGCTCGACCCGGACCGCGTCCGCGTCGTCGTCACCGGCGTGCCCGGCGCGACGGCCGACCGCGAGGACCCCGCGTTCCAGCTCCCGCTCGGGCTGCTCGCGCTGCGCACCGGCTGCCCGGTGAAGCTGGCCGCCACCCGCGAGGAGTCCTTCCTCGGCCACGCCCACCGCCACCCGACGCTGCTGCGCTACCGCCACCACGCGGACGCGGAGGGCCGGCTGGTCAAGGTCGAGGCCCAGATCCTGATGGACGCGGGCGCGTACGCCGACTCCTCCGCGGAATCCCTCGCGGCGGCGGTGGCGTTCGCGTGCGGCCCGTACATCGTCCCGCACGCCTTCGTGGAGGGCTGGGCGGTCCGCACCAACAACCCCCCGTCCGGTCATGTGCGCGGCGAAGGCGCCATGCAGGTCTGCGCGGCCTACGAGGGCCAGATGGACAAGCTCGCCGCCGCCCTCGGCATCGACGGCGCGGAAGTGCGGATGCGCAACGTCCTGTCGACGGGCGACCTCCTGCCCACCGGCCAGACGGTCACCTGCCCGGCCCCGGTCGCCGAACTCCTGCGGTCGGTCCGCGACTTCCCGCTCCCCTCCCTCCCGAAGGACGCCCCGGAGGAGGAGTGGCTGCTGCCCGGCGGCCCCGAGGGCGCGGGCGAACCCGGCGCGGTGCGGCGCGGGGTCGGCTACGGCGTGGGCATGGTCCACATGCTCGGCGCCGAGGGGGCGGACGAGGTCTCCACGGCCACCGTGAAGGTCGTCGGCGGCACGGCCACCGTCATCTGCGCGGCCGTCGACACCGGCCAGGGCTTCGCGACCCTCGCCCGTCAGATCGTCCAGGAGGTCCTCGGCGTGGACGAGGTGGCGATGGCCCCCGTCGACACCGACCAGCCGCCGGCGGGCCCGTCGGCGCACGGCCGCCACACCTGGGTCTCGGGCGGGGCCGTCGAGCGCGCGGCGAAGATGGTCCGTACGCAGCTCCTCCAGCCCATGGCGCACAAGCTGGGCATGTCCACCGAGCTCCTGCAGATCGCGGACGGCCGGATCACGTCGTACGACGGCGCCTTCTCGACGACGGTCGCGGAGGCGATCGAGGGCAAGGAGCTCTGGGCGACGGCCCAGTGCCGCCCCCACCCGACGGAGCCGCTGGGCGCGGACGGCCAGGGCGACGCGTTCGTCGGCCTCGCCTTCTGCGCGATCCGCGCGGTGGTGGACGTCGACATCGAGCTGGGGTCGGTACGCGTCGTGGAACTCGCGGTCGCCCAGGACGTGGGCCGGATCCTCAACCCCCGCCAGCTGGAGGCCCGTATCGAAGCGGGCGTCACCCAGGGCGTGGGCGCGGCGCTGACGGAGAACCTCCGCTCGGTCGCGGGCCTGGTCCGCCACCCCGACCTGACCGGCTACGCCCTCCCGACCTCGCTCGACGCCCCGGCGGTGCGCATCGTCCGGCTGGTGGAGGAGCGCGACGTGGTGGCCCCGTTCGGCGCGAAGGCGGCGAGCGCGGTACCGGTGGTGACCACCCCGGCGGCGATCGCGGCGGCGGTCCGCGCGGCGACGGGACGGCCCGTGAACAGGATCCCGATCCGGCCATCGGCGGCGGTGGCGGCGTCCAACTCGTAACCGTGTGACCCGCATTGCACGTGCAACCCGAGCTTGGGCCTGTCGGCGCCGATCGATAGAGTGATCGGCGGCACCCGGAACGTGCGGGTGCGAACGGGGACGGGGAGCGGCGCCGGAGACGTGCGCCGCGCCCGCGGGGAGACGGGGAAGCGGGGAGGCCGGCGTGGCAGAAGACAACGGGCCGATGCTGTTGGGGAGCAACGTCGGCGCGAGCGTGGCGGACGCCGTCATGAGCCAGGCGAAGGCCCTCCAGGTCGAGTACGAGTCGATGACCGGCTACAAGAAGCTGGTCGACGCCCTCCTGAAGAAGCTCGACGGCTCGGACGCGGACGACAAGAAGCTCGCCCACGGCACCCTGCCGACAGGCACCCTCGGCACGGGTTTCCCGGAGGCCGACTCCCTGTTCAAGGCGTACTCGACGGTCCACTCGGAGCTGCAGAAGCTCTCCCAGGGCCTGGCCGCCCAGATCGAGGCCCTCGGCATCGCGGTCCTGACGGCGGGCAAGGGCTACGCGGGGGTGGACGAGGACACGCAGGCGCGCATGCGGGCCATCATCGTGCAGTCGAAGCAGGACTACGTCCGGGACCGCGACCCGCTGGTCCGCGAGGAGAAGGAAGCCCAGCAAAAGGCCGCGGCCCAGCAGGGCACCCCGGCGCCGAACCCGAGCACGTCGAAGGGCTCTATCTGATGGCGACGGACTTCGAGGGTTACACGCACGAGCAGCTGCTCGCGATGATCGCCTCCCTCGACTCGGAGACGGTCGTCGCACGCGCCACCCAGCTGTCGGGTGCCGCGGTGGTGATCAAGGACATCGGGGAGAGCCTTCGGAAGCACCAGGTCAAGGGCTGGGAGGGCGAGGCGGCCGATGCGTTCCAGACGTGGGTGACCGGGGCGGGCAACGCGACGCTGCGGCTGGCGGATTACAGCGAAGAGGGCAGCAAGTGGCTGACTCACGCGGCCCAGACGATGGTGGAGGTCAAGGCCAACACCCCGAAGTACGACACGTCGGCGGCGGCGAACCTGGCGTCGGCGCACGAGTTCCACAACGACCCGGACGCGCAGCAGATGGGCCGGACGGCACACGCGAAGCTGACCGGTGACCGCCATGAGGCGATCCAGCAGCTGACGAAGCTGGCACAGTCGTACGACACGTCGGCGACCCAGATGAACAAGGCGGAGATCCCGACGTTCCCGCCTCCGCCGAAGAGGTTCGAGCCGACGGGCTACAACGACCTTGAACACGTGAGTCGTTCAGGGAGCGTCGACAGTGGGTCAGGAACAGGCGGCGGTTCCTACCTGCAGTCCTCCTCAAAGGGTGGTGGATCCGTGCACGGGACTGCTGGTGTGCTGGATCGGCCTTCCTTGGGTAGCACCTTGCAGCCGACGGCTGGGCCGATGCCGACCCCGGTGCTTCCGGACCGAGGTGCCGACGTAGGCCTCGATCACGTGGCGATTCTCCCGGACAAGACCCTGACACCCGTCACCGGCTTGCCCGGCGGGGGCGGACCCGCCCTTCCGGGGGGTGGGGGGCCCAGCTCCGTCCCGCCCATGCCGCCCCTGACGCTCCCCCCGACCCGGGGGGTGCCCGGCCCGGTGGGTGGCCCGCTGCCGAGCGTGAGGCCTCCGGGGGGCGGCGTCAGCAGCAGAGTCGGCCTGCCGCCTCGCGATACCGGGATCGTAGGCGGGAAGCCCATTGCCTCCGGCCCCTCCGCTGCCGGGATTCCCCGTGGCACCGTCATCGGTGGGGAAGGCGCACATCCCGGTGGACGGGGGATGGGCAGCCCGATGGGCGGTGGTGTCGGTGGAGGTCCGCCAAGTCCCCGCGGTGGCTTCCCGGTCGGTCGCCGGCTGGCGATGGAGCCGGGTGGCGTTGTCGGTGGTCGCCAGGCGGTTGGAGGCGGCCAGTCGTTCACCCAGGGTGGCTCCGGCCTCGTGCGCAACGGATCAGGACCCGGCACGGCAGGCAGCGGGATGGGCCACGGTGGTGCCGGCGCGTCTACTCCGGGCGGACGGCGTAGGGGCCAGGGGAGCGGACGTCCCGGCTACCTGGCCGAGGACGAAGAGACCTGGCAGGGTGACCGTCGTGTCGTTCCGCCGGTGATCGACTGAGCGGAACGGATGTTGCACGGGATGCGTATGCGCAAGGCGACCTCGGCCGTGGTGGGTCTGCTGCTGGCGGGGGTCGCCGCGACCCCTGCGCATGCGCAGACGATCCGTGAACGGCAGTGGCACCTCGATGCCATGAAGGCAGATGACATCTGGAAGATCACCACGGGCAAGGGAGTCACCATCGCTGTCGTCGACAGTGGTGTAGCGCGAGTTTCCGAACTTGAGGGGCAGGTTCTTCCGGGCAAGGATCTTGCGACATCGCAAGATGGAGATGAGCGCACCGACTACGACAACCACGGCACATCCATGGCCGCGATGATCGCTGGGACTGGAAGACACCCCAGTGGTGACGGAGCGATCGGACTGGCGCCAGGCGCGAAGATCCTCCCGATCCGCGTCCCGATTGAGAACGATGCGACCCACCCTGCCTGGACGCAAGCGATTCGTTACGCGGCAGATTCCGATGCCAAGATCATCAATATTTCCATGGGCACGGACAAGGATGACCCTGCGCGGCTCGACGCG
Organism: Streptomyces sp. NBC_01276; assembly: GCF_041435355.1. Lineage (GTDB taxonomy): Bacteria > Actinomycetota > Actinomycetes > Streptomycetales > Streptomycetaceae > Streptomyces. Next base: position 4,796,030 of record NZ_CP108442.1, read on the forward strand.
GTGAAATACGCCCTCTCCAAAGGGAAATTGATCTTTGCCAGCGTTGGGAACGACGCAGAAACGCTCAACACCCTCAGATATCCTGCAGCGACTCCTGGGGTTGTGGGTGTCGGGGCGATCGGCCCTGATGGCGGCGCTACCCAGGAGTCGCAGCACGGACCGCAGGTGGACATGGCCGCCCCTGGCATCGATATCTACTCTGCCTGTGTCGGAAAGACGGAAGTATGTGCCAGCCACGGCACCAGCGACGCCTCCGCTCTCGCTTCCGCCTCCGCCGCCCTGCTCTGGTCAGTTCACCCCGACTGGACCAACAACCAGGTCCTCCGGGTCCTGCTGAACACGGCCGGCAAGCCCGCAGACGGTGCCGAGCGGAACGACTACGTCGGCTACGGCGTCGTCCGGCCGCGGATCGCGGTGCCCACTCCCGGGGACCCGGGGCCCCGGGACGTGTACCCGCTTCCCGACCTGGCGGCGGCGGATGCCGCGAAGAAGCCAGCGGCTCCGCCGGCCGGCTCGAAGCCCGCACCGCAGGCGAAGGCCGCCGAGCGCGAGGGCGACGGCAGCAGCCTGCCCTGGATCGCCCTGGGGCTGGGTGCCTGCGTCGTCATCGGCGGGGCTGTCACCGCGGTCGTCGTGCGACGCAACCGCTGCTGAGGGGCCTCCATGAGGCCGAGGCCTTGAACTCACTCCTGTTCCGAGCACGTCGAAGGGCTCTGTCTGATGGCGACGGACTTCGAGGGTTACACGCACGAGCAGCTGCTCGCGATGATCGCCTCCCTCGACTCGGAGACGGTCGTCGCACGCGCCACCCAGCTGTCGGGTGCCGCGGTGGTGATCAAGGACATCGGGGAGAGCCTTCGGAAGCACCAGGTCAAGGGCTGGGAGGGCGAGGCGGCCGATGCGTTCCAGACGTGGGTGACCGGGGCGGGCAACGCGACGCTGCGGCTGGCGGATTACAGCGAAGAGGGCAGCAAGTGGCTGACTCACGCGGCCCAGACGATGGTGGAGGTCAAGGCCAACACCCCGAAGTACGACACGTCGGCGGCGGCGAACCTGGCGTCGGCGCACGAGTTCCACAACGACCCGGACGCGCAGCAGATGGGCCGGACGGCACACGCGAAGCTGACCGGTGACCGCCATGAGGCGATCCAGCAGCTGACGAAGCTGGCGCAGTCGTACGACACATCGGCGACCCAGATGAACAAGGCGGAGGCCCCTACCTTCCCGCCACCGCCACCGGAGTTCGCCCCGGATGAACGAGATCGCAGTTCCGCCATCGCGCGTCCGAGCGGTGCGACGGGGCGCGAGTCCTACTCCGAAAGCTCGTCGTATACGCCATCGACGCCCAGCGCAGGGCAGGCCCCTGAGCCGGGTGTCGTGACTGGTGGCCTGCCGCAATGGGGCGGCGCCACACCTTCAGCGGCCGGGGGTATGCCCACACCTTCACCAGTCCCGCCGGATCGGGACGTGAGCGTGGGCCTCAACCAAGTCGCGACGCTGCCGGACAGGACCTTGCCTTCGGTACCGGCTGCGCCTGGTGTTGGGCCTGTCGGTCCGGGGAGTGGCAACACCAATCCCGTAGGCCTCGTTCCACCTCTGGCGTTCCCCCCGACGACAGGTCTGAAGGTGCCCGATGGTGGCCCCATGCCCAGCGCTAGGCCTCCGAGCGCCATTGGCGGCAGCAAGGTCGTAGGGCCGCCCCCGCGGGACGCGGGCATCGTGGGTGGTCGGCCGATTTCTCCTGGCACGCCTGGAGCGGCCATCCCGCGAGGTACCGTCATCGGCGCGGAAGGCGCGCCCCCTGCCGGCCGAGGCATGCCTGGCTCGATGGGCGGTGGACTCGGTGGCCCGCACGGGCCGTCAGGTGGTTCGCCGGTCGGCCGTCGGTTGGCCATGGAGCCAGGCGGCATCATCGGAGGTCGACAGCCCGCTGTGGGTGGTCGACCGGCCACGGACGGGCAGCCGTTCACTCAGGGCGGTTCCGGACTCGTCCGCAACCCCGGCGGGATGGGCCACGCCGGCGCAGGGATTCATAACCCGAGTATGCGGCGTGGAGAGCAAGTGGGTGCACGCCCTGACTACCTGGCTGAGGACGAAGAGACCTGGCAGGGTGACCGGCGGGTCGTTCCGCCAGTGATCGACTGAATAGAAGGGATGTTGCACGGGATGCGTATGCGCAAGACGACCTCGACCCTGGTGGGTTTGGTGCTGGCTGGGGTCGCGGCGACCCCAGCTCATGCGCAGACGATCCGTGAGCAGCAGTGGCACCTCGATGCCATGAAGGCAGACGACATCTGGAAGACCAGTACGGGCAAGGGCATCACCGTCGCGGTCATCGACAGCGGGGTCGAGCGCATTCCCGAGCTCGATGGTCAAGTTCTCCCCGGCAAGGACTTTGCGGAGGGGTACAAAGGTGACGAACGCACGGGCTACAACACCCATGGCACTTCGATGGCGGCTTTGATCGCTGGCTCGGGTCGGCATCCCAGTGGCGACGGAGCGTTTGGGCTGGCACCAGGCGCGAAGATTCTCCCCATTCGAGTTCCGGATGAGATGAGTGCTTCGACTCCGTCTTGGGTTGACGCCATCAGGTATGCGGCGGAATCGGACGCAAAGGTCATTAATATTTCCCTTGGGGTTGAAGGCTCACCCAAGGATGACGAGGCGCGTGCTTCGGTCGTCAAATACGCACTATCCAAGGGGAAATTGATCTTCGCTGCTGTGGGTAACGATGGCGACACGACCAATAAGTTGGAGTATCCAGGTGCCACACCCGGAGTCGTAGGTGTGGGCGCTGTGGGCGCTGACGGTGGTGCGACGAAGGAGTCTCAGCACGGTCCGCAAGTCGACATGGCGGCCCCTGGCATCGGCATCATCACGGCCTGCGCGAGAGAGACAGGGCTCTGTACCAGCGAAGGCACCAGCGACGCCACCGCCCTAGCCTCTGCCTCCGCCGCCCTGCTCTGGTCGGTCCACCCCGACTGGACCAACAACCAGGTCCTCCGGGTCCTGCTGAACACCGCTGGCAAGCCCGCGGACGGTGCCGAGCGGAACGACTACGTCGGGTACGGCGTCGTCCGGCCGCGGATCGCGGTGCCCACGCCCGGGGACCCGGGGCCCGCAGACGTGTTTCCGCTGCCCGATCTGGCGGCGGCCGGCACCGCTGGCGGGAAAACGGCTGAAACTGGCGCGTCCAAGCCCGTACCGTTGCCCGAGGCAGGCGTTAAAAAGAGTGACGGCAGTAGCCTTCCGTGGATCGCCCTCGGGCTGGGTGCCTGCGTCGTCATCGGCGGGGCCGTTACCGCCGTCGCCGTACGTCGCAACCGCCGCTGAACCGAACAGACCGCACTGCCCCTGGAGGCCCGGATGTCGTTCGACGAGGAATGGGCCGCCGCGCGCACCACGGCAGCGGCCAACGTTTCCATGCGGCTCAACCAGGCCCCGGCCGCCGGCGGTCAGGACCTCGAACTCAACCAGGACCACATCGGCGCCGTCGGCACCGAGGCGCACACGCTGCACTCCCGCCTCCAGACCGACGGCAAGCACGCCGCCACCGCCACCGCCGAAGCGGCCGGCGCGCTCGGCAGGGAGGGCTTCGCGAGCGGGGCGGCCCTGACGAAGCTCAACTCCCGTTGGGAGAGCCAGGTGAAAACCCTCGTCGCCGCCTGCGCGCAGATCTCCAATGGGCTGAACTACTCCCTCTCCTCGCACAACAAGGAAGAGCAGCAGCTCTACGCCGAGTTCACGACCTCGAAGCTCGACGAATACCTCAAGTAGGCGGCGCCCGTGCTGACGTACGAGAACGTGCTCAACGCCCCCGTCGACAAGCTCCAGACGGCGGCCACCGACTGGCAGGCCATGGTCGCGAAGCTGGAGGAGCTGGCGGAGACGGCCCGCAACGGCATGAAGGCCAAGGCCGACAAGGCCGAGTGGAGCGGGGTCACCGCCGGGGTGGCGCGGCCGTTCGTGGCGAAGACGGCCAAGGAGTTCGAGGACGCCGCCAAGGAGGCCAAGGGCATCCAACTGCTCCTCGCCGAAGCGCACACCTCCTTCGAAGCCGCCCGCGAGCAGCTGAAAAAGCTGGCCCAGGACGCGCCTGCGGCCGGATTCAGGATTGATGAGGCCGGCAGGGTCTCCGCCTTGCCTCTGGCGACCGACGCCGAGCGGTACGCGGCCCGGCACGACCCCGACTACCAGGAGTCCGTCCGCAAGAACCGGGATCTGTGGCAGGAGCGCGTCAAAAGGGCCGTCGAGGATGCGCAGGACGCCGACGACTCCTTGGTCCGTGCGCTGCAGGCCAACCTTGCGGAAGACCACAATTTCAGCGCGCCGAGATTCGAGACGCTGGACGCTGAGCAGGTCGCTCGGGCCGCCGACCTGATGAAGAAGGTCACCGGCGAGGGCGGGACGGCACGCAACGTTGAGGCTCTGCGGGAGCTGCAGGACCTGCTCGACGACAACCGAGAGGACCCCGAGTTCGCGACGGGCTTCTACCGGGTAATCGGGCCGGACGCCACGTTGGAGATGTACGCCAAGCTGTCGTTGGACGCCTCCAGCCTGGGCCAGCCCGGCCGGGACCGTCAGTTCATTGTGGCGGACATCCAGAGCGACATGGGCGCCATGCTCGGTCTCGCGACCCACAAGGATGTCCCTAACCACCTTGATGCCGCGTGGACCACCGCGTTGATGAAGGCCGGTCACAAGGAGATTGACGTGCCCGGCGGGTTCACGAAGGTGTACGGCTACCAGGCGCTCGGCGCGTTGATGCGCGAGGGGAAGTACGAGACGGAGTTCCTGACATCGGTCGGCCGTGACATGGTCGCGATGGACCGTAAGGACCCGAAGATCTGGGAATACAACGCACCGCCTGACCCGGGTATGGCGCTCAACCAGGGCACGGGCGGCGGCCGAGGCTTTTACCCGCTGACAGGGCTGATGACGGCCCTTGGCAACAACCCGGACGCGGCCACGGCATTCTTCAACGAGCCGGTCCGCGAGGACAGCAACCACGACGGCATCGTCACTACTGCGGACAAGGCGATCGGCGGCCCCTATGGCAAATCCCAGGGGACGGTCGATTACATGCTCGACAAGAAGCCGTACGTGGACGGGTTCGACACGGCCAGATACGGAGATCTCCACCCAGCGCAGCAGGCCGTGGGGGACGCACTCATGGCTGCGGTCTCCCACCGCAGCCCGGGCGACGAGGGCTCAGCGCCGGTGCCGCACACCAAGGAGATGGCGGCCGTCATGGAACGAATCGTCGAGAAGATCGGCGACAAGCCCGAGCTGGTGGTGGCCAAGCCGGGTGAGGACGAGGGCCCGCTCAAGGGTCTGTCCGGGCACTTCGGCCAGATGGCTGCCGAGTACATGCCGGACATCCAGGCCGCGGCGGAGAACGGCAGCCACCAGATCAAGGCCAATGGCGAGATGGCAGTGTTCCACAAGGCAGACATGGCGGCGTTCATCGGCGTCGTGGGCCAGGACCCCGATGCCTATGGCGCCATCACCAACTCGCAGCGGGCCTTCACTACCGCGCTCGTCAACGATGTCGTGGCGCACCGGGGTGAGTACGAGGACGTGGATGCTGCGATCAAGAGCGCCGTGCACCCAGGTGGACAGATTGCGGGGATCCTGTCAGAGGCGCGGGCCGAGGGTGCGTTTGCCGAGAACGGTCACAAGCAGGAGGAATACGTCAAGGGCGTTGAAGACAATGCCAAGTGGATCAACCGTGGCATCAACGCAGCGGGCGTGAAGTACATCGAATTGGTGCCGGGAGCCGGCGACGTCGTGGAGTGGCTTCAAGAGGACATTACGGAGAGCGTGGTCGAGCGGGCGAAGAAGGACCAGGCGGAGAAGACGGGGGAACTCGATCACAAGGCAGTTATCGACTACACGAACGCACAAATGGAAGCCGGCATGTCCGCGGCGCAGTCGGTGCGCCATGCCCTACGGGGGAGCGGAATGAACGAGCGAAGCATCGACGCCCTCGCGGGGGTGGCCTCGACGGAGACGGCGAACGCGCACGCGGTAGGGCGCGGCCAAGTCGTGACCTCGAATGGCGGCTCCTGATGCGCGCCACGTGTGCCAGGCGCGTTCCGCGTGTGTGCGTGGTCACGCTCGCATCGGTATTCGTGTTGGCCGGCTGCGGCGAGGAGGAGAGGCCGGTGGCGCGGCAGTTGGCCGAGCACACCTGTTTCGGTATTTTCACGCCGTCCGACCTCGAACCACTGATGGGTGCGGGTGAGACCGTGAAGGAGGTCTCGCCGGTGGACGTGAGGCTGACTTCTGCGCGTCGCGGGGCGACGTGCAACGTCTACGTCGATGGCAAGGGGCGGTTCATAGCCTCCGCCACACGGCAGCCCCTGGAGCAGAGCTTTCCCTGGAACACGGTCGGGACCGCGCCGGCCCCGGAACCGTTGGCGCTCGGGGACAAGGGCATCGTGTGGGACGCGGGAGCCAGGGTTGTCCTCGCCTGCAAGGGATCCCAGGACTCGTTCGGGCTAGAGCTCATGATCGGCGGGTCCGTGGAGCATGTCGCGTCGGCCGAGCGGCGTCCGCTGTTCACGGGGCTCATGAAGAAGTTCGTGGAGGCTGCCCGTGAGCAGACCGCTTGCGGAGTGTGAAGACTTCCCGCAGACGCCCCCGCCCGCCCGGGGTGGTGCGTTCCGGGCGGGCGGCCCTCCGTGGAAGCCGTGACCGGAATCGAACCGGCGTAACTCGCTTTGCAGGTTTGTCCGTGCTGGCCGGCGGGCGGGTCGTTGTCGTTCAACCCCGTTCGTTTCCGTACTCCCACCCGGACTGTGGACCGTTGTGAACGGCTTCGGACGGGGGTGAACGAGACGGAAACTGAGACGGAGTACCGTCAGGCTGGCCTGCGCTTCCATCCCCGCAGACGTCAGGAGCGAGGGTCGTCCAGGGCCGCGATCACAGCTGCCGGATCACCGTCGTACAAGACGTGTTGTTCGTCTGCTGCTGGGGGGACGAACCGCGTGCGGTACCGCTGTAGGTCGCTTTCGGAGAAGTAGATTGAGTTGGGATCGTCGGCGTGGAACTCGTTGCGCTTGTTGATCCTCGCCCACAGCTCGTCATGGCTAGCGGCAAGGTAAACGAGCACGGGCGTTGCGCCCGCATCCGCAGCGATCGCACGCCACTTCGCCCGGTCTTCCGGCGTCCAGAAACCGTGATCCACCACGACATCGTGGCCAGCCCTGAGCTGCTTCCGCAGATCGGCAGCCACGTCTTCGAGGACGGGGCGCTCAAGGGTGGGGAAGACACCCCGGGGGAAGTCCACCCCGTAGACGCCGTGTCGGCGGAACATCTCTTCGTCCGGGCACAGCCGTACGAAGCCGCGAGCGGTGAGAGTGCGGGAGAGGGTCGTCTTGCCAGAGCCGGGTAGGCCGGCCATCAGGACACAGACCGTCACGCGGTCACCTCTGATTCCGTTCGCCATGTCCGGCCAGGGCCTCCGAGGTCCACGCCGTACTCAACGATGTTGCCCTCACTGTCCACGAACTTGGCCGTCATCACGACTACCGGGTCCGTCGGCGGGTTGTCGAGGTCCAGCTCCAAGAGCTGTGCGTACTCGGGAGTCAGTGGGCGGGCGGAAGCGGTGTCGATACGGTGGCTGATCGGGTGGCCGGTCGCCTGGGCAATGAGCTGAAGTGACGTGCCCCCCGTCAGGCGCGCGCTCTCTGCGAGCTGGGGGATCAGCTTCCCGTACCGAGCCGGAATCCATGACGTGCTGTGAGCGACGATGCCGTGTCGGTCCCGGTATACGCGGCTACGGCGAACCACGTCTGAGCCGGGCTTGATGTCCAGGGCTTGCGCCACGTCGTCGGGCGCGGGTACCACGGCCGCCTGGTGCGAGTCGGACCGCTCGCCTGCCCCCCAGCTCGACCCGGTGCGGCGGCCCCGGTCCTGCCGCTGGGACCCCGACGACATAGGGGCCGGCTGGTCGAGCACTTCGGTCCCGATGCCGTGGATGCCACGGACAAGCCCCTCGTTGCGCAGCTTGCGCAGGGCCTTTTCCGCCGTCGCCGTGCTGACTTTCCACTCTTCCGACATGTTCTTGATGCTCGGCAAGAGGGTCCCCGGCTGGAGCTGACCGGACGTAATCAGCTCTGCGTAGTGGGCGGCAATCCTCGCGTAAGGCGCCCGATTGTCGGCCTGGCCTGCCATGTTTTCCGCTCCTCGCGACGACTTCCCTGGGGTTCCCTAGCTTACCGCTTGACACCGCAGGGAACCCTAGGGAACCTTAGGGATGTCCCCGCCGGTCGGTTCGCCGGACGGTAGGGGGCGGGACCTCAATGTGCCCTGAGTCATGGGCCGTTCGGGGTCAAGGGGCCCGGGACAGAGCGGGCCGAGGGCGCACACCGGACCCTGGTCATTCCGGAGGGCTTAGACCGAAAGGTCACGTCTCCATACGCCTTCGCCAGGCATGGCGGCTCTACCTCATACGGGAGCCGCATCCCTGAAGGAGACAGCGCACCAACCGAACCAGCTCTGGAGGTTGTTGTGCACCAACGAAGACTCCTGGCGCCCGTCGTGCTGGACCGGCACAACGGGCCGCCCTCCGCGTCATCCCCTGAGCCGCCGCGACAACGCACCGGGATAGCCGGTGATCCGCAGCTCAGGGCCGCAGCCTCAGGCTGCGGCGGCTGCCTCCTCCGCACGTCCAGCGCTTCGGCGCTCTACGTGCGGGGCCGAGGGGAGCTGGCAGATCCACTCCGCCCCAACGCAGTGCAGCCCCCGGCGCTCGAACGCCGGGGGCTGCTGAGTCCCGTTCCTCTCTCGAAGGAGCAAGACCCATGAAGTCCATCGCTGCACTTCAGAACCTCGTTACCCCGTGGTCTGACGGCTTGGAGCCGTCGGACGCGGAGCTGGACGCCATCGAGATCGAGCTGCCGCTGATCCTGGCGGAGGTCGACCTCCTCGACGCCCTGATCACGATGCTGGACCGACCCGCGTCCGAGTTCGACGCCCGCCGGATCCGCCGGGCCCGCAACCGGGTCCTGGCGGCCCGGCGCGACCTGACCAACCGCACCGCCGACACCAGCATGCCGGGAGATGCGGCATGAGCAAGCAGATCTTCCGTGCGCAGCTGTCGCTGCGCTGCTGCGGTACGAGTGCGCCGGAGCGGACGGCCGGCCCGTGCTGGCAGCTGTACGTGGCCCAGTTCGGTCTGGTCAGCGAGTGGCCCACCTTCACGTGGCCGACGTCGGCCGTGATCCCGACCGTCGAGGCGCGCCAGGCGGCCCTGGCCTACCTCGGGTTCACGCTCGTCGAGGACGGCGAGTGGGAGTGGACGGAGCACACCGGTCCGGACTACCACCCGCACCCGGTACGCGTCCTTCTGCTGGGCGCGGTCAAGGTCCGGCAGCTGGGAAGCGGGTCGGTATGAACGCCGTTCACGTCGGTTCAGCGGAACGCGCGCTGGCCGTGGGTACGTGGCTGATCGTCGGGGGAGCGATGCTCTACTCCGTCCTGACGGTCACGCCGCTTATGGCCGACCACACCCCCGCTGCCTGGCGGTGGACGGCCCCGATCCTGCCGCTCGTCGTGGACGCGGCGGTGGTCATCGTGGTCCGCCTCGACTCGGTCCTGGCCCGCCTCGGCGGGCACGGCGGGGCCTGGCCGGTCGCGCTCCGCTGGATGACCGGTGCCATGACCCTAGCTCTGAATATCGGCGCGTCCGCGCTGGTCGGGGACCTGGTCGGGGTCGCGGTCCACGCCGTCGCCCCGCTCCTCCTCATCGTCACCGCCGAGGCTGGACTCGCCTACCGGCGGGCCATCACCGCCGCCGTACGCGGGCTGGAAGAGCGAGACCGGGCAGAACGCCAGGCCCGGGAGAAGGCGGCCGAGGACCGGGAGGAAGCCCGTCAGCAGCGGGTGCGTGAACGCCGTGAGCATGAGGCGGCCCTGGTCCGTGAACAGCGTGAACACGAGGCCCGGCTGATCCGCGAAGAGGCCGACCGGCAGGATCGGATCCGGCGTGAGAACCAGGAGCGCGTCGACGCTGCCGCAGCTGCTGAGCGGGAGGCCCGTGAACGCCGTGAACGCGAGCGTGAACAGGCCCAGGCCGAGCGTGAACGCCTTGAACGCCAGGCCGCGCAGCAGCTGGAGCTGGAGGCCCGGCAGAAGGCTGACCGGGACCGTAAGGAGCGTGCCGCCCAGGCCGAGCGTGAACGCCGTGAACAGCTGCGTGAACAGGAGCGCCTGGAGCGTGAACGCGCCGCGCTGCTGTCCGCCGGACCGCCGGCCGTGAAGCTCCCCGAGGACCGTGCCCGCACGGTCGTCCGGGCCGCGTTCGACGCTGGGCTGGCCGTGCGGGTGGCCGCCGAGCTGACCGGCTGGTCCGTCGGCTGGGCCTCCGCCCGCTACCAGGAACTCCGCGACGCGACCGCGACCGCTGCCCCGGCCCGCGGCTGATGGGCACGCTGCCCGTCTACCGGTGGCGCCTGGCTCCCGACGGGCTGGCCACCCGCCGCCAGCTCCGAGCCGCCGGACTCCGGCCCGGCGGCCAGGACGTCGTCGCCCAGCTGGAGCGGCCCCGCCGAAAGCGGGGGCCGCTGGTCGCCTTCCTCTACCGGCTCGACCTCGCCAAGCCAGTCCGGCCCATGACCCCGGCCCGGCGGGCGGCTCTCGCCAAGGCGAACGCCGCCCGCCGCCGGTGCCCGGCCTGCCGGGCCGATGCCGGGTACGTGATCCCGGCCTCGCTCGGCATGTGCGTGCCCTGCCACGACGTCCCCGAACAGCGTGCCGCCTGAACCTCCCGCCCGTCTGAAGGAGTTCTGCTGTGTCTCGCCGCACGCGGCCCCTGGCCGCCCCGACCGTACGGATCCCGCGTCAGCGCGGGGGCCAGCCGGTCATCGTCGTCCTGAGCCCCGAGGAGGGGCCCACCCTGACCGCCCGCGCCGTGGCCGCGTCGGGGCGTTGGCTGTGGAAGCACCGCCGCAGCTGGGCGCCCACCGGCCTCGCCGTCCTCTTGCTGATCGTGACCGGGCTGGTTCACCTGATCGAGCCCCGCACCGCGTGGTTCCTGGCCCCGATTGTCCTCGCCCCGGCCGGGGTGTGGGCGTGGATCACCCGGCGCCGTCCCGCTACCTCCCGCACCGCGACGGCGTGGCGGGCCCTGCTCGCCGCCGCGGTGACCGGAGCGGTCGGCTGGGTGCCGCTGGCCGTCTGGTTCAGCCCGGCCGCCCCGGCCGTGACCGTCTCCTGGGCCCTCCTGACGCTGGCCGCGCAGGTCGCCTGGCTCATCACCCGCCGCCTGACCACCACTGCCACGAAGGAGACCAGCTGATGGCCGCCAACAACCAGGGCACGAACCGCGGCACGCCCGGCGCCGGGTGGAACACGGTCGGCGCCCAGCGGTCCCGGTCGGCGCCGAGGGCGGGCGCGAACGGCTCGCAGACCAAGGTCAACAACAAGACGTTCTCCCCGGGGTTCAACTTCACCGTCAACAGCGGGGGCCGCGGCGGCGGGGGTGGGGGAGGCGGATTCGCCACCAACGGGTCCGGCGGGGGCGGGCGTCAGCCGCAGTCGCTGCTGCCGGCGCCGGAGTTCAGCTCCCCGGCGCAGGTCCGCCAGTACTGCAACAGCGTTCGTGCCGCCGGGGTCGCTCTGTCGATCGAGGTCGCGATGGGCGCGGAGATCCTCAAGGCCACCCTGGTCCAGGTCCCCGACCCGGGCGGCCGGATCGGGGGTTCGCGGATCAGGGCGGCGAAGGTCGCCCGCAAGATGCAGCGCGCCGCCGACGCTCTGCGCGACGCAGCGAAGAACGCCGCCGCGACCTACGCCCTGTTCCAGCAGGAGTACGAGGAAGAGATCAACCGTGTCCGCCACCGCGCCCGCCGTCCCTCGCAGCCGCGCATGGACTGGGGCCAGCTCTAGAAAGGAGGGCTCTCTGATGGGCGAGCACAAGCACAGCGCCGAGCAGCAGTACGAGGACCAGCTCCGCGGGTCTTCGGACGGCTCCGGTCTCACCGCGTACGTCCTGCACCGGGCCAAGCCCCACCTGCCGCCCTGGCTCGCCACGGCCGGGCTCGGCCTGGCGGGGGCGCTGGGGAGTGTGCAGTGGGAGGGCAGTGCGGCGGCCGGGGTCGGTCTGACCCTGGTCTCCGTCGCCCTGACCGGGGTCACCTGGTGGGCGGGCAAGGCGACCGGGCAGCAGCGGCGTCTTCACTCGGCCATCACCGTGGCCGCGGGCTCCGCGTGGCTGACCGGGGCCTGCCTGGCAGGTCCGCTCACCGGGCCGCTCCCGGACCTGTACCTGATGGGCGGCCCGGCGCTCGCCCTGTCGTGGAACATCCGCATGGTCCTGCGCCGCAACGTCGACGGCGCCCCGGCCGGCAGCACCGACAAGGGCCTCCTGGAAAAGGTCGGCCTCGCGCGGGCGCAGATCGGCGCCACGTCGGTGGAGCCGAACCGGGTCACGGCGAAGATGCTCCTGGAGGCCGGGGAGCAGACCAATGACGACGTGGCCAAGGTCCTGCCGCGGCTCGCGTCGGCGCTGGACCTGCCGACCTCCGCGGTCCGTTACCTGGGGGATCCCGGCTCCGCGCGCCGCGGGGAACTGGTCATCGTCCCGGAGGACATGCTCGCCCAGGTCGCGGACTGGCCCGGCCCGTCCAGCCTGGGTGCCTCCATCGCTGAGCCGCTGGTCATCGGCCGCTACGACGACGGCTCGCCGCTGGTCCTGTGGCTGCCGGGCGACCCGGAGGCCAAGCGCAACGCGACGCACGTCCTGATCGCGGGCGGGACCGGATCCGGTAAGGGCGAGACCGCCCTCAATCTGATGACGGAGATCCTCTCCCGCCGCGATGTCCTGCTCTGGGTGTCCGACCCGAAGATGTTCCAGGACTTCCGGCCGCTGCTGCCTGGCATGGACTGGGCGGCCGAGGGCGGCCCGGACACCGAAGTCATGGTCGAGGCCATCAAGACGGTCATCCCCGCCCGGACCCGCTGGCTCGGCGCCCACTCCTACCGGCAGTGGATCCCCGAAGCCGCCGACCGGCAGACCAGCCCCGACCACACCTGCCGCCCCGACGGCCAGGCCTGCGGCTGTGCCGGTCTGCCGTTCCTGGTCACATGGATGGAAGAGGCCGCCAATACCCTGCGGCTGATGGGCGACGACGCGTTCACCGGGATCGCCCAGGAGGCCCGCTCCGCCGGCGTCTCCCTGGTCGTCTCCCTGCAGCGCCCGTCCTACGACCAGATGTCCACCAGCACCCGGGCATCCCTGCCGTCCGTGATCGCGCTCGGCTGCGACCCCCGTGATGAGGGGTTCTCCCTTCCGGACACGGTCATCGACGCGGGCGCCCACCCCGGCGCGTGGGGTAACCGGCGCCCCGGCTACTGCTACGTCGTCTCGCCGGGCATCCCCGAGGATCGCTACCCCTCCCCGGGCCGCACCTTCGCCGTCCCCCACACCGCCGTTCCCACCATGGAAGCCCTCGCGGCCTGGGCCCAGCGGCACGGCGCCACCGCCGACCCCATCACCGCCGGGGCCGCCGGCGCGGTCGCGGGACAGAACTACACCGGCCGCCCCACCCCGGACAGCACCCCGGCACCGCGACCGGCCGTGAGCGAAGAGGACCCCGGCATGGAAACGGAATCCCACGGCCTGCTGACCGACCCCGAGGACGCGGGCATCGACCCCGAGGCCGAACTCCCCGAGGGGCAGGACGGGGACGACACCCCGATGTGGGAGTCCCCGGGCCGCAAGCCGTCGCCCGCCGAGGCCCGCGAACTCTTCGCACGGGCCCTGGACGACTTCGAGTCCGCCCGGCAGATGGTCGTCGGCCCGAAGGACTTCATGGACTGGTGCGACCGCCACAACCTGTCCCGCCCGTGGGTCTCCGAGCGTCTCAAGGAAGCCGCCCTCGACGGCCGCCTGGAGCCGACTTCCGCCACCGGCCGGTGGCGGATCGTCCCCTCCCTCATGGCCGCTTGACACCTGACACCGTCACGGCCCTCTGACACCCGAACCCCTAGGCAAACCCGCTGTCAGAACCCGTGACACCCACCGTCTGACACCACCTGACACCCCGCCCTGACATCCCACCCCCGCGGGCCCGCGCCACCCACACGGCGCGGGCCCGACCCACACCCGGAGGCATCCTCATGCCCCAGGACCACACCCGCCCGGCCATCCCCGAACCGCTCCGCTACGGCGACGCGATCCTCCACCCGCCCGCCATCCCGGCCCCCTGGATGCTGCCCGCCGAGATGCCGCCCGGGATCCAGTACGTCACCCTCGCCGACGGCACCCGCACCCTGGCCTACACCCAGCCCACCCCGCCCCCGGCGGTCCAGCCGATTCCGGTGTGGGCGAAGACGACCGCGCTCCTCGCCCCCACCGTCGGCGGCGGGATTGCCGCGGCCGGATGCGGAATCGCCTACGCCGCCCCGGGACTGATCGCCATGACCGAAGCCCTCTGGGCCGCCATCGCCCTCATCGCCGCCGGCACCCTCGCCCCGCTCCTCCTCCGCGCCGGACGCGGGGTCGGGCGGGGCGGGGCGCCGGTCCAGCACATTACCCAGAACATCACCGCCACCGGCCTCTTCGGCCGAGCCACCGGCACCATCAACCAGCGCTGAAAGGCCACCCCGTGCCCCAGCCCTCGCCCCTGTCGGAGCTGATCTCCGACGCCTTCGCCCTCCTCGCCGGCAAGCACAGCGTCCGCTGCCCCGAGCCCGGATGCCGGGTCAGCATCCGCTATCGCGCCGTCACCCCCGACGAGGCCAAGCGCCTCACCGACCTCGCCACCGACCACACCCGCCATGGAAAGGCCGACCAGTGACCCACTACCAGTTCACCGACGAGGACGACCCCGAGTGGGACGGCGGCGACTGCGAGCTGTGCGCGCCGCCCGACGACGGCGACCCCTGCCAGTACCCGCCCTGCTGCGGCTGCGGCGCCGATGGCAGCAGCGAAAGGCCCGACTGCATCTGCGACTGACACACCGAGGGCGGCCCCGTCTCGCCGAAGGCTGGGGCCGCCCTCATCCACGTTCGCTCAGCTGCCGAGGGGGAAGCCGTGGAAGCCGTCGTCGGTCTGGTAGACCAGGGCCACGTTCAGTTCGGCAAGGAGGTCCTGGATGTCCTTGGACGGCTCGCTCGGCAGCAGCACTGCAACCCTGAGCCCCTGCGTCTGGGGCAGGTGGCGGCGGTAGTCCAGGAGCTGCCCGATAGCCATCCGCACGTTGTCGCGGGTGGTCTGGCCCTTGGCCTCGTACAGCACGTGTTCGGTCACGTCGTACAGGTCCGGAGTCAGTGCACCGACCTCACCAGCCAGGGTGATCTGAAAGGTCTTATGCGCGTGGCCGGCAGCGGCCAGGTGCTTCTTGAAGGCCTCCATCAGCTGCCCTTCGCGACGGACTACCTTCCTCGGGCCGCCGAGAATGTCAGCGATCGTCTCACCGGTGCTGTGCTGCTCTGACTTCTTGTCCTTGACCCCGTTCTGCTTCGGGATCTCAGGCTTGACCTCGACCTCGACCTCTTCACAGCTGTCCTGGGTGGCTGCCTTCGGCTGGTCCTTAACCGCGTCCCAGGCGGGCGTGGTGCCCGCGGCCGGGCGAAGCCGGAACACCAGGGCGTTACGCATCTTCTTGTCCTTGCCCAACCCACGCCGAGTTACGACCGGCGTGATCGGGTCGACCATCATCGGGCCGATGTACCGCTGAAGGACTGCACCCCCGCTGGACACCTTGCCGTCCGCGACGAACAGGTGGAGCGCCAAGCCCCTCTTGACGTGGTCGTGGAGGGTCCTGTTGCGGCTCTCCAACTTCTGATCGCCGTAGGCGCCGTAGCCGGTGTAGAGGTACAGCGGCCCGTACTCGTCGTCCTCGACACGACCGTCGAAGGTGTAGCCGAACTCCTCGCCTGCCTTCGGGTCCGAATACACGAACACCATCTGGTGGGCCTCGCACGGCTCGATGCCCTGGCGGTCCCCACATCCGTAGGCCGCCTTGTGCTGCGCACGCGTCGCGGTGTTGCCCGGCACGAGTTCAAGGGTCGTCGTCATATCTCGACCCTATGCACCCCCACCGACATCCCGTCACCGGATTTAGACCGTGACGGGCGAGGGCGGCCCCGCCTCGACAAAGTCCGGACCGCCCTCATCCAGCTACCACTGGAGGAGTCCAGCATGACCCAACCCAACACCTTCCCGCGAGAACCCGCCCAACCGGCCTTACCCGCACACCTCACCACCGCACTGTGGCTCGCCGGGATCGGTCTGCCCGTCCTGCCGCTGCGCGAGGGCAAGCTCCCCTTCGGGAACTGCACCACCTGCAAGGAGTCGGCGTGCGGGGACCGGCCCAACATGAAGACTCCCGGCGCCTGCCAGTGCCCCGCCCCCTGCCATGGCTGGGCCGCCGCCACCACCGACCCGGCCGTTCTCATCTCCCCGGCCTGGGCCCGCGCCTGGCGCCAGGCGGTCGCGGTCGCCTACCACCCCGGCGGCGCCGGGCTCACCGTCGTGGACCTCGACAACGCCGAGGCCATCGGCTGGGCGCGTGAGACCCTGCACGCCACCAAAGTCGTGGCGACGACGCGCGGGGAGCACTGGGTCTACCGGGGGGCCATGAAGTCCTGCAACAAGGTCCGGCCCGGCGTCGACATCAAGTCGTCTATGTCCTACGCCCGCTGGTACGGCCCCGGCACCGGTCCGATCACCCCCCTGCCGGACGCCGTCCGGGCGCTGGCCGTGAAGGAAGAATCCGTTCCGGCGCCGGTCGCCCACGCGATCACCCTGCCCGCCGTGGCCGGAACCGAGGAATGCCCCCACCGCACTCCGGCCTACCTGGAGCGCGGGATCTCCATGGCCAAGCACCGCATTGCCGATGCCCAGAGCACGATCCACAACAACGTGTACCGGGTCTTCCTCGCCGTCCTGGCCAAGCACGGCCGGTGTGGCTGCCTCACCCAGGACCACATCGAGCGGCTGTTCACCGCCGCGCAGGAGAAGGGCGAATCCCTGCGGCACTGCGAGATCGCCTGGACCAACGCCCGCATGAAGCTGGGACTGTGACCATGCCCGAGGACGAGAAGAACCCGGCCCGGCAGATCATCACCGACTACGCCCAGGCGCACTTCCGGTACTTCCGCACCACCGAAGGCACCGTCTACGCGCAGAAGAACGGTCACCCCGTCGCCCGACCCATCCGCTCTCAGGGGACGACTGGGAGTCACCGGCAGGAACTCATGGTCGGGCTCTTCAACGACGGGCTCGGCGTGTTCAACGGCACCGCCTTGAAGGAGGCACTGGACTTGATCGAAGCGCTCGCGCTCAGCCAGGACGTGCAGGCCACCCACATCCGCGTGGCCCCGGGGTTCGACGGGGCGACGTGGCTGGACCTGGGCCGCGACGACGGCCGGTCCGTCCGCATCCACCCCACCGGCTGGGACATCCGAATCCCCGACCCGCGAGAGGTGTGCTGGCGGCGCACCCAGCTCACCGGGGAACTTCCCCTCCCCGAGAAGGACACCGACGGCAAGGGCATCGACGCTCTGCTGCGGCTGTGCAACTTCGCCAACGCCGAGAGCGAGTGCCTGGCCGTCGCGTGGCTGATCGGCTGCCTGGAGCCGTCCGTGCCCGTCCCCGCCCCGTTCCTCACCGGCCCCCAGGGCGCCGGCAAGTCCACCGGCGGGCGGATGCTGGTGCGGATCATCGAGGGCATGACCGGTGACCTGCGCCGGGCCCCGAAGGACGAGGAGAACCTGATCACCGCCGTGGCGGCCGGATGGGTCACCGCCCTGGACAACCTCTCCCACCTGCCCCCGGACCTGTCTGACCTGATGTGCTGCATCGTCACCGGCGCCGAGAGCATCAAGCGCGCGCTGTTCACCGACGGGGACGTGGTCCGCTCCCGCTACCGCCGCCCCCTGCTCCTGACCGGCATCGACGTGGGCGTCATCCGCCCCGACCTCGCCGAACGCCTCCTGCCCCTGCGGCTGGAGCGGCCCCGGGTGCGGCGGACGGAAGCGGAGCTGTGGGCGGAGTACGCCCAGGTCCTGCCCGTCATCCTCGGCTCGCTCCTGGACCTGACGGTGAAGGTGCGGGCCACCGAGGCCGACATTCCCACCGACCTGCGGATGGCCGACTTCGCCCACCTCTGCGCCCAGCTTGACGCGGCTACCGGCCTGGGCTCGCTGGCCGCCTACCGGGCCAGCCTCGACGACCTCAACGACGACGTCATCGAGGGTGACCTCCTCGCACAGACCGTCCTCAAGCACGCCGCCGGCCTCGACCCGGGCGAGGAGGTGCGGATGGCCTCGACCGAGTGGCTGCACGCTCTCACCCAGCTCTACACCGGCGAGGACTTCCGCCCCCTGCCCAGGGGCTGGCCGACCACGGGGAAGGTCCTCTCCGACCGACTCAAGCGGCTTCAGCCCACCCTCGCCGCCCGCGGCGTTCTCGTGGACTGGGGTCGCACCAAGACCGCCCGCTACATCGAGATGACCCGCCCGGCCCCACCGGCGCCAGCACAGCCCGCCCCGATGTTCTGACCGGGCCGGTCGGCAACCCGCCAGGCACACACAAGAAGAGCACCCGGCCCCTGGGCCGCGGCGTGCTCCTCTTGCTCTTCCGGCGGAACGCCGGCCCCGAAGGGCGTGCCGCTTCGCGGCTCCTTCTTCACGCCTGAAGGCACGCAACACAACAGACGCCAACCCCTCTCTTTTTCCTAAGAAGAGAGACGGTGCGTCACCCACGTCACCACAAGCCCACAAACCGCCCGTGACCTGCGAACACAGGGGTGACGCAGACGGCCCCCGGCTACGTCACCACACGTCACCCGCGTCACCGGCCTGTGTCACCCCAAGGCCCGGGTGACACAGGCCGGTGACGAACACCATCCCTTTGTGTCACCGAAAACCGCAGGTCAGACCGGCAAATGACACAGGCGACGCGGTGACGCAGAAATCCCAGCCTCGGACACATGCGCATCCCCGGTACAGGCCCGAAGGACTGCCCCACAGGAGTGCCTACATGAGCATCACTCACCTCGACGCCAGACCCGCCGAGGGCAACGACCCGGCGCCCGTTCTCCTGACCGTCGAAGAGGCTGCACGCTGCCTCCGGATTGGGCGGACGACCTGCTTCGCCCTCATCCGTAGGGGAGAGCTGGAGTCACTGATGATCGGCGGGCTGAGGCGGGTCCCCGCCGATGCGCCGGCCGTGTACCTCGCCCGGCGCCGCGCTGAGCGGCACGCCGCCTGACCCATCTTCCACCGGAGCGCTGTCCCACTACGGGCAGCGCTCCGGCCGTTTCTACCCTTCTCCAACCTGAAGGAGCCCGCCTGTGGCGGAAGACAAGAAGCGCACTCGGCAGCCCAACGGCCGCAGCTCCATTTACCAGGGGAGCGACGGCAAATGGCACGGCCGCGTCACCGTCGGCATCCGTGACGACGGCACGCCAGACCGGCGCCACGTCGAGCGCAAGACCCGCGCCGAGGTGACCGCGGCTGTCCGGGAGCTGGAGAAGCAGCGTGACGCGAAGACCGTGCGGAAGCCGGGAAAGGCGTGGACGGTCAGGACGTGGCTGACCCACTGGGTGGAGAACGTGGCGCCCCTGGCGGTCAACGACAACACCATGGTCGGGTACCGCGTCGCCGTGCGAAAGCACCTCATCCCCGGCCTGGGGGCCCACCGGCTCGACAGGCTCAAGCCCGAACACATCGAGACGTTCTACGCCAAGTTGCAGGCCAACGGCAGCAAGTCGGCCACCGCGCATCAGGTGCACCGGACCTTCCGCACCGCCCTGAACGAAGCCGTACGGCGCGGTCATCTCGGTAAGAACCCGGTTCAGTTGGCCAAGGCTCCGAAGACGGGGGACTACGAGGTGGAGCCCTACAGCGTGCAGGAAGTGCAGCGGCTGCTGTGCGCCGCTGAGAGGCACCGCAACTCGGCGCGGTGGGCGGTCGCACTCGCCCTCGGACTGCGCCAGGGGGAGGTACTGGGACTGATGTGGGACGACGTCGACCTTGAGGGCGGGTTCCTCGTGGTCCGGCGAAGCCGTCACCGGCCGCAGTACGCCCACGGGTGCGCGGAACAGTGCGGGCGCAAGGCCGGCTACTGCCCGGAGCGGCGGCGGACGAACCCCGAGCTGTCCACCACGAAGTCCCGCGCGGGCCGCCGCGCCGTCGGTCTGCCCGACCAACTGGTGGACCTGCTGCGTAACCACAGGAAGGCCCAGGAGAAGGAGCGGGCGGCGGCCAAGCGGTGGCAGGAGAACCGGCTGGTGTTCCCCAACGAACAGGGCCGCAGTCCGTCCCACCGCCGGGATTGGGCCGAGTGGAAGGATCTGCTGGCCGAGGCGAACGTCCGGGACGGCCGCCTGCACGACGCCCGGCACACGGCCGCGACGGTGCTGCTGATCCTGGGGGTTCCCGAGCGCGCCGTCATGGGGCTCATGGGGTGGTCGACCACCGCCATGGCCGCTCGGTACCAGCACATGGTGGACGCGGTCCGGACGGACATCGCGCGGCAGGTGGACGGCCTGATCTGGAAGGCGGAGACGGACCGGCCCGATGACGACGACGGGTCGGCCGGCGCCCTCGTACCGTCCAACTGAGACGGGAACTGAGACGGGCACGCAGAAGGGCGGCACCCTGAGAAGGGTGCCGCCCTGTCGTTCTGCCTGGTCAGGGGCAGGAGAAGCCGTGACCGGAATCGAACCGGCGTAACTCGCTTTGCAGGCGAGTCCCTCAACCACTCGGGCACACGGCTGTGTGGTGGTGACGCTTACGACGCTACGGGCGGCTCGCGGGGTGGGGAAGAGGGGTGGGCGGGGTGCAATGTGACTGCCATGTCGCGTTCACAGTCCTAGGTCCCGGGGCCGAGGGGGGATCCGTCCAAAAGACAGGGGCGTCAGGCCAGTGCGGGCCTTACTCTGGGGCGATGAGCGCCCTTGAACCCCGGAGATCCGTGCCCGACGCCGCCCCGCCCCCGCAGGGCGGCGTTCTCGGGCCCGCGTACCGGACGCTCAGCGTCGGGATGATCTCCGTCATCTTCCTGATCGCCTTCGAGGCCACCGCCGTCGGGACGGCCATGCCCGTCGCTGCCCGGGAGCTGGACGGGATCGGGCTCTACGCCTTCGCGTTCTCCGCCTACTTCACCACCAGCCTCTTCGGCATGGTCCTGTCCGGGCAGTGGTCCGACCGGCAGGGGCCGCTGCGACCGCTCACCGTCGGGATCGGGGCCTTCGCCGCCGGGCTGGTGTGCTCCGGGACCGCCGTGGGCATGGGGGTCTTCGTCCTCGGGCGGGCCGTGCAGGGGTTCGGGGGCGGGCTGGTCATCGTCGCGCTCTACGTGGTGGTCAGCCGGGCCTACGAGGAGCGGCTGAGGCCCGCCATCATGGCCGCCTTCGCCGCGAGCTGGGTCGTGCCGTCCATCGTCGGGCCGCTGGCCGCCGGGACGGTCACCGAGCACCTCGGCTGGCGGTGGGTGTTCCTCGGCATCCCGGCGCTGGTCGTCGTACCGCTGGTGGTGGCCCTGCCCGCGATCCGGCGGACCGCCTCCGGGCCCGTGGACCCCGGGGCGGTCACCGCGTTCGACCGGCGCCGGATCGGGTTCGCCCTCGGGATCTCGCTGGGCGCGGGGCTGCTCCAGTACGCCGCCCAGGACCTGCGCTGGCTGTCGCTGCTGCCCGGCGCCGCGGGCGTGGCCCTGCTGGTGCCGGCCGTGCGGGCGCTGATGCCGCGCGGGACGTACCTGGCCCGGCGCGGCCTGCCGTCCGTGGTGCTGCTGCGCGGGGTCGCGGCGGGGTCCTTCATCGGGGCGGAGAGTTTCGTGCCGCTCATGCTGGTCACCCAGCGGGGGCTGAGCCCCACGCTGGCCGGCTTCTCGCTGGCGCTGGGCGGGGTGACGTGGGCGGTCGGTTCCTGGGTGCAGTCCAAGGGGCGGATGGCGCCGTACCGGGAGCGGCTCATGGTCGCCGGGATGGTCATGGTGGCCCTCGCCATCGCGGCGGCCCCGGCGGTGCTCATCGAGGCCGTCCCCGTCTGGACGGTGGCGCTGGCCTGGGCGGGGGGCTGCCTCGGCATGGGGCTGGTGATCGGCCCGACCAGCGTGCTGCTGCTGGAACTGTCGGCGCCCGAGGAGGCCGGGGCGAACTCCGCCGCGCTCCAGATCTCCGACGCCCTCGCGAACGTGGTGCTGCTCGCGGCCGTCGGTGCGGCCTTCGCCGGGCTCGGCGGGGGAGCGGTGGGGTCGGCCGGGCACACCCCGGCCGCGGGGGCCACCGCCTCGCACCCCGCCGCCTTCCTGGCGGTGTTCCTGCCGATGGCGTGCGTGGCGCTGGTGGGGGCCTGGGTCGCGACCCGGCTGGACCCCGCCCCGAACCGGCTGGACCCCGCGGAGACCCGGCTGGGCCCCGCCCCGGCGGCGACGGGTACTGCCCCCGCCGAGACGGGCACCGCGCCGGCCGAGACGGGTACCGCCCCGGCCGAGACGGGTACCCCGAAAAGCTGAGGGGGCGGGCGGCTCCAGGGGATAGGTTCGGCGGCATGTACGAGCTGGCCCTCCCCCTGACCGACGCCGAGCGCGCCGACCTCTCCGACCTGGCCGACGCCACCGGCCGCACGCCCGAGGAGCTCGCGCTGGACGCCGTACGGGAGCACCTGCGGGCGGAGCGCGAGCGCGTCGGGGAGGCCGCCGCGCGCCTGGCCCGCGCCCACGCCCCGCTGCTGGAGAGGCTCGGGCGGTGAGCGCCGTGGACGGGGCCGCCATGGACGGGGCCGCCATGGACGGGGCCGCCGTGGACGGGGCCGCCGTGGACGGGGCCGCCGTGGACGGGGCCGCCGTGGACGGGGGTGCCGTGCGCCACCTCACCCTCGCCGAGGTCCTCGACCTCGCCCGGCACGCCTGCCTGGCCCGGGACCAGCCCGTGGAACTGCGCGCCCCCGGGCTGCTGGAGTCCGCCGTGCACCGGCCCAGGGCCCGCATGTTCGGCGTGCCCGCGTACGAGGACCCGTACGAGCAGGCGGCCGCGCTGCTCCACGGCATCGCCGTGAACCACCCCCTGGTCGACGGGAACAAGCGGACGGCCTGGCTGGCCGCCGCCACCTTCCTCGCCGTGAACGGCGTGGATCTCGCGGCGGTGGACCAGGACGCGGCGTACGGCCTGGTCATCGACGTCGCCGCCGGGCACGAGGCCGATGTCGCCGTGATCGCGGAGCGGTTGCGCGCGATGTGAGCGCCGGGAGGTTCCCGATGTGACGCTCGCCGCACCCGCCGAGGTCACGGGCCTGTCCCTCCGGGAGGGGCGGGCGGGGGCCGGTAAGGTGGCCCGGTTGTCCTACGTACGACCGCGACCGTGACTGAGACGAACCGGAGACCGTGACTACTACCGCCTCCCACCACCTCTCACCCGCCTTCCCCGGCCGCGCGCCGTGGGGCACCGCCAGCAAGCTGCGTGCCTGGCAGGAGGGTGCCCTGACCCGGTACATCGAGACGCAGCCGCGCGACTTCCTCGCGGTCGCGACCCCCGGAGCCGGCAAGACGACCTTCGCGCTGACCCTCGCGTCCTGGCTGCTGCACCACCACGTGGTGCAGCAGGTGACCGTCGTCGCGCCGACCGAGCACCTGAAGAAGCAGTGGGCGGAGGCGGCGGCCCGGATAGGCATCCGGCTCGACCCGGAGTACTCCGCCGGCCCGCTGAGCAAGGACTACCACGGGGTCGCCGTCACCTACGCGGGTGTCGGCGTGCGCCCGATGCTGCACCGCAACCGCTGCGAGCAGCGCAAGACCCTGGTGATCCTCGACGAGATCCACCACGCGGGCGACTCGAAGTCGTGGGGCGAGGCCTGCCTGGAGGCCTTCGACCCGGCGACCCGGCGCCTGGCCCTGACCGGCACGCCCTTCCGGTCCGACACGAACCCGATCCCCTTCGTCACGTACGAGGAGGGCAACGACGGGATCCGCCGGTCCTCCGCGGACTACACGTACGGCTACGGCAACGCGCTCGGCGACGGCGTCGTGCGGCCGGTCATCTTCCTCTCCTACAGCGGCAACATGCGCTGGCGCACCAAGGCGGGCGACGAGATCGCCGCCCGCCTCGGCGAGCCGATGACCAAGGACGCCATCTCGCAGGCCTGGCGCACGGCGCTGGACCCGCGCGGCGACTGGATGCCGAACGTGCTGCGCGCCGCCGACCAGCGCCTGACGGAGGTCAGGAAGGGCATCCCGGACGCGGGCGGCCTCGTCATCGCCTCCGACCAGGACTCGGCCCGCGCGTACGCCAAGCTGATCCGCGAGATCACCGGGACGAAGGCGACCCTGGTGCTGTCGGACGACACGGGCGCCTCGAAGAACATCGACACCTTCAGCGGGAACGACGACCGCTGGATGGTCGCGGTCCGCATGGTGTCCGAGGGCGTCGACGTCCCGCGCCTGGCGGTCGGCGTGTACGCGACGACGATCTCGACGCCGCTGTTCTTCGCGCAGGCGGTCGGGCGTTTCGTGCGATCGCGCAGGCGCGGCGAGACGGCGTCCGTGTTCCTTCCGACGATCCCCTACCTCCTCGGCTTCGCGAACGAGATGGAGGTCGAGCGCGACCACGTCCTCGACAAGCCGAAGAAGCAGGGCGAGGAGGACCCGTACGCCGAGTCCGAGAAGGAGATGGACGAGGCGAACCGGCAGGAGGACGAGGACACCGGCGAGGACGAGCAGATGTCCTTCGAGGCGCTGGAGTCCGACGCCGTCTTCGACCGGGTGCTCTACGACGGCGCCGAGTTCGGCATGCAGGCGCACCCCGGCAGCGAGGAAGAGCAGGACTACCTCGGCATCCCGGGGCTGCTGGAGCCCGACCAGGTGCAGATGCTGCTCCAGAAGCGGCAGTCGCGGCAGATCGCGCACAGCCGGCGCAAGCCGGACTCGGAGGCGGACCTGCTGGAGCTGCCGGCCGACCGGCGGCCGGTGGTTTCGCACAAGGAGCTGCTGGAGCTGCGCAAGTCGCTGAACACGATGGTCGGCGCGT
Organism: Streptomyces sp. NBC_01276; assembly: GCF_041435355.1. Taxonomy (GTDB): domain Bacteria; phylum Actinomycetota; class Actinomycetes; order Streptomycetales; family Streptomycetaceae; genus Streptomyces. The sequence goes on from NZ_CP108442.1 coordinate 4,821,016, forward strand.
ACGTCCACCAGAGCGGCAAGCCGCACGGGGTGATCCACACGGAGCTGCGGCGCGTGTGCGGCGGGCCGCCGAGCGCGGAGGCGACGGCGGGGCAGCTGCGGGAGCGGATCAAGAAGGTGCAGGAGTGGGCCACGCGGATGCGGTAGCGCGTCCGCGGGGGGTGTGACACGCGGAACGGGGTCCGTGCGCTGCTGCGCACGGACCCCGTTCTCGTACTGCCTACTGGCTGTTTACTGCCTGCCGTCAGGCGCCGACGCGCCGACGGCGGCCGTTGCCCGCGACGAGGGCCGCACCCATGGCGAGCGCGACACCGCTGGCGCCGAGGGCCCAGCTGGTGGCCGCGTCGGTACCGGTCTCGGCGAGCTGACCGCCGGCGTTGGTGGTGGTGCCGGTGTCGGTGGTGGTGCCGCCACCGTTGTGGTTCACGATCGGCGTGGTGGAGGTGCCGCCGTTCGGCTTAGTGCCGGTGTTGCCACCGGTGTGACCGCCGTTGCCGGTGTGGCCGCCGCCGTTGTTGCCGCCGTTGTTGGAACCGGCATGCGTGATGGTGGAGAAGGCGAAGTCGGACTCGGAGAAGATCTCCTCACCCTCGACGTTGCTCCAGCCCACGGGGGCGATCGCGATGTCCGTGCTCGGCGCGTCCTTCGAGAACTTCAGGTGGAGCTTGAGCGAGAACTTCTCATCCTTCGCGATGCCGTCGTGGCCGAAGTCCAGGGTGAACACGCCGTCCGAGCCGTGGGACTCGACCGGGACCCAGCCCCACTTGCCGTCCTCGTCCGGGAGGTACACCTCAAGGGCGATGTAGCCCTCCTTGAACTTCGTCGTACGGGTCAGCAGGTCGACGCCGAGCGCGTAGTCCTTCTGGTCCTTGCCGCCGGTGTTGTCCACCTCGATGGTGAACTCCTGCCAGCCGCCGCCGGCCTTGAAGGAGGACGGCAGGTCCTTGATCGCGAGCTTCGGGCCGTCGGCGACCCACTTCGCGGCGTCCTTGGCGTCGGCCGCGTCCGCGCCCTTCGCGGCCGGAGCCGGGGTCTGGGCGGCGGGCTTGGCGTCCGCGGCGGGCTTGGCGGCGTCGGCGGCCGGAACCGCCGGGGTCTCCGCGGCGGGCTTGGCGGCGTCGGCGGCCGGGGTGGTCGCCGGGGTCTCGGCGGCGGGCTTCGCGGCCGGGGTCTCGGCGGCCGGGGCCGGGGTCTCCGCGGCGGGCTTGGCAGCCTCCGCCGGGGTCGCCGGGGCCTCCGCGGCCGGCTTGGCGGCGGCGTCGGCGGCCGGAGCCGCGTCCGGCGTGGTGATCGCCGGGTTCTGGACCTCGTCCGCCATGGCGGGCGTGGCCATGAGGACCGTCGGGCCCACCACGGCAGCGGCGGCGACGATGGCCATGCGCTTCAGCTTCACTTGTACTTCTTTCCCCTACGTGGGCACGGCGTCGCACGCCCTGCCCACCCCCAAAAATCTTTTTGAACGTGATCAGACTAAGGGGGCTGTAAAGCGGTTTTCGCTTGAGGAACATTACGAATTGGCACAGGCGTCAGCAGAAAAGGACACAAACCGACAGCAGGCGCCCGGATTCTGGACGAGGCCTTCCGCTGAGCGGACCCGCTCGCTACTGTCCCCGCATCGAACGCCCCGTGGCAGCGCCGCCGCGGGAGCGCAGCCGGTGCCATGGCCGCTACCGGCGGCCTCTCCGTGCGTCGCCGAGGGACCGGCAGCGCTCCACCCCGTGAGAGTCACCGCCGCCCACCCGAAGGAGAGGGAGAGGCGTCGTGACCGCGGAAACCTCCCAGACTCTCGATCGAGGGCTGAGAGTCCTCAAGCTGCTCGCCGACACCGACCACGGTCTGACTGTCACCGAGCTCTCCAACCGCCTCGGTGTCAACCGCACCGTGGTCTACCGACTGCTCGCCACCCTCGAACAGCACGCCCTGGTCCGCCGCGACCTCGGCGGCCGGGCCCGCGTCGGGCTCGGCGTGCTGCGGCTGGGGCGTCAGGTACACCCGCTCGTGCGGGAGGCGGCGCTGCCCGCGCTGCGCTCGCTCGCCGAGGACATAGGCGCCACCGCGCACCTGACCCTCGTCGACGGCACAGAGGCGCTCGCCGTCGCCGTCGTCGAGCCGACCTGGACCGACTACCACGTCGCCTACCGGGCCGGTTTCCGTCACCCCCTGGACCGCGGTGCGGCCGGCCGGGCCATCCTGGCCGCCCGCCAGGGCACGCTCATCGAGCCCGGCTACACCCTGACCCACGGCGAACTCGAAGCGGGCGCCAGCGGCGCCGCCGCCCCGCTGGTCGGCATCACCGGGCTGGAGGGCAGCGTCGGCGTGGTGATGCTGGCCGACGCCGTACCGGAGCGGGTGGGCCCGCGCGTGGTCGACGCCGCCCGCGAGGTCGCCGACGCCCTGCGCTAGCCGGTGGCCGCCCGCCGCGGTGTTCCCGGAGGGGGCGCCGCGCCGGACGCGGTACCGCCGCCGGGGAGCCCCGCCGACGGCGGTCGCGGGCCCCGGACACCTGCGCCCCGGACACCGGTGCCACGGGCGCGGGCGCGCGGCCCGATAGATTGGCCGGGTGCTCTCTCGCCTCACACGTCTGCCGCGTCCCGCCGCCCTGGCCATCTGCGCCGCGCCCGTAGCCGCGCTGTTCGCGGTGGCCGCCCTCGCGCCACTGCCCTTCGTGATCGCCCAGCCGGGCCTCACGGCCGACGTGCTCGGCGCCCGTGACGGCAAGCCCGTCATCACCGTCAGCGGCGCGCCCACCCGGGACACCAAGGGCCAGCTGCGGATGACCACCATCCAGGCGACCGGCCCCTCCAGCACCGTCACCCTGCCCGAGCTGCTCGGGAACTGGTTCGACAGCACCCGGGCGGTCATGCCGAAGGGGGCCGTCTACCCGTCGGGCGGAAGCGACAAGGAGATCGAGCAGCACAACCTGGAGGAGATGACGCAGTCCCAGTCGGCCGCCGCCCAGGCCGCCCTCGGATATCTCCACAAGGACCCGAAGACGGTCAAGGCCGACCTCAACCTCGCCGACGTCGGCGGCCCCAGCGCCGGACTGCTCTTCTCCCTCGGCATCGTCGACAAGCTCGACGGCGACGGCAGCGGCGGCGACCTCACCGGCGGGCGCACCATCGCCGGTACGGGAACCATCACCGCCGACGGGACGGTCGGCGCCGTCGGGGGAGTGGGCCTGAAGACCCAGGCGGCCCGCCGCGACGGGGCGACGGTCTTCCTCGTCCCGAAGGCGGAGTGCTCCGACGCCAAGGCCGAACTCCCCCAGGGGCTGCGGCTGATCCCCGTCACCTCGCTGTCGGGCGCGGTGGACTCCCTGCGGGCGCTCCAGCGGGGCGGGGAGGTTCCGGCCTGCTGACGGCGAGGACCAGGGTCGAACGGACCAAGCGGGCGTGTCCGGGAGCCTGAGGCTCCCGGACACGCCCGCTCGTCGTCAGACGCTCACCCAGGTCACCACAGCGGTACGGGCAGCGGAGCTGTGCTCAGTGCCGGAATGGCCCAGCGCTGCGGGTTGGTGGCGTTGCAGTCCCACAAGTAGAGCTGGGTGCCGCTCTGCATGTTGCCCGCGTCCACGCACCGTCCGGAGACCGGGTTGTACAGGCTGCCGTCCGCCCGGGGCAGGAACTGCTGGGCGGGGTGGTTGTGGCAGCCCACGATCTGGATCGGTGTGCCGTTGGAGGTACCGGCACCGGTGGCGTCCAGGCACTTGTCCTGGTGGCGGATGGTCCCGTCGGCGCGGATGTCGAACTTCTGGGCGTTGCCACCACCGATCATGTTGCAGTCCCAGGCCTGGATCTTGTTCCCGTCGACGGGCCGGCCGTTGTCGTTGTCCATGCAGTGGCTCGGTTTGGCGGCCAGGGAGATGGGGCCGGTGGCTCCGGGCGCTGTGGGCGGGGCGGCGTAAGGGTAGACGGCCAGGTTGCTGACGCCGCCCTTGAGGCCCTCGTGGTAGTAGTCGGCCCTTCCGTTCTCCTTGTACCGGCCCAGGACGAGGGGGCCGCTTGGAGGGGGGCTGGTAGCCGCGTTGTGGTGGCCGACGGAGGCGAGCGTGCCGTTCACGTAGAGGCTCATCAGCCCGGTCTCCGCGTTGTAGACGGCGGTGAGCTGCTGCCAGGCGTCAGGGGTGTACCTGGCCGCGTCGTTGACGGTCTTGGTGGACCAGTCGTACGCGGAGCCGTCGACGTCGGCGTAGGTGAGCCCGAAGGCCCAGTTCTTCGAGTTGGGATCGGCGAAGATCGCGAAGGCGCTGTTGCGGTTGTTGTCCTGGCTGATGACGGCACCGCTGGCACCGGGCTTCACCCAGGCGCTGATGGTGAAGCTCTGCCTCGTGTCGACGACGGGCACCGCTGTGGTGATGGTCGAATCGGGTCCGTTGAAAGCGGCGTACGGAGTGGTACGCCCCGAAATGGGGGCCGTCGGCCAGGTGATTCCGGCGGCTTCCGCGGGGAAGCTGCCGACATCACTGGGCGTACTGGTGCTGCTGCTCAGTCCCGTCAGCTTCCACTGCGCCTTGGGCGCGGTGAGGTTGCCCAGGAAGGAGGGGGTCTGGTTGACCCCCGTGACGTTCAGGGGCTGGCTGGTTCCGGTACCACTGAAAGTCGCGAGCTGCCGGTTGGCATCGACGGCCCAGAGGTCTGCCATGTTGTCCCCTGTGACATCGCCCGCCGAACCCAGCGTCGGGAAGGCACCCTTGCCGATGCCCGCGGCGATCTTGACGCGGCTGGCGGCGCCTCCCCAAGTGGTGGGGTCGAGGAGGCCGTTGGGCCCCTTGCTGCCGAGGGTGCGGAAGACATCACCGGAGACGTCGTCGCGCAGCCACAGATCCGGAACGGAGTCGCCGTTCAGGTCCCCAGGAGCGACAACGGTGAACTTGTCCCAGTCGCCATTGCCGACCAGGACGGGCTCGCCGTTGCTGTCGAGGGTGTTGAAGATGCTCCCGTAATAGGCCCAGAGCTGCTTGCCCTGCTTGACCAGGAGGTCGGGGACGCCATCCCCGTTGAGGTCGCCCGGCGCGATGATCTGGTCGGCGTTGTACCAGTGGTCGTCGCCGTTCCAGTCGCTGCCGTAGTCGCAGCCGATGCCGGGGTCCTTGACCGGGCAGGCGACCGTGAGTTCGGAGGGCTTGTTGACGACCGATCCCTGTCCGTTGTTCGGGTAGGTCCAGAGCTTTTTCTGGGTCATTCCGGACGACTGCTGGAGGGAGACGAGGTCGTTGTAGCCGTCGCCGTCCCAGTCACCCTGGGTACCGATTTGGGCTCCGCTGAAGGAGACGCCCCCCTTGGCGGCGGCCGAGAATTTGCCGTTGCCCTGGCCGGCGTAGGTGAGCAGACTGCCCCGCGAGTCGACCGTCCAAATGTCCCGGTTGCCGTCGCCGTTCAAGTCGTTCGGCCCGTCCTGGGACTGGGAGCGGTTGGCGTAGTAAAGGTAGGTGGCAGTGTCGGAGCGGTTGCCGGCCTTGTCGACGGTGATTGCGTAAACGAAGTGTGGGCCGGATCCGGGGGGCGTGACCGTCACGCTGGCGCCAGGGGCGACCGCCTGCGGAGCGGGCTCGGTGTCCGTGTAATAGAGGATCTCCTTGGCATCGGTGACGCCGTTGGCGGAGAGGGTGAACGTGCCGGGGGTGCGGGCCTTGCCAGTGGTCGGCGGCCAGCCATTCCTGCCGTCGGGGAACTGGGCAGAACTGATCAGTGGTGGCTTGGCAGGGCGGGAGCGGTCGATCGTGAAGCTGCATGCGTACGACCAGTCGGAGTACGCGCCATCCTGGTCCTTGGCTCGGACCTTCCAGTAGTAACTGCCGTTGGGCAGCGTGGCATCGGGAATGCTCCAAGTGGCGACCTTGCCCTTGCTGGCGGCAATGCCCTGTTCCGCGATCAGCTTGGCTCCGCCGGGGAAGGTGGCCTGCTTGAGCAGTTGGAATTCGGCTTCCAGGTTTCCGGCGTCAGGGTCGTCGACGGTCGCGTACACGCTTACCCGTGCGTCGCCGATGCTGTGGCTGGGCGCGATTCGACCAGTGGCGTCGCAAGGTCCGTCAGGGTTGGTGCCCAGCCCCGTCGGCTTCCCGGGTGGGTTGTTGTACTCCGTCTCCAGTGTGATTGTCTTGGGATCGAACCGCTTCCACTGGTACACGTCGCTCTCATTCGACGCGTACAGGCCCAGCGTCACGCTGGACCAGCCCTTGGACGCCGACTCCTTCGCCGCCTCGGTCGCGTCGAATTCGAGGTTGCCGGGTGCGCACCCTTCATAGCCCTTGGCCGCGGTGACGGTGGCGAGTCGGTGGACCTTGCCCGGCTGGTTGTTCCATGTGGTCTGCGGGGAGATGGGGCCGGTGCTCCACAGCTCCACGGGGGTCGCCGTGCAGGACCAGGCCCAGGTTTCCTTCACCCGAAACGTCGACTTCGAGACCAAGGCACCCTTGATGTTCGAGGTGTCGAGCTGGAAGAAGGACCGGGAGAGCCCGTTGGTGTCGCTCTCGTGCCCGACCCGCACGTCCTGCTTGGTGTTCCAGTACGAGTTGTTCGGCCAGCTCCGGTAGGCCCAGGCCCAGTTCTGGCGTTCGCCCCACGCGACCGAAGGGTCGATGTAGACGGGGTACTTCGTCTGCGCGCCGGTCAGCAGGGCCTGGTCCGGCCGGATCTCCAGAACGTCGCCGGCGACGGTCGTGGGCATCTGGGCGTCCTTGGCCCCTGACGGCGTCACGAACGCGTCCGAGGGCGCTCCGCCGCCGGTTCCGGGATCGGCGGCCAGGGAGCGCGCGGACGCCGCCGAGCGGGCCGGGGGAGCGGGGGCGGCTCCGGTGGTCGTGGAGTCCCACATCATGGGGGCCGAGGCGGTGAAGACGTTCTGCCCGGCAGGGTTGACCGCGGTCAGCAGTCCGGTCGTCGGGTCACTGGTGACGTTGAGACCGACCGTGTCGAGCTTGAACTTCAGCAGCGCAAGATCCGGATGCTTCGCCGCCTCGGGCGTCTTGACCACCAGCAGCTGTGAGAAACCCTCGACCTCGGCCTTGAGCTGTAAGTCCACGTCCGGCAGCACGTTCGGGTACGTGGCCACGTTCTCGGCCAGCGTCGGCTTCGGCAGTGGCTTGGGCCAGGTCAGCGACAGCGTGCGTCCGTCCCGTACGCCGGTCAGCAAGGGGCCCGTACCGCCGCCCGAGAAGGCGATCGAGACGGCCGACGCGTTCGGCGTGACCTTTCCGTCCGAGCCGAAGCGCAACGTCGGGTCGGACGCGACCCATACCCCGCCCTGCCGCACCCGCACCGTCGTTCCGTAGCGCTTGATCGACCACTTGCCGTTCGGCAGCGCCCAGGTGTCCGAGGAACCCGTCCGCGCCGACGCCAGTTCGTAGGGCTGACCAGTTTCTTTCGCCTTGGCGAGAGCGAAGTCCTCCGGGCTCATGGAGCCGTCGGCCACCGGGTCGGTGGCGGCGACAGCCGCGGTGGCAGGCTGCAATACGGCCAAACCGCTAGCTGCTATTGCGCCAATGAGAGTCATGGAAATGGCTCTCGACATCCCTTGCCGGCCGGGCTTTCCGGAGGAGGGTCTTTCAGTTTTCACCCGAACTCCAATCATTCGATATTCGCGGCGACTGTACTCGACCGGCTGCGGGAGAGGCACCCTGTGACCTGCAAGATTCGGCGCTTCTGGGGTTTAATGTGGCGTTTTGGTCCGGGAGATATGTTTTGTATTAATTGATGTTCCGCAACCTCGAATTCAAGCCATTATCGGCGTGTCGGACTCGCGAATTGGGGCTGTTAGTCTGCGCCGGTAATTTCCTGGAAATGTGGGGTGGGGTGTGAGACGATCTCGAATGAGAGGGCTTTCTGCGGCATTGGCCGCAGCGGTCCTCTCCGGCCTGCTGCCGAGTGCGGTGGCCGTAGCGGATAGCAAAGGTGGACCGTTACTTCCCGAGCTCAAGCAGCCGAAGGCCGTACCGGTGGCGCCGGTCCGGACCGGCGGAACGACGAAGCCCGATGCCGCGGTGGAGAGACCGTGGCGGGCTCCGAAGGTGGCCTGGCCCGCAGCGAGTTCGGCCGAGGTGGACCTGGCGTCGGGCACGGCCACCAAGGCCATTGCCTCCGGCGGGCAGGCCTTTACCGCCGGGTCCGGCTCCCTGCCGGACGGGAAGTTCCCGGTCGCGGTGCACGCCGCGCCGGGCGGGGGCGTCGCGACGCCGGCCAAGGTGAAGGTCGCCGTCAGCGCCCGGGACGGCGCCCGTAAGGCGGGTATCGACGGCCTGCTGCTGTCGGTAGGACGCTCGGACGGGGCCCAGCAGCCCGCGTCGGCCGGGGTCGAGGTGGACTACAACGGCTTCCGTGACGCGTACGGCGGCGACTACGCCTCCCGCCTGCACCTGGTGGAACTCCCGGCCTGCGCGCTGACCACGCCGGACCGTCCTGAGTGCCGTACTCAGAAGCCCCTGGCGACGCGGAACGACACCCGCTCGGGCAAGCTCACGGCCCAGGTCGCCGTGCCGGGTTCAGGGCCGCAGGCGGCCAAGCCCGCCGGGCTGTGGGCCGCGCCGGCGGCTGCCGCCGGATCCACGGGCATGGTCCTGGCGGCGACGGCCGGCGCTTCCGGTTCGAGCGGCGACTACAAGGCGACGCCGATGGGGCCCTCGGGCTCCTGGAACGCCGGTGGATCGACCGGGGCGTTCTCCTGGTCGTACAACGTCGCGACACCTGCCGTACCGGGCGGCCTTGTGCCGAAGATCTCCCTGGACTACAACTCCCAGTCGGTGGATGGCCGCACTGCCGCATCGAACACCCAGGCCTCCTGGATCGGCGACGGCTGGTCCTGGGATCCGGGCTTCATCGAACGCAAGTACAAACCATGTGTTGAGGACAAGACCGGCAGTACAAGCACCGCCAAGATCGGTGACCAGTGCTGGTTCAACGACAACGCCACGCTCTCGCTCAACGGCAAGTCCACGGAGCTCGTCTTCGAGCAGGGCAAGGGCTGGCACCCCGCGTCCGATTCCGGGGAGAAGGTCGAGAAGCTCACCGGTGCCGCCAACGGTGACAACGACGGTGAGCACTGGAAGATCACCACGACCGACGGCATGCAGTACTTCTTCGGTCTGAACCGTCTTCCGGGCTGGAAGGACGGGTCCACGCCCACGACGAACTCCGCTTGGACGGTTCCCGTCTACGGCAATCAGGCGGGCGAGCCCTGCTACAACGCCTCTTTCGCGAGCGCCTGGTGCCAGCAGGCCTGGCGGTGGCAGCTCGACTACGTGGTGGCCCCCGGTGGCAGCGCCATGGCCTACTACTGGAAGACGGAGAGCAACAACTACGGGCGGAACGTCTCCCAGACGACCGGCAAGGGCACCGTCACCCCCTACACGCGTAGCGGCTGGCTCGACCACATCGACTACGGCCTGCGCGCGGGGTCGGTCTACAGCGCCAAGGCCATGGGGCAGGTCACCTTCGACGTGTCGGAGCGATGCCTCACCAACTGCGGGACTTTCGACGAGGCCAATGCCAAGAACTGGCCCGATGCACCCTACGACCAGTTCTGCAAGGACGGCTCCGCGGAGTGCAAGAACCAGTTCTCGCCCACTTTCTGGTCGCGCATGCGCCTCACGGGCATCAACACCAAGGTTCTGACCGGCGGTACGTACAAGGACGTCGACTCCTGGGCCCTGGAACAGAGCTTCCCGCCCTCGGGTGACGGCATTTCCACCCCTCTGTGGCTGAAGTCCGTCACCCGCACGGCCAAGGCCGGCGACGCCCCCGACGTGACCCTTCCTCCCGTCAGCTTCGCGGGCGAGCAGAAGGCCAACCGTGTCGACAAGACGGGCGATGGGCTCGCCCCCTTCATCCGCCTGCGCCTGTACCAGGTGACCACGGAGTCCGGCGGCACGATCGGTGTCACCTACTCGCAGCCGGACTGCACCACCGCCACGCTGCCCGCGGCGGACGCCACGAACGCCACCCGTTGCTATCCGGTCAAATGGGCCTTCGAAGGCGAGACGGCGAAGCTGGACTGGTTCAACACCTACGTCGTGAGCCAGGTCGTGGAAGGCGACAACCTGGTCGACTCGCCCGACAAGGTGACCTCGTACAGCTACCTCGGCGGAGCCGCCTGGGACAAGAGCACGGACGAGTTCACCAAGTCTGAGGATCGCGTCCATTCCGTCGCCCGCGGATACGAGCGCGTGCAGGTCCGTGTCGGGGCCGTCGACGAGCCGAAGTCCCTGACCGAGATGCGCTACTTCCGCGGTCTCGACGGCAAGGAGGTCACGGACGGCACTGGAACGTCGGTCACCGACCGCCCCGAGTTCGCCGGCCGGCCCCGGGAGTCGGCCACCTACGACGGTGACGACACGGGCAAGCCCCTCACCGCGACCTCCAGTACCCCCTGGCGCTCGGACGTCGTGGCCCGGCGGGTCAGGCCCGGTCTGCCCGACCTCGTGTCGTACCGGACGGGAGTCGAGAAGGCCTCCACCCGTACCGCTGTGACCAGTGGGACCCGTACCACCGAAGTCACCCGGCACTATGACGACTACGGCATGGTCGACTGGGAGTCCCAGTCCGGCGACATCGCGAAGAGCGGCGACGAGACCTGCACGGCCAGTAGCTATGCCCGCAACACGGCGAGCTGGATCCTGGACAAGGTGAGCCGTGTCGAGACCGTGGCCGTGCCCTGCGGCACGGCGGTCAATCGGCCGACGGACGTCATCTCCGACAACCGGACCTACTTCGACAACGGGGCGTTCGGCACCCTGCCGGGCATCGGCCTGCTCACCAAGACCGAAACGATCAACGCGAGCGGCGACGGCTACGACACCGTTTCCTCGGTCCCCAGCACCTGCGGCGCCGCCAAGGACCAGCTGTGCTACGACGCCTACGGGCGCCAGCTGGCCATCGCCGACGCGTACGGCAGGCTCACCACCATCACCCTGACGCCCGCCACCGGAGAAGTCGCGACCACCATGGTCGTGACGAACCCGAAGGGCCACGCGGTGTCGTCGGAGCTGGACCCGCTGCGTGGGCAGTCCACGAAGGTGACCGATGCCAACGGCAAGGTGACCACGACTGCCTACGACGCCCTCGGGCGTACCTCGAAGGTCTGGTTGCCCAACTGGTCGGCGGCCGGAAACCCGGACAAACCGAGCCGCCAGTTCGAGTACGTGATCCGCAACGACGGCCCGAACGTCGTCGTCTCAAAGTCGCTGACTCACGATTACCAGTACTCGGTGGATTACTCCATCCAGGACGGGCTGCTGCGCCAGCGCCAGTCCCAGACCGCGTCGCCCGACCTTGCGGGTCGTCTGATCACCGAGACGTTCTACGACACGAAGGGCCGGCCCTGGCGGAACTCGGGCACCTACTACGCCAACGGCCTCCCCGAGGCGCAGCTCACGACCGGCCTGGAGAGTGCCTATCCCGCCTCTGTCGACACGGTCTACGACGGTGCCGACCGCCCCACTGCGGTGATCTCCAAGAAGTTCGGGGTGGAGACGAAGCGGACCACCACCAGCTACGGCGGTGACACCACCACGGTCGTCCCGCCGCAAGGCGGTACCTCCACGACCACGGTCGTGGATGCCCTGGGTCGGACGGTCGAACTCAAGCAGTACACCGACCCGGGACGCATGACGTCGCAGTCCACCCGGTACACGTACAGCAGGCTCGGACGTCTGGCCCAGGTCACCGACCCGAGCGGTGCCCAGTGGACGTACACCTACGACGTACGTGGCTCCCAGTCAGAGGTGAACGATCCGGACAAGGGCACCACGAAGACCGCCTATGACACGGCAGGCAAAGCCACGGACGTGACCGACGCCCGTGGAATCACCCTGCACACCGACTACGACGAGCTCGGACGCCCCACGGCGGTCAAGCAAGGCGGAACGGTCCTTACGTCGAACCTCTACGACACCGTCGCCAAGGGGCGCCTGAGCAAGTCGGTCCGCTTCATCGACGGTCGGGCCTACGAGTCGGAAGTCACGGTCTACGACAACCTCTACCAGCCACTGCAAGCACAGGTGAACATCCCGGCGGCACCTGACGTCGGGGCCCTGGCCGGCACGTACAAGTGGACGAACACCTACAACATTGCCGGGCAGCTCCTTACGACCAAGCAGCCGGCCATGGGAGATCTGCCCGCAGAGACGGTCGGCAGCACCTACAGACCGGTCTCCGGCCTCCTCAACAGCATGGGTGCGGGCAACAGCCGGCTCGTCTCGGCGATGACGTACGACCACTACGGCCGCAGCATCCGCCAGGAACTGGGAGCTACTGGCCAGAGGGTGTTCACCTCGACCGAATATGACGAACACACCGGCATGGTTTCGCGGTCCTACAACGATCGGGAGGTAGCACCGAACAGGCTCGATGACACGCGCTACACCGCTGACCCCGCGGGCAACCTGACGGCCATCGCCACCGCCTTCGGCCAGGACTCGGACCGCACCACGGACACCCAGTGCGTCGGTCTCGATGCCCTGCGCCGCATCGTCGAGGCATGGACCAATCAGGGTGAAACCTGTGCGGCAAAGCCTTCCGACGCGGTCGTCGGCGGACCGGACGCCTACTGGACGACCTACACCTACGATGCGGTGGGCAACCGGAAGACGGAGACCAAGCACAAGACGGATCCGGCGGCGGCCTCCGACACGGTCCGTACGTACGCGGCGCCGACGGCGGGCAAGCACGACCTCACCAAGGTCACGCAATCGGGCGCCGACGCACGGGACGAGGCCTTCACCTACGACGCATCCGGCAACACCAAGACCAGGAAGATCGGAACAGCCGAGACCCAGTACCTGGAGTGGGACGCCGAGGGGCACCTCAAGGCCCTCGACCAGGGCGCGTCCAGCAACTCGTTCGCCTATGACACTGCCGGCCAGCGTCTGCTCCGAAAGGATTCGACCGGCGTCACCCTCTACCTCCCGGGCGGCAACGAGCTCAAGCTCGACAAGTCCGGCAAGGTTACGGGGACCCGCTACTACGGCGGCGTCGCGATGCGCACGGGCGGCAAACTCACCTTCACCCTGGCCGACCACCACGGCACAGGCACCACCCAGATCAGCGCCGATGCGACGCAGACCGTCGAGCGTCGCAAGACGGGGATCTTCGGTGAGGAACGGGGCACCCGGTCCACAGCTTGGACCGGCGACAAGGGCTTCGTCGGTGGAACCAAGGACGCGGACAGCGGATTCACCCACCTCGGAGCCCGCGAATACGACCCTCTGACGGGTCGCTTCATCTCCGTGGATCCGCTGATGGACCTCTCCAGCTCGCAGCAGCTCCACGGTTACGTGTACTCCAGTAACAACCCCGTTTCTCTCAGCGATCCCACCGGCGAGATCGAGAGGGACTGCCTGAACGGGAACTGCGGAGGCCACTACAACCCGCGTGACGACAATCTGTCCGTCAACGACCCGGCTCGCCCCAACGGGATGACGGGCGGTTACGACAGTACCCCCGCCGTCTACAGGCCGACTGTCAACGACCAGGTATGGCTCAACAAGAGCGACAAGCCGCTCCGGCTTCCCAAGAACGCCTCGCCGAAATTCCTCAAGGAATACCGGAAGCAGCTCACCATTGAGCTCCGCTTTGTCGTGAACAATGAGCGGGGGACGATCTGGACGGCGCAGACGACGGCGCTGCTGAACGCCTGCGAAGCCACCGACTGCGCTGATCTCGGATACTACGCCGAGCTCAATATCGCTGCGAAGCTCGTGAACGGCGAGGTCCAGCCCTATGAGATACCCGGAGGATCCGGCGGCGGCATAAGGCTTCAGGACGGTACCCGGACGAAGCCTGCCAAGGGTGGCGGATGCAATTGCTTCCTCGCGGGCACTCAAGTGGTCATGGGTGATGGTAAATCCAAGGCCATCGAGACGATCGAGGTCGGCGACTACGTCATCGCTACCGACCCGAGGTCGGGGGAGACCGGCAAGCGTCGCGTGACCCAGCTGATCGTCACGGAAGACGACAAGCACTTCAACAAGCTTGCCATTGCGACAGAGAAGGGGGTCGAAGAGCTCACCGCCACACACGAACATCCCTTCTGGTCGCCGTCCCAGAACGCTTGGGTTACCGCTGGCGATCTGACGGCAGGGATGTCGGTGATGGTCGAGGGCGGCGGCACGGCAATCGTCGTCAAGAACGACCCGTATGCCCAGCATGCGAAGACGTTCAACCTGACAATCGAAGACGTCCACACGTACTATGTGCTGGCGGGCGAGACGCCAGTGCTCGTTCACAACAGCAGCTGCCCTATATACACGGTGGGTGGGCCGAGGGTTCGTCCAGGGAAAGATATCGATGTGGATGCGGATGGCTTCGTCAATGGGCCTACTGCTGAGCAACTGAAATCTCAGGATGTGCAGGGGCTCTCGACGTTTGATTCGGTGGAGAACGCCAGCCGTATCGGGCTGAAGGGGCAGGTTCGTACCCCCGCGGGTCCAATTCCTGACGGGTTGGGAGTTATTGCTGATGGCAGAGGGGTTGGAGGTCCGCGGGCGCTTGGTCACCACACCGTCTACCCGACGCGTCGCATGTTGTTCGATGAGTATGTAGGGCTAATCCAAGGGATGAACTGGCAAAACATAGGAAAGAAGCTGTGAGTCCAGAAGGAGATGCACTGAGGATAGGAGAATGGCGTGCCTTGGTGGCGGCCGAGCAGGAGGTCGCTCGATGCCGCGCCGAGGTGAACCAGTTGCCCTCCCGCGTGGACTTGCTGGCTAAAGCGCTTTCAAGCAGTTCGGCGTGGGATCGGTCTGCCGCTCTGGATTTCCTCCGCCTATTTCCCGATGGCGTTCCGGAGCTGCTCGATCTGCTGGTTGACCTCTCCTTGTCGGCTGGGTGGGTGCTGCCTGCCTGTGAGGTGATCCGGGCAGCTCGGAGAGAAATTGATTCAACGCAATTCGCCCGGGTAGCACTGGAGTGCCTATCCAGCGGTGAAGTCGAAGACTATATCGGGCTGGCGTACGTGCTGGCTGAGGTTGAAGCGTGGGAGGCTCTAGGCGCCGTGATTGGCAAAGCCGCCGAGAGTAGCGACCCTGAAATCCGGGAAGTGTCCCGCAATTTCACTGAAAGTCACGGCGGCATGTTGCCTTGATCGGGAATGGCCTTCGTTGGTGAAAATGGGCCGTGCCTTGTGTTTTCCGAATTTCCGCCCCGCTGAAATTCGAGTCTCTGGCGACGGTGTAGGTCTGCAAACCCGAAGTCCCGTCAGGTGTGTCCTGGCGGGGCTTTGGTATGGGGTGACGGCAGTGCTGAGCTTGATTGGGTGATGTCGGGGCTGTTCGCCCGGCAGTGTCTGGGCCTTTCCGGTAGCTCCGGGCTGTGAGGTACGCGCAGGGCGGAGGCCGACGCCGAGAGGGCTGCGCGGGAGCGGATCCGACTGCAGGCTGTGGTCCGCTTCGAGGGCGGGGAGAAGAGCAGCGAATCGCGATCGCGCTGCGGGTGAGCGAGCGGTCGGTGGAACGCTGGCGCCGCCCCCCAATGGCGGGAGCGCGGCCAGGCCGGGTCCACTCGAAGGGATCATCGGGCCGGCCAAGGCTGAGCGAGCGGCAAGTAGGCCGACTTGAGGGGGAGTTGGAACGCCGCCCGCTGGCCCGCGGCTGGGTGGATCAGCGGTAAACGCTGGCCTGCGTGAAGACGCTGATCGGCCGCCTGTTCCACGTCACCTATGCGCGGGATCTCTTCCTCACGCAAGGCATGCTCCTGGGCAGACTTGAGTACCGAGTGGATGGAGGTGAGCGTCAGTGGGGAGGGCACCTTGTGGCAGCACCGGCCAGCGGCACAGCAGCGGGGCTCATCATGCCGGTCATAGATACCGCGCGAGCAGCACTGGCAGGTCGTGCGGAGCTAGTTGAGCCGGGTGCGGACGTCCTTGGCGGTGAGCTTGCTGAGTTTCTTCTTGCCGAGGCCGGGGATGAGGTACCGGCTGACTGCTGGGACGAAGGGCTGGAAGTGGGGTTGCTCGGTTCCGTGGGAGACGCCCGCCTCCCCGAGCCTGGGCCTACATCGGGTAAGGCGTAGGAGAGCGTCACCTGGGCCTCAAGCGCCCCGCAGCGGGGCGGCGAGGTTCCGGCCTGTTGAGGGTGGGGGCCGGGGTGCGGTCGAGGCCGCGCCAGGCGGGGAAGAGGAGGGGGGTCAGGGTGGTCAGGAAGTAGACGGCGCCGAAGGCCAGGAGGGCGTGCGCGATGCCGGAGCCGTCCACCAGGAGGCCCGCCGCGAGGCCGCCGAGGGGCATCACCAGCTCGCAGCCCGCCATGGTCACGCCGGAGACGCGGCTGCGCAGTTCCTCGGGGACGAGCTCGTACATCACCGTGCCGAGGATGGGGTTGAGCATGCCCGCCCCGAGGCCGGAGAGGGCCATGACGACCGCCAGCGGTGGCGCGGTGTCGGTGAGGGCGGCCGTCACGTAGCGGGGTGCGCCGCAGAGGAGGAAGGCCACCGCGAACACCGCCCGGCGGGGGAAGCGCTCGCCCCACGCCCCGTAGAGCAGGGCGCCCAGCAGGGCGGAGCCGCCGAACAGGGAGATCATCAGGCCGACCGCGCCGGCGCTGCCGAGGTCCTCGCGGCCGTGCACGGGCAGCAGGACCGAACTCCAGCCCTGGTCCAGCCCGTTGGTCATCATCACCATCAGGGTGACGCCCATCAGGAGCCGGGAGCGGGTCAGGAAGCGCCAGCCCTCGGCCATCTCGGCCCGGTAGGCGCCGAACGTCACCTTCTCCGGGGTGGGTTGCGGGTCGGCGGCGGCGACCCCGCGCACGAACGCCGTCATCAGCAGTGCCGAGACGGCGAAGGAGGCCGCGTCCAGGAGCAGGACGGTCTCGGCGCCGACGAACGTGATCAGCAGGCCGGCCGTGGCGGCCCCGAGCATGCGGGCTCCGCGCGAGACGGCGTCGTAGAGGCTGGACGCCCGGCCGATGGTGGTGCCGGCGTGCTCGGCGAGGGCGGGGAGCAGGACGTTGCGGGCGGTCAGGCCCGGGGTGTGCACGAGGCCGCTGACGGCCATCAGCGCGCACAGCATCCAGAACTCCAGCAGGCCCGCGTAGTGGAGCAACGGGATCGCGCCGACCGCGAGCGCGCAGATGAGGTCGGAGGCCGCGGAGACGCGGCGGCGGCCGATCCGGTCGATCAGCGGGCCGCCGACGAGCGCGGCGACGATCACGGGCAGGGTGGCGCAGAAGGCGACGACCCCGGCCCGGCCGGCGCTCCCCGTGGTCTGGAGCACGAACCACGGGACGCCGATCAGGGTGAGTGAACTGCCGGCTATGGAGATGGTGTTGGCGGCCAGGAGTGCGGTGAGGGGGCGCCTGCTCATGCCGCGTGCTGCCGGACGCGGGCGTGGACGTGGGCCGGTTCCATCAGGCGCAGTCCGGCACTGATCAGGGCCTCGCCGAGCCGGTTGCGCAGGGCCGGGACGGCGTGGGTGGCGCGGGCGGAGTGGGCGGGGGCGGCGCTCTCGTGCGCGAGGTGCCAGGCGGCGGCCTCGGCGGCGAGTTCGGCGGTGCGGGCGGCGTGGATCTCGGCGTGTATCTCGGCGTACGGGAAGGCGTGCATGGCAGGACTCCTTCGGTGGTGGTGTCGCTCGGGAGGGAGTGGGGCGGGCCCGGGGCCTACGCGCCCTCGCGGCGCGGGAAGGCGTGCGTGTGGACGCGCACGCTCTCGGTGCCCTCCGACTCCGGCAGGTCGCGGTAGTCGTTGACCAGGTCGTGCATCTTCTGGATCAGTTCGATTGCCTGCTCGGCCGTCAGCCGCAGGGTGAAGTCGCTGATGTCCGAGCCGCGCCGCCATTCCTGCGGCCAGCCCTCGGCGGTGCCGAGCCAGGCGTTCATCTCCTGGGCGTGGATGTTCGCGATCTCGTGGAGGAAGAGCTCCGCCGCGCCGCGGGTGGCCGGGTCCTCGTCCTGGAGCAGGGATTCGTCGAACGCCGTGCCGTCGTGGGCGGCCTTCCACCAGCGCTCGCGGCCCTTGCCGTGCTCGGGGGCATCCTCGACGAACCCGTGCGCGGCGAGCTGGCGCAGGTGGTAGCTCGTGGCCCCGCTGGACTCCCCGAGCTGCTCCGCCAGCTGCGACGCGGTGGCGGGGCCGTTGCGGCGCAGGGAGGAGAGGAGCCGGATGCGCAGGGGGTGGGCGAGGCCGCGCAGGGAGCGGGCGTCGAGCTTCCGGACGTTGGGCTCTTCGCCGCCGGGCTGCGGGGCGCCGGATGCGGCGTTCTTCTCGGGCATGGCTCAACAGTAGAGTTGCAAAGAGTCCTATGCAAGGGTTTCTTTGCAACGTCTTCTTTGGAACTCCCCGGACGGCTCAGCCCTCGTGCGCCGCCTGCTCCACCAGCGGGATGATCCGCAGCGGCACCGGGTTCTCCATCACGATCGCCGTCGACGCCCGCACGATCCCCTCGAAGCCGACGACCCGGTCGATCACCCGCTGGAGGTCGGCGTTCGAGCGCGCCACGAGCCGGCACAGCATGTCCACGGTCCCGGTGGTCGTGTGCAGTTCCAGTACCTCCGGCACGCCGGCCAGGTGGGTCCGTACGTCCGCCCCCTGCCCCTGCTTGATCTCCAGCGTGGCGAACGCCGTGACCGGATACCCCAGGGCCGCCGGGTCGACCTGCGGGCCGAAGCCGCGGATGACCCCGTTGGACTGGAGCCGGTCCAGCCGTGCCTGCACCGTGCCGCGCGCCACCCCCAGGCGCCGGGAGGCCTCCAGGACCCCGATCCGCGGTTCGCGCGCGAGCAGGACGATGAGCCGGCCGTCGAGTTCGTCGATGCCCATGGGAACCTTCCCTCATTCGGCTGGTCATACTGCACAGATCTCTCAGTCATCATGCGCTGGTGCTGGGCATTCTGTACAGGAGAAAGGGAAACTATTGCGCAGCTTGTGGAAGGGCGGGACTCTGCGCTCATGACTGAGTCTCTGGTGAACCTCGAAACCACCCCGCACACCGCGCGTGAGGCAGACCCCTTCCCGGTGAAGGGCATGGACGCGGTCGTCTTCGCCGTGGGCAACGCCAAGCAGGCCGCGCACTACTACTCCACCGCCTTCGGCATGAAGCTCGTCGCCTACTCCGGACCGGAGAACGGCAGCCGCGAGACCGCCAGCTACGTCCTCACCAACGGCTCCGCGCGCTTCGTCCTCACCTCGGTCATCAAGCCGACGACCGACCACGGCCGCTTCATCGCCGAGCACGTCGCCGAGCACGGTGACGGCGTCATCGACCTCGCCATCGAGGTCCCCGACGCCCGCGCCGCGTACGCGTACGCCGTCGAGCAGGGCGCGCGCGGGCTGGACGAGCCGTACGAGGTCAAGGACGAGAACGGCACCGTGGTGCTGGCCGCCATCGCCACCTACGGCCAGACCCGCCACACGCTGGTCGAGCGCACCGACTACGACGGCCCGTACCTGCCCGGCTACGTCGCCGTCGAGCCGATCGTCGCCCCGCCGGCGAAGCGGACCTTCCAGGCCATCGACCACTGCGTCGGCAACGTCGAGCTCGGCCGGATGAACGAGTGGGTGGCGTTCTACAACAAGGTCATGGGCTTCACGAACATGAAGGAGTTCGTGGGCGACGACATCGCGACCGAGTACTCGGCGCTGATGTCGAAGGTGGTCGCGGACGGCACCAAGAAGGTCAAGTTCCCGATCAACGAGCCGGCGATCGCGAAGAAGAAGTCGCAGATCGACGAGTACCTGGAGTTCTACGGCGGCCCCGGCGTCCAGCACATCGCCCTCGCGTCGAACGACATCGTGGCGACCGTGCGGACGATGCGGGCGGCGGGCGTCCAGTTCCTGTCCGTGCCGGACTCGTACTACGACACGCTGGGCGAGTGGGTCGGCGACACGCGCGTGCCGATCGACGAGCTGCGCGAGCTGAAGATCCTGGCGGACCGTGACGAGGACGGCTACCTGCTGCAGATCTTCACGAAGCCGGTGCAGGACCGTCCGACGGTCTTCTTCGAGATCATCGAGCGGCACGGGTCGATGGGCTTCGGCAAGGGCAACTTCAAGGCCCTGTTCGAGGCGATCGAGCGGGAGCAGGAGAAGCGGGGCAACCTGTAGGTCGCCTGGGCCCGGGTCCCCGGGCGGGGCGCGGGCCGGCCGCCGGCGGGGGTGGGGCGGGCCGGGGGATGCCGCTGCGCGGAGCGGCATCCCCCGGCCCACCCCACCCTTCTGCCGTCCCCGGCTGCCCCGGCCCCCGGGGAGGGCTCCGGTCAGGTGGAGGACGGGCTCGGCTTCGGTGAGGCCGGCTTCGGTTTGGGCTTCGGGGGGTTGGGTTTCGGGAGCTCCGGGGCCACCCACGGTGTGCGGGGCTGCATGTTCTCCGGGCCGCCCGAGGGGGGCTGGCCGATCGTGGCGAGGGCTTCCTTCGCGAGGGGGCCGCGCACGGGGGAGAAACCCGGGTTCGTCCGCAGGGCCTCCTCCAGGTGGCGGCGGGCCGCCGCCTCGTCGCCCAGGCCCCGCTCGATCATCGCCCGGTGGTAGGAGAACTCCGCACTGCGCACCCCCAGCTCGGTGGCCTTCTTCGCGTGCTCCAGGGCCGCCGTGTCCTCCCCGCCGCGGTGCAGCGCCCAGCCCAGGGCATCGGCCACCTGCACGCTCTTGTGCCGCTTCCACTCCGCCGACAGGCGGCGTACGGCGGCGCCCGCGTCCCCGTGGTCGGCCTCGAACAGGCCCAGGACCACCGCCTCGTTGACGCCGTTCGCCTCGCGGCGCGCCGCCAGCACCGACACGGCCTCGTACTGGACCCGGGCCTCCTCCGGCCGTCCCAGCGAGTCCAGCAGCTCGCCCAGCGCCAGCGCCAGGCGCGGCTCCGGCGTACGGCCCAGCGCCAGCCGGTAGTCCCGGACCGCCTCCCCGCCCCGGCCCAGCGCGGCCAGTGCCCGTGCCCGGCCGCCCAGGGCCTCCGCCCGTGCCGGGTCCGTGCGCAGCGCGGCCTCCTGCTGGCGCAGCGCCTCCGCCGCGTCACCCCGCTCGAAGGCCAGCTCCCCGAGCCGGTACAGCACGTACGCCTTCTCCGCCGGCGCCTTCGCCGCGCCCGCCGCGTGCTCCAGGGACACCACCGCGTCCTCGCGCCAGCCGCGGTCCCGGTAGACCTGGGCGGCCCTCAGGTGCGCGGCCAGCCCCTCCCGGAGCTCCGACAGCTGCTCCAGCGCCTTCTGGGCGGCCTTGTAGTCGCCGAGGCCCGTGTACGCGTCCACGAGGACCGGGTACGCCGTCCAGCGCCGCGGCGCCTGGGCCCGTACGAGCTCGCCCCACTTCTTCGCCGTCCCGAAGTCCGCGCGGGCGTTGGCGAGGGCGCCCATGCCCGTCATCGCGTCGAAGTTGCCCTTCTCCGCGGGCCGGGTCTCCAGCGACCGCTTGAGCGCCTTCTCCGCCTTCGGGTACCAGTCCGATTCGGCCGTCCGCCGCGCCTGTTCGAGGTACGCGGACCCGAGCACCGCCCACGAAGCGTCGTCGTCGGCGTGCGCGGCGACCCACTTCTCCCGGTCCGCCACCAGCGCCGTCAGGTCCACCGCGGCCGCCGGGGCGCCCACGCCCACCGCCGACGCGGCCCGTTCGCTCGGCCCCGGCGGGCGGGCGTCGTCGCCCGTGCGGGCCGGGCGGATCAGCAGGGCCCCGGCGATCAGGACCACCGCCACCGCGGCCGCCACCACCGTCTTGCGGCCGGTGAAGGTCACGGGCGGCGCGGGCTGCTGCGAATGCTCGTCGAAACCGTCCATGCGCTCACTGTGCGTCAATATGAAGAGCTCGCCGAGGTGTCCGAAGCCGGTCGCGGCCGTGTTCACACCGATGGCCCCGGCTGTCACGCTGGCCCCATGGATGACGATCTGCCGGCACGGCTTTCCGCACGGTCCCCCGAGCAGTCCCCCGAGGAGTTCTCCGAGGAGCCCGCCGCGTACTCCTCCGGGCGGCCCTCCGCGCAGCGGCTCGTCGCGCGCCTGCGCGAGGGGCTCCCGCCCGAGGCCGTCCTCACGGATCCGCAGGTCACCGCCGCCTACGCCACGGACATGGCGAGCTTCTGCGCCGCCGGCACGCCCGCCGCCGTGGTCCTGCCCCGCACCGTCGAGCAGGTGCGGCACGTGATGCGCACCGCGACCGCCCTACGGGTCCCGGTCGTCCCCCAGGGCGCCCGTACCGGCCTGTCGGGCGCCGCCAACGCCTCGGACGGCTGCATCGTGCTGTCCCTCGTGAAGATGGACCGGATCCTGGAGATCTCCGCCGTCGACCGGATCGCCGTCGTCGAACCGGGCGTGGTCAACGCGGTCCTCTCGCGGGCCGTCGCCGAACAGGGCCTGTACTACCCGCCCGACCCGTCCAGCTGGGAGCAGTGCACCATCGGCGGCAACATCGGCACCGCCTCGGGCGGCCTGTGCTGCGTCAAGTACGGGGTCACCGCCGAGTACGTGCTCGGCCTCGACGTGGTCCTCGCCGACGGCCGGCTGCTGCACACGGGCCGGCGTACCGCCAAGGGGGTCGCCGGATATGACCTGACCCGGCTCTTCGTGGGCTCCGAGGGCAGCCTCGGCGTGGTCGTCCGGGCGGTGCTGGCGCTGCGGCCGGCGCCGCCCCGGCAGCTGGTGCTGGCCGCCGAGTTCCCCTCCGCCGCGGCGGCCTGCGAAGCGGTCTGCGCCGTCATGGAGGCGGGGCTGGCGCCCTCGCTGCTGGAGCTGATGGACCGGACGACCGTCCGCGCCGTCAACGCCCTCGGCCGCATGGGCCTGCCCGAGAGCACGGAGGCGCTGCTGCTGGCCGCCTTCGACACCCCGGACGCGCCCGACGGTCTCGCGGCCGTCGGCCGGCTGTGCACCGCCGCCGGCGCCACCGCCGTCGTCCCCGCCGAGGACGAGGCGGAGTCGGAACTCCTGCTCCAGGCCCGCCGGATGTCCCTGACCGCCCTGGAGGCGCTGAGGCCCGCGACGATGATCGACGACGTCTGCGTACCCCGGTCGCGGCTCGCCGAGATGCTCGCCGGCACGGAGGCCGTGGCCCGGGAGTACGGGCTGCTCATCGGCGTCTGCGCGCACGCCGGCGACGGCAACACCCACCCGGTGGTCTGCTTCGACCCCGCGGACGAGGACGAGGCGCGGCGGGCCCGGGAGTCCTTCGACGCCATCATGGCGCTGGGTCTGGAACTCGGCGGGACGATCACCGGCGAGCACGGGGTCGGGGTGCTGAAGAAGGAGTGGCTCGCCCGCGAACTCGGGCCGGTGGGCCTGGAGATGCAGCGCAACGTCAAGCGGGCCTTCGACCCGCTCGGGCTGCTCAATCCCGGCAAGCTCTTCTGAAGGCGAGGGGGAGGAAAAGGGGGCCGGGGACGGGGCCTGCGGGGCGCGGTCGTCGGACGTGAGGTCGTCAGGCGTGTGGTCGTCGGGCGTACGCATCACAGGTCACCGTCCGCCGACTCGTCCGAGGGCCACGGGTCGCGCAGCCACAGCTCGTCCGCCGGGGTCGGGGTCAGCAGCTCCGCCAGCGCCGCGTCCAGTCCGAGCCGGTCCGCCTCGGTCCCCGGCGGCACCACGCGCAGGGTCCGCTCCAGCCATGCCGACACCGATCCGGCCGGGGCCTCCAGCAGGGCGTCGCCGTCGGGGGAGCTGAGCGCCATGCACAGGACCGCCCTGCTGTCGATCTTCGTGGGCCAGATCCGGACGTCTCCGTGCCCGCACGGACGGAACACCCCCTCGACGAGCAGCTCGCGCGCGAAGGTCCAGTTGACCGGGGCGCTGGAGCCGGTGTGGAAGGTGACGTGCACGGCGAACGGATCGTCCGTGAGGTACAGCAGCCTGGCGGGGACGGGGACGCTCCGCTCGGGGGACAGGACCAGCTTCAGTTCCAGTTCGCGTTCGATGACGGGGTGGTGCATGGCGGCCTCACTTCGGTGCTTCGCTTGCGGGCGCGGGGCCGGGACTGCCCCACACCCGCAGAGAGCGTCCGTGTGCCCGGGTATGACGCGACTTTCGGCACCGAAGGAGAGGTTGGCCGAAATCTATCGGCTGACCGAAAACAATCGGGTGGAGTGACGTTCGCTCGAAGGCTTGGAATCTCCCGTTACCGGACCTGTCGGGAGGGGGTTCTTGGCTATGGTCCTCCCCTTGGGTCCTCCCCTGCACAATCCTCAAGCCACGATCGGAGTTGGGGACATTGACGGCCTCCCCTGGTGACGGCGAGCGCGCGGCCCGCGAGGGCTACTACCCCGATCCGTCCATCCCCGGGTACGTCCGGTACTGGAACGGCGCTGCCTGGGTCCCCGGTACGAGCCGCCCCGCCGCCTCCGTCGCCCCGGCGCCCACCCCCGCCGCGGCGCCCGCCCCTGCCGCGGCGTTCGCCTCGGCCTCGGCCTCGGCCTCGGCGCCGGCTCCCGCGTCCGCTTCCGCGTCGGTGTCCGGACCCGCTCCCGTGGACGAGACGGGGCCGGTGTTCCTCGACGAAACCTCCGCGACCGAGGCGCTGACCGGGCCGCGGACCGGCGTCGGCCCCGGCCTCGGCGCGGGTCCCGGAGCCGTCCCCGGACCGGGACCGGATTGCGATCCGGCGGGCTGGCAGGCCGACCCCCTCCACCAGGCCGGCTTCGGCGGCCCCCGCGACGTGCGCGTCTCCTGGGGCGGCCCGGCGGAACCGGAGCACCGGCCCGGGGGGATCTCCCTGGCCCGGCCCGCGCCCGCCGCGGCTCCCGCGGCTCCCTCCGCCCCCGCCCGGCAGCTTCCGGCGCAGGCCGCGGCGGAGAGCGGGGGCGTCCTCTCGGCCCGCCCGCCGGCCTGGCCCGACGCCCCGGGGGCCGGCGCCTCGGGTCTCACCTCCAGCTGGCCGGAGGCCGCCCCGTCCGCTCCTCGGGCGCGGAGCGCGCCGCGGCCCGTGGCGTCACCCGAGGTACGCGGCCCGGCCCATCCGGCCCACCCCCACCCGGCCCCGTCCGAGGCCGAGCCGTACGGCGGGTGGCCCCCCTCGGCCCCCTCGGCCCCGTCCCCCACGGCAGCCCCTTCGGCCCCGCCGGCCCCCTCGGCGTTCGAGCCGCGGGATGCCGGCCGGAGCCCCGTGAGCGCTCCGGCGCCCGCCCGCCCGGCCCCCGTCCGGCCCCGCCCGGAGGCGCGCGAGGCGGCGGCCGAGTCCCCGTCGCGGTCCGCGCCGCCGCCCGCGCCGCGTGCCACGGAACCCGCGGCTCCCTCGGGGTTCCAGCCCCGTGGCGCGGAGAGCGCCGCCCCCGCCGCCGCCCCCGTCCCTCCCGCGGAGGCGACCCGGGCCGTCTTCGAGGAGATGGCCGAGCGCGCCGTACGTCCCGCCGGGCTGGTCCGCCGGACCCTGGCCCGCGCCGTGGACTCCCTCGTCCTCGCCGGGGTCGCGACGGCCGTCGCGCTGCCCCTCGTACCGGAGGTGACGGCCCACGTACAGGTCAAGGTCGAGGAGGCGCGGGCGAGCGGGCGCACCACCACGGTGTGGCTGCTCGACGGCACCATCACCGGCTACCTGGGTCTGGTCCTGGCGGCCGTCCTCGTCTTCGGGGTGTTCTACGAGGCCCTGCCCACCGCACGCTGGGGTCGCACCCCGGGCAAGAAGCTGTTCGGGGTCCGCGTGCTGGCCACCGCCACCCTGCGCCCGCCGGCCTTCGGGGCGGCCCTGCGGCGCTGGCTGGTGTACGCCCTGCTCGGCCTGCCGGGGAGCCTGTGGTGCCTGGTGGACCGCCCCCGCCGCCGGGCCTGGCACGACCGGGCCGCCGGGACGTACGTGGCCCGGTGAGCGCCGCGGCGGGGCCGTGCCGGGCCCGGCGCCGGGGGCGGTACTCCGAACGGACGCGGTCCCGTTGCGGACCCCGCGGACCCGGGTTCGACTCGGGCCATGAGTACCGACCAGCCGCCGGGCCAGCCGCCCGAGGACGACCCGTTCCTCAAGAAGCCCCAGGAACCGACGCCTCCGTCGGGCGGTTCGCCGTACGGCTCACCGCCTCCGCCCCCCGGCGGCGGCAGCCCGCCCCCGCCGCCCCCGCCCCCCGGCGGCGGGTACCCCCCGCCTCCGCCCCCGTACGGCGGCGGAGGCGACCCGTACGGCGGGGGAGGCGGCTACGGCATGCCCGATCCGCTCGCCGGGATGCCCCCGCTCGCCGACTTCGGCAGGCGGCTCACGGCGCGCATCATCGACGTGTTCATCGTCGGGGTGCCGCTGTTCCTCATCCAGCTGGCGTTCGGCAGGAACCGGTACATGGTCGACACGGACAGGGGGGAGGACGTCAGCGAGGTCATCACGAAGTCGTACAACGGCTCGGGCCTGGTGTGGACGCTCGTCTCGATCATCGCGTACGTCGGCTACGACTGGTGGCTCACCAAGCAGAGCGGCCGAACGGTCGGCAAGAAGGTCATGGGCCTGCGCGTCGCGATGCTGAACGACGGCAGCGTGCCCCCGTCGAACGCCTCGCTCGGCCGCGCCGCCGTGCTCTGGATCCCGACCCTGGTGTGCTGCTTCTGCCTGTGGCCGCTCGCGCTGATCGTGTCGATGCTCGTCGACAAACCGTACCGGCAGGGCCTGCACGACAAGGTGGCCAAGACCGTGGTGGTCAAGACGACTTAGACGAGTACGCCTACGCGTACGCCTACGCGTACGCGCACGGGTCCGCGCGGGCGGCCGTCCCTCCGGGGGTGGCCGCCCGCTCCGGTGTTCCCGCTCAGAGGTGGACGGGGTGCTCGGCGGGGGCCGTTCGCGGTTCGGGCACCCGGTGGGCGTCCGGGGCGGTGGCGGTGGCGGCCGCCTGCCCCGTCCGCCCGGCGGCGTGCCGGCCGCGCCGGCGCGGCTGCGGCACGGTGAGGGCGACCAGCAGCCCCAGGGCGAGCGCGGCCGCGGAGATGACGGCGACGCCGAGCCCCGTGCTCGTCTGCGAGAGCAGCAGCATGGCGATCGTCGACACGATGACGGTGGCGGACCCGTAGGCGAGCTGTGCGGCAGTCGGACGCGGCATGGCGTGTTCCGTCCTCAAGGCGGGGAGGGGGAGTCGGCTCGACCGGTCGCGCGTCAAGTGACTCCAGGACGGGATGCCCGAGCCGCACCGGAAGTAAGCGTGACCTTACCCACGGTGTCGCAGCACGGGGGGCGCACGGGCTCTCGTGATGCGCCGTCACCGGCCTCCGTGGAGCGCCCTTCGCCCTGGATGACCCCCGTTGGCGACGGAACGTCCGAATAGCGGAACTCCTTGACCGCATAGTGCAGTTGTAAGGAAGAAGTCAAGGTCTGTCTTTTCTTTAGACTCTCCGGTCAAATGTCGTCACTTGAGACGCGCGCCGCGCGGAACCCCCCGCTCCTATGGAGACGTTCCGACCTACGTTGCGGCCGCGGGAGGGGAACGACATCAAGTGACCGGCAATTCCGTCAGACGACGCACCCTGCGCACCCTGGCCATCGGTGTGACCATGGCCGCCTGCGCGACCAGCGCCACCTTCTTCACCGTCACCGCGGCCCAGGCCGAGGACAAGGGCCCGGGCGTCTCGGCTTCCGACCGGCAGGACCCGACCGCTCCTGCCAAGCTCGTCGACCACGACCTCAAGGGGCCGTTCAGCGAGCAGCAGGCGAAGCAGAAGAAGGCCGCCCTGGAGCAGGTGCTGAGCGGCAAGAAGGACGTCGAGCAGCGCGGCGCCTCGAAGGTCGTCAAGCTCGACGACAAGAAGTACGTCGAGCTCGGCCGCGAGAAGACCGACAAGATCTTCACGATCCTCGTCGAGTTCGGCGACCAGGTCGACAACACGACCATGTTCGACCCGGACGGCCCCGACGGCCCGAAGCCGCCCGCGCCGAAGTACGGCGGCACCCCCGGCCCGCTGCACAACCAGATCGCGCAGCCTGACCGCGCGAACAACAACAGCACGGCCTGGCAGAAGGACTACAGCCGCCAGCACTTCCAGGACCTGTACTTCGGTACCGGCCAGGGCAAGGACTCGCTGAAGACCTACTACGAGAAGACCTCCTCGGGCCGCTACTCCGTCGACGGCCAGGTCGCCGACTGGGTCAAGATCCCGTACAACGAGGCCCGTTACGGCTCGAACTACTGCGGCCAGACCAACTGCTCCAACGTGTGGGACACCGTCAAGGACGGCGTCAACGCGTGGGTGGAGGCCCAGAAGAAGGCCGGCAAGACCGACGCCGAGATCAAGGCCACGCTGGCGCAGTACGACCAGTGGGACCGCAACGACTACGACGGCGACGGCAACTTCAACGAGCCCGACGGCTACATCGACCACTTCCAGATCGTCCACGCGGGCGAGGACGAGTCGGCCGGCGGCGGCGTGCAGGGCACCAACGCGCTGTGGGCGCACCGCTGGTACGCGTACGGCACCGACGCCGGCAAGACCGGCCCGGCGAACAACAAGGCCGGCGGTACCCAGATCGGTGACACCGGCATCTGGGTCGGCGACTACACGATGCAGCCGGAGAACGGCGGCCTCGGCGTCTTCGCGCACGAGTACGGCCACGACCTCGGTCTGCCGGACCTCTACGACACCTCCGGCGGCGGCGACAACTCCGTCGGCTTCTGGTCCCTGATGTCGGCCGGCTCCTGGCTCGGCGACGGCAAGGAGTCCATAGGCAACGTCCCCGGCGACATGACCGCCTGGGACAAGCTGCAGCTGGGCTGGCTGAACTTCGACAAGGCCAAGGCCGCGACGAAGTCCACCCACAAGCTGGGTGTGTCGGCGTACAACACCAAGGACAAGCAGGCGCTGCTCGTCGAGCTGCCGAAGAAGCAGGTCAAGACCGACATCGTCGCTCCCGCCGAGGGTTCCTCGCAGTGGTGGAGCAACATGGGTGACGACCTGAAGAACACCCTCACCCGCTCCGTCGACCTGACGGGCAAGAAGTCCGCCGCCCTTTCCCTCAAGGGCTGGTGGGACATCGAGCAGGACTACGACTTCCTCTACACCGAGGTGTCCACGGACGGCGGCGCCACCTGGACCGCGGTGGCCGGCACCGCCGACGGTGCGGCCATCCCGAACGACGCCTCCGGCAGCCCGTCGCTGACCGGTGTCTCCGGCGCCTGGAAGTCCCTGAACTTCCCGCTCGACGCCTACGCGGGCAAGAAGGTCGACATCCGCTTCCGCTACCAGACGGACGGCGGCGCGGGCGGCAAGGGCTTCGCCGCCGACGCCCTCAACCTGACCGCGGACGGCGCCACCGTCTTCGCCGACGGTGCCGAGAACGGCGACAACGGCTGGACCGCCAAGGGCTTCTCCCGCCAGGGCGCCGGCTTCACCAAGGAGTACGCGCAGTACTACCTGGCCGAGAACCGCCGCTACGTCTCGTACGACTCGACCCTCAAGGTCGGCCCGTACAACTTCGGCTTCGCCAACACCAAGCCGGGCTGGGTCGAGCACTACCCGTACCAGGACGGCCTGCTGCTGTGGCTCTGGGACACCTCCCAGAAGGACAACAACACCAGCCAGCACCCGGGCTCCGGTCTGATCCTGCCGATCGACGCCAACGCCAAGCCGATGAAGTGGTCGGACGGCACCCTGCTGCGGAACAAGATCCAGCCGTACGACGCCCCGTTCAGCGCCTACTCGACGGACGCGTTCACGCTGCACAAGAACGGTGAGGCGCTCTTCGTCAAGCCGAAGCCGGCCCAGCTGGTCTTCGACGACCACAAGGGCAAGTACTGGTACGAGGAGAACCCGACCGGTTCGGTGAAGGTCACTGACACCAACACCAAGATCAAGATCGCGAAGGAGACCTACGACGGCCTCCAGATGACGGTCGAGGTCGGCCCCGCCGCCAAGTAACTCGGTAAAACTGCAGGTCACAGCATGATCGGCCGTCGCCCTCTAGCGGGCGGCGGCCGATCGCGTTTAGATGCGGGTGCGAGTTTTCTTATTGACGGGGGAGCTGAAGATCATGCCAGGTGGAGGTTTCGTCAGACTGCCGGGCGGCAGCGTGGTGGTCGCGCTGACGCTGCCGCGGCCGACCGGAGAGGGCGGGAACGTCCGCGTGCTGGTGCACGCCGCGAACCGGGCCCGCGCCCTGACCAGGCTGCGGAACCTCGGCATGCGGGCCGTCTACCTGCGCGGCAACGCCCAGCCGCCCACCCCGGACGAGGTCACGGCCGTCCTCCACCACCCCGACGGCCTGCTGTGGCGCTGCGCACCGGACCGCGCCACGGAGCTCTGGCACCCGATCCGCGCCCTCCTGGGCAACGCCTAGCCGCGGCCGCGCGGGGCCGCAGGAGGGCCGAGGCCGCCGCCGGGGGCCCTGCCGGGGCCTCGCCGGGCCCCTGCCGGGCCCCGGCGGCCCCGGGTCAGCGAAGGCCCGGGGCGTCGCCCACGAGGGCCACGCCCGCCGTGCGCAGGTCGTCCAGCGCCCGGGTGGTGGTGTGGGGGGCCACGGCGGCCGTGAGGTCCAGCAGGACGCGGGTGGCGAACCCGGCACGGGCCGCGTCGAGGGCGGTGGCCTTCACGCAGTGGTCGGTGGCGATGCCGACCACGTCGACCTCGCTCACCATGCGCTCGCGGAGCCAGTCCGCGAGCGTCACGCCGTTCTCGTCGGCCCCCTCGAAACCGCTGTACGCGGCCTCGTGGGCGCCCTTGTCGAAGACGGCGGCGACCGCGCCGGAGGCGACGGCCGGGGCGAAGTTCGGGTGGAAGCCGACGCCCTCGGTCCCGGCGACGCAGTGCACCGGCCAGGAGGTCTCGAAGTCGGGCTCGGCCGGGGGGCGCGCGAAGTGCGGACCGGGGTCGACGTGGTGGTCCCGGGTGGCGACCACGTGCCGGTAGCCGGCGGTGCTCTGCCCGATCAGCTCGGTGATCGCGGCGGCGACGTCGGCCCCGCCGGTGACGGCGAGGCTGCCGCCCTCGCAGAAGTCGTTCTGTACGTCGACGACGATCAGTGCGCGGTGCATGTCACGTGCCTTTCGGCTGGTTGGTGTGCGGCGGGCCCTGCGGGGGCTCTTGCCCCGCCCCGCCCCTACCCGAAACGGGCCCCCGCCCGCTCCGTCCGGCGGCTCAGAGGTACTCCGTCGGGATCACGGCCTCGCCGCGGGAGAGCTGCGTCGCCGAGAGGGGCAGTGCGGCGCGGGCCGCCAGGTGGCGGTCGCGGGCGGCCTCCAGGGGCTCGCGGGCGACCACCTCGCCCGCCTTGACGAGCTGGGTCAGCAGCTGGTGGTCGGCCAGGGCGGCCGGCACCGGGCCGGTGCCGACGACCTCGGCCTCGGCGATCCCGTCCGCGTCCACCCGGCGCGCGGCCCACTTGCGCCCGCCGATGGAGGTCTTGCCGCCGGAGGACTTCTTCGCCACCGGGGCCAGGGCGGCCTTCGGGTCGGCGGAGACCGCCCTGGCGACCAGCTTGTAGACCATCGAGCACGTCGGGTGCCCGCTGCCCGTCACCAGCTGGGTGCCGACCCCGTACGCGTCCACCGGCGCCGCCGCCAGCGAGGCGATGGCGTACTCGTCCAGGTCCGAGGTGACCACGATCCGCGTGTTCACCGCGCCGAGCTCGTCCAGCTGCTGGCGCACCCGGTGCGCGACCAGCAGCAGGTCGCCGGAGTCGATCCGGACGGCGCCCAGGCCGGTGCCCGCCACCTCCACGGCGGTGCGGACGGCCTCGGCCACGTCGTAGGTGTCCACCAGCAGGGTGGTGCCCCGGCCCAGCGAGGCCACCTGGGCGGTGAACGCGTCCCGCTCGCTGTCGTGCACGAGGGTGAAGGCGTGCGCGCTGGTGCCGACCGTCGGGATCCCGTACCGGAAGCCGGCCGCCAGGTCGGAGGTGGAGGCGAAGCCGCCCACGTACGCCGCCCGCGCCGAGGCGACGGCGGCCAGCTCGTGGGTGCGCCGTGCGCCCATCTCGATCAGCGGCCGCCCGCCGGCGGCGGAGGCCATCCGGGAGGCGGCGGCCGCGATGGCGGAGTCGTGGTTGAGGATCGACAGGATCACGGTCTCCAGCAGCACGCACTCGGCGAAGCTGCCCTCGACCCGCAGGAGCGGCGATCCGGGGAAGTAGACCTCCCCCTCCGGGTAGCCCCAGATGTCACCCGAGAAGCGGTACGAGGCCAGCCAGTCCAGCGTCCGCATGTCGACGACGGCCCGTTCCCGCAGGAACTCCAGCACCGCGCCGTCGAAGCGGAAGTTCTCGACGGCGTCCAGCACGCGCCCGGTGCCGGCGACGACTCCGTAGCGCCGGCCCTCGGGCAGCCGCCGGGTGAAGACCTCGAAGACCGAGCGCCGGTCGGCGGTGCCGTTGGCCAGGGCGGCCTGCAGCATCGTGAGCTCGTAATGGTCCGTGAAGAGCGCTGTCGACGGCACGTCCACCGGCAGGCCCAGGTCCGCAGGGTTCATGTCACGGATGCTAGCGCACATCTCGTCAAAGTGACGAGATGTAGGGGCCCGTTTGTGCGACGGGCCCTCCACAGTGGCAGCATGGGACAAGTGAGTGTTGCTCCCATTGAGATCGAACGCACCGAAGCGGCCGAAGAGACCTTCGCGGTCCCCGAACCCGACGTCCCGTGGGTGACCCTGGTGCACAACGACCCGGTCAACCTCATGAGCTACGTGACGTACGTGTTCCAGGCGTACTTCGGCTACCCCAAGGACAAGGCGACCAGGCTGATGCTCGACGTCCACCACAAGGGCCGGGCGGTCGTGTCCAGCGGCAGCCGCGAGGAGATGGAACGGGACGTGCAGGCCATGCACGGCTACGGGCTCTGGGCGACCCTCTCGCAGGACCGCTTCTGATGGGCGGCGTGTTCGAGACCCGCGAGGGCGGCGGCGCCGTCGTGGCCCTGGACGGGATCGAGATCTCGATCCTGCGCTCCCTCGCCGTGCAGCTGCTGGAGCTGATCGGCCCCGGAGAGCCGGAGCCCGCGGCGGACGCCGACCCGCTGGCCGTGCTCTTCGCCTCCGACGGCCCCACCGAACCCCCCTCCGACCCGGCACTGGCCCGGCTCTTCCCCGACGCCTACGGGGGCCCCGGCGCGGCCGAGGGGCAGGGCGAGGAGGAGCTGCGGGCGCGCTCGGCGGAGTTCCGCCGCTTCACCGAGAACGACCTGCGCACCCGCAAGCGGGAGGACGCGCTGGCCGTCGTCCGCAGCCTCGACGGGCTCTCCCCGGACGGCGAGGGGGCGGCGCTGCTGGAGCTGACCGACGAGCTGCCGCTGCGCTGGCTCGGGGCCCTCAACGACCTGCGGCTGACCATCGCGGCGCGCCTGGACATCACCGAGGACGACGAGAGCGCGGTGCTCTTCCGCCTTCCGGACGACGATCCGCGCAAGCCGATGGTGATGGCCTACCTCTGGCTCGGCGGCCTGCAGGAAACGCTCATCGAGACCCTTTAGCCGCGCATCGGTCACGTGAGGTTCGCTCAGCGGACGCTCAAATCCGGATAACGATCAGATCACCACCATGTGGTGATCTGATCTGTTCCATGCTCTATGTCCGGATTTATCTATGTCGTGCGTCACATTCCGGTTCCTCGGCCACCCGTAAGCACGTGATAAATCTTCACGACCGCCGACGGGGCGCCATCCATGCCCCCCGGCCTGCTTGAACCGGCTGACCGCCGGCGTGCAACTCCATCCGTATCCGGGGGGATCGAGGACCCGATCCGCAGCCAGTGAAGGCGCGGGTCGGCGTGGAGAAAGGCGCACCAGACATGACCTCTGTGCAGGTCGAGCAGCACGACAGGACGCCCGGCGAGGGCGCGCAGGGCGAGGGCGAGGGGTACCACCGCGCGCTCGGAGCCCGCCAGATCCAGATGATCGCCATCGGCGGAGCCATCGGCACCGGCCTGTTCATGGGCGCCGGCAAGGCGATCTCCAAGGCAGGCCCGAGCCTGATCCTGGCCTACGCCATCGCGGGTCTGGTCATCTTCTTCATCATGCGGGCGCTGGGCGAGCTGCTCATGTACCGCCCCGTGTCCGGTTCCTTCTCGGACTACGCCCGCGAGTTCCTGGGCCCGTTCTGGGGGTACGCGACCGGCTGGACGTACTGGCTCTTCTGGGTGGTCACCGGCATCGTCGAGGTCACCGCCGCGGCCAAGTACATGTCGTACTGGACCCACGACAGCTTCCCGCAGTGGGCCTACGCGCTGATCTTCACGGTCATCCTCTACCTGGCCAACCTGATCTCCGTGAAGCTCTTCGGTGAGCTGGAGTTCTGGTTCTCCATGGTCAAGGTCACCGCCATCGTCGGCATGATCCTGATCTGCGCCGGAATCCTCACCATCGGCTTCTCCGACGCCGCCGACACCGCCTCCGTCTCCAACCTGTGGAACAACGGCGGCTTCTTCCCCAACGGCATCGGCGAGACGCTGATGACCCTGCAGATCGTGATGTTCGCCTTCCTCGCGGTCGAGCTGGTCGGCGTCACCGCCGGCGAGTCCAAGGACCCCGAGAAGACCCTGCCCAAGGCCATCAACACCGTGCCGTGGCGCATCGCCGTCTTCTACGTCGGCGCCCTCATCATGATCATGTCGGTCATCCCGTGGTCGAACTTCAAGGCG
Source organism: Streptomyces sp. NBC_01276 (assembly GCF_041435355.1). Taxonomy (GTDB): domain Bacteria; phylum Actinomycetota; class Actinomycetes; order Streptomycetales; family Streptomycetaceae; genus Streptomyces. The sequence goes on from NZ_CP108442.1 coordinate 4,855,433, forward strand.
GGCGAGAGCCCGTTCGTGCTGGCCTTCGAGAAGATGGGCCTGGGCGTCGGCGCCGCGATCGTCAACTTCGTCGTGCTGACCGCCGCGCTGTCCTCCTGCAACTCGGGCATGTACTCCACCGGCCGCATGCTGCGCGACCTCGCGCTCAACGGCCAGGGCCCGAAGTTCTTCACCAAGCTCACCAAGAGCGGCACCCCGCTCGTCGGCACCACCTTCTCCGCCGCGCTGATGCTGGTGGGCGTCTGGATCAACTACGTCGCCCCGGGCAAGGCCTTCGACTACGTCGTCTCCTTCGCCACCATCTCCGGCATGTGGGCCTGGATCATGATCCTGGTCTGCCAGATCCGCTACCGCGCCAAGGCCGACCGCGGCGAGCTGCCGCAGTCCCCCTTCCGCGCCCCCGGCGCCCCCTGGACCAGCTGGTTCGCCCTGCTGTTCATCGGCATGGTCATCGTGATGATGGGCGTCGACAAGGACGCCCGCGTCTCGCTGTACTGCGCGCCGCTGTGGGGCCTGATCCTCGGTGTCTCCTACCTCGTCCTCAAGAAGCGCAACCCCACCGGCGCGGCCTTCAACAAGGTCGAGAAGGCCTCGCAGTCGGCCTGATCGCCGCCCCCCGGACCGTGGGTCCCGGCCGCCTGCCACGGCCGGGAAGCACGCCCCGGAAGCCTCGTGTCCATCATTCGGGCCCTCCCGTACCGCTCCTCGGTACGGGAGGGCCCGTCTGCTTATCCTGTCGCTCATGCTGACCCTCACCCAGGACCTGTACGACCGGATCGTCGAGCACGCCCGCAAGGACCACCCCGACGAGGCGTGCGGCATCGTGGCCGGCCCGGAGGGCACCGGGCGCCCCGAGCGGTTCGTCCCCATGCTCAACGCGGCCCGCTCGCCCACGTTCTACGAGTTCGACTCGAAGGACCTGCTGAAGCTCTACCGCGAACTGGACGACCGCGACGAGGAGCCGGTGATCGTCTACCACTCCCACACCGCGACCGAGGCCTACCCCTCGCGCACCGACATCACGTACGCGAACGAGCCCGGGGCGCACTACGTCCTGGTCTCCACGGCCGACCAGGACGGCCTCGGGGAGTTCCAGTTCCGGTCCTACCGGATCGTCGACGGAGAGATCACAGAGGAAGAAGTGCAGGTCGTCGAGGGCTACTGACCAGTATGCGAGCGGATGTGGTCCACGATGCGGGATCACACTCCAAACGGGGGACCGGGAATCGTTAACATGACCGCATGGTTTCCCACGACGTGAGCATCGAGACGCCCGGCAGGCTGCTGCTCGTGGCGCGGCTGCACGTCGACCTGTGCCGCCTCGCCAGCGCCATCTGTCCTGCCGCCTGAGCACCCCCGGCCCCCGCGCGGGGCCGCAAGAGCCGCGCGCCCGCACTTCCCTTCACGCCCTCCCGACACTGGAGCCTGCTGCCATGGCCATCGAGGTCCGCATCCCCACCATCCTCCGCACCTACACCGACGGCGAGAAGGCCGTGAACGGTGAAGGCGCGACCCTCGCCGACCTGCTCGCCGACCTGGAAACCCGCCACAAGGGCATCGAGGAGCGCATCGTCGACGGCGGCCAGCTGCGCCGCTTCGTGAACGTCTACCTCAACGACGAGGACGTCCGCTTCCTCGACGGCATCTCCACCGCCCTCAAGGACGGCGACAGCGTCACCATCCTCCCGGCCGTGGCCGGCGGCTCGAAGTAATGCGCTACGACTCCCCGCTCGCGGCGGTCGGCAACACCCCGCTGGTCCGGCTGCCGCGACTGTCGCCCTCGGCGGACGTCCGCATCTGGGCCAAGCTGGAGGACCGCAACCCGACCGGCTCGATCAAGGACCGCCCCGCGCTCCACATGGTCGAGCAGGCGGAGAAGGACGGCCGCCTCTTCCCCGGCTGCACCATCCTGGAACCCACCTCCGGCAACACGGGCATCTCGCTCGCCATGGCCGCGAAGCTCAAGGGCTACCGGATCGTGTGCGTCATGCCGGAGAACACCTCGCAGGAGCGCCGGGACCTTCTCGCGATGTGGGGAGCCGAGATCATCTCGTCGCCGGCGGCGGGCGGCTCCAACACCGCCGTGCGGGTGGCCAAGGAACTGGCGGCCGAGCACCCCGACTGGGTGATGCTCTACCAGTACGGCAACCCGGACAACGCGGGCGCCCACTACGCGACGACGGGCCCCGAGATCCTCGCCGACCTGCCCTCCATCACCCACTTCGTGGCGGGCCTCGGTACGACCGGCACCCTGATGGGCGTCGGCCGCTACCTGCGCGAGCACGTCCCGGGCGTGAAGATCGTCGCCGCCGAGCCGCGCTACGACGACCTCGTCTACGGCCTGCGCAACCTCGACGAGGGCTTCGTCCCGGAGCTCTACGACGCCTCGGTCCTGACGACCCGCTACTCGGTCGGCTCCGCGGACGCGGTCACCCGCACCCGCGACCTGCTCCGCGAGGAGGGCATCTTCGCGGGCGTGTCCACGGGCGCGGCGCTGCACGCGGCGATCGGCGTCGGCCGCAAGGCGGTGGCGGCGGGGGAGACGGCGGACATCGTGTTCGTCGTGGCCGACGGCGGCTGGAAGTACCTGTCGACGGGCGTCTACACGGCGGCCACCACGGAAGAGGCCATCGAGGTCCTCCACGGCCAGCTCTGGGCCTGACCCCCCCGCGTGACGCCCCGCCCGCCCGGCGGCCGGCCGGGCGGGCGGGGCGTCACGCGGGCGGGGCGTCACGAGGGGCCGGGGCCCAGGAGTTCCGCGAGGACCGCGGCGTGGGCGGCGGCCGGGTCGCGGACCGCGGTCAGCAGGGTCACCGTCCCCGACGCCGCCACCTCCCGCAGCCGCTCCAGCTCCGCCACCGCCTCGGGCTCCGCCAGCTCCGCCTCGTAGCGCCGCCGGAACTCCGCGGCGGAACCACCCCCGTGGAACCACTTCCGCAGCTCCGTCGACGGCGCCAGCGCCCGCGGCCACTCGTCCACCGCGGCCGCCGCCTTCGACAGCCCCCGCGGCCACAGCCGGTCCACCAGCACCCGCACCCCGTCCGTCCCCGGCTCGGGGGGATCGTAGACGCGCCGCAGCCGGATCACCCCGCTCCGCCCCCCAGCCCCTTGGCCTCGTCCCACACCACCGGGTCCACCGTCCCCGTCCGCGTCCCGAACTCCCACAGCGACACCTCCTCCGGCCGGTCCGCCTCCAGGAAGGAGACGCGCCCCTGGGAGCCCACGACCCCGGGCGGCAGCGGGATCACCCCGGGGCGCCGGTCGTCGTACTTCCCGGTGATCCACGCGACCCGCGCCCGTTCCCCGTGCCGGCGCACCGCCAGCACCAGGCACGGCCGGCCGTCGGCCAGACACCACAGCTCACCGGCCCGCACGGAGGGCGGCGGCCCCGGCCCGTGGGGGCCGCCCGGGGCCCGGCGGACCGGCCGCGCCCGCCGTGGGATCAGCACCACCACCGCCACGGCGACCGCCGCAAGCACGGCGGGCCACCAGGACGTGTCCATATTCCGACCGTAGCCGCGCCCGGGGGCCCCGGCGCGGCAACGCCCGTCCCCCCTGTCGCTCCCCTGGGTGACAGCGCAGGTGATTCCCCCCACAACGGCCTGCCGCGGAGGAGCGACCGGAGGTTTCGCGCCTTACGCTCGACCCACGCACGGCCCGCATTCCGTCCACGGACCGTCCACGGAGGTTCACGCTCCATGAAGCTCACCGTCGTCGGCTGTTCGGGGTCCTTCCCGTCCGCGGATTCGGCATGTTCGAGCTATCTCGTCGAGGCCGACGGCTTCCGGCTGCTCCTCGACATGGGCAACGGCTCCCTCGGCGCGCTCCAGCGGCACTGCGGTCTCTACGACCTCGACGCGATCTTCCTGAGTCACCTGCACGCCGATCACTGCATCGACATGTGCGCGTACTTCGTCGCCCGCTACTACCGGCACGAGGGCGGCCGCTGCGGCGCCCTCCCCGTCTACGGGCCCGAGGGCACCGAGCAGCGGCTGACCACGGCCTACGAGGACGTCCCCGACGCGCGCTCGATGAGCGAGGTCTTCGACTTCCGCACCCTGAAGTCCGGCGGCTTCGAGATCGGCCCGTTCACGGTGCGCACCGAGCGGGTCAGCCATCCGGTGGAGTCGTACGGCATCCGCGTGGAGCACGGCGGGCGCTCGCTGGTGTACTCCGGGGACACGGGTGCCTGCCCGGAGCTGGCGGCGCTGGCCGAGGGCGCCGACCTGTTCCTGTGCGAGGCCTCCTTCACGGACGGCAAGGAAGACGTCCCCGACCTGCACCTCAACGGGCGCGAGGCCGGCGAGTACGCGCGCGGCGGTGGCGTGGGGCGGCTCGTGCTGACGCACATCCCGCCGTGGACGGACGCCGAGCGGAACCTGGCCGACGCGCGGGCCGTCTACGACGGCCGCGTGGACCTCGCGCGGCCGGGCGCCGTCTACGAGGTCTGACGCGCAGCGCATCCCGGCGCGGATCCCGGCGCCCCGCCGCGCCCCGCCCCGCCCAGCCCCGCCCCGCATCCGGCAGAACGCAGGAGCCCCCGCCGTCCCTTCCGGGAGAGCGGGGGCTCCTGTGCTCGGTGAGGCGTGCGGGCCTACTTGCTCTCGGCCTTCAGCAGCTCGGCGAGCTCCTCGTCGGACTCGCGGCCCGGCGTCGGGAGGTTCCACTTGGTGATCGCGAAGCGGAAGACCACGTAGTAGACCGCTCCGAAGGCCAGGCCGATCGGAATGATCATCCACGGGTTGGTGGCGAGCTTCCAGTTCAGCAGGTAGTCGATCAGGCCGGCCGAGAAGCCGAAGCCGTCGTGGACGCCCAGGCCCCAGGTGACGGCCATGGAGATACCGGTCAGGACGGCGTGGACCGCGTACAGCAGCGGCGCGAGGAAGAGGAAGGTGAACTCGATCGGCTCGGTGACACCGGTGACGAAGGAGGTCAGGGCCAGCGAGATCATCATGCCCATCACGACCTTGCGGCGCTCGGGGCGGGCGCAGTGCGCGATGGCGATGGCGGCGGCCGGCAGGCCGAACATCATGATCGGGAAGAAGCCGGACATGAACTGGCCGGCGGTCGGGTCACCCGCGAAGAAGCGCGGGATCTCGCCGGTGACGATGCTGCCGTCGGCCTTGGTGAAGGAGCCGACCTGCTGCTGGAAGAAGGTGTTGAGGAACTGGTGCATGCCGACCGGGATCAGACCGCGGTTGAACACGCCGTAGATGCCGGCGCCGACGGAACCGAGGCCGATCAGCCACTCGCTGAAGCTGCCGAGCGCGTCACCGATCGGGGCCCAGGCCAGGCCGAAGAAGACGCCGAAGAGGGTGCCGACGAAGGCCATGATGATCGGGACCAGGCGGCGGCCGTTGAAGAAGCCGAGCCAGTCGACCAGACGGGTCTTGTGGTAGCGCTGCCAGATCATCGCGCTGACGAGACCGATGAGGATGCCGCCGAGCACGCCCGGGTCCTGCGGCTTGCCCTTGGGCAGCAGCGCGGTGACGCTTCCGTCCATGGGGAACGCGGTCAGCACGTTCTTGTAGACGAGGAAGCCGACGAGGGCGGCGAGGGCCGTGGAGCCGTCGGCCTTCTTCGCGTAGCCGATCGCCACACCGACGCAGAACAGCAGCGCCAGGTTGGAGAAGACGGCGTCACCGGCGGAGGCGAACACCGTGGCGACCTTGCCCCACTGGAGGCCGTCCTTGCCGAACACGTCGTCCTGGCCGAGGCGCAGCAGGATCGCCGCGGCCGGCAGGACGGCAACGGGCAGCTGCAGGGCCTTGCCGACCTTCTGCATGCCCTGCAGCAGCGCGGCACCCGGCTTCTTGGCCGGTGCGGCGGTAGCCGTAGTCATCAACTTCCTCCATTGGGCAAGGCGCCGCCAGGGGACAAGAAGAAAGGGGGACGGCGACGTCTCAGAGAGAGTGACCACGGCTGCTCGGCAGGCGCATGGTCTACACCATTCGGTGGTGTAGACCAGTTGTAGCACGGTGGGGGTTAGATAAGGAACCTTCGATTTCCTGTGCTCTCGACCACGTGACGAAGGTCCCCCGGATCGAAGGATCCGAGGGACCTGGAGGCATGAGACGAAAGGCCTGTAAGTCGTTTCCCCTGCATATTGTGCCGGGTTCTATGCCTTGGTGTTCTCCGCCTGCATCGCGGCGATCTCCTCGTCCGACTCCCGGCCGGGGGTCGGGACGTCGAACTTCGTGATCACGAACCGGAAGACGGCGTAGTAGACGACCGCGAACGCCAGGCCGATCGGGATGATCAGCAGCGGCTTCGTCGCCAGCCCGAAGTTGATGACGTAATCGATCAGGCCCGCCGAGAAGCTGAACCCGTCGTGCACCCCCAGCCCCCACGTCACCGCCATCGAGACGCCCGTCAGCAGCGCGTGGATCACGTACAGCACCGGCGCGACGAAGAGGAAGGAGTACTCCAGGGGCTCCGTGATCCCCGTGACGAACGAGGTCAGCGCCACCGACAGCATCAGGCCGCCGACCTCCTTGCGACGCTGCGGCTTCGCGCAGTGCGTGATCGCCAGCGCGGCCGCCGGGAGCGCGAACATCATGATCGGGAAGAACCCGCTCAGGAACTGCCCCGCGTCCGGGTCGCCCGCCAGGAACATGTTGATGTCGCCGTGCACCGTCGTCCCGTCCGGCTTGGTGTAGCTGCCGAACTGGAACCACACCGGCACGTTCAGGAACTGGTGGAGGCCGATCACCAGCAGCGCGCGGTTGGCGACGCCGAAGATGCCGGCGCCCCAGGAACCCAGCCCCACCAGCCAGTCCGAGAAGCTCTCCAGCGCGCTGCCGACCGGCGGCCAGACCCACAGGCACAGCGCCGCGAAGCCGATCGCCACGAACGACATGATGATCGGGACCAGGCGGCGGCCGTTGAAGAAGCCCAGCCAGTCGACCAGCTTCACCCGGTGGTAGCGCTGCCAGAACCAGGCCGCCAGCAGGCCCATGATGATGCCCCCGAACACCCCCGGGTTCTGGTACGTGAACTCCACGAACGTGTTGTCCGGCCCCACGCAGCCGCCGCCCACGGCCTTGCTGCCGCTCGGGCAGTCGTTGGGGAAGGCGTGCAGCACGCCCCGGTAGACGAGGAAGCCCGCCACCGCGGCGAGGGCCGTCGAACCGTCCGCCTTCCTGGCCATGCCGATCGCGACGCCGATGCAGAACAGGAGCGGCAGGCCGAGGTCCGCGTTCAGCAGCGCGCCGCCCGCGGCCACCATCACCTTGGAGACGATCGTCCAGTTCAGGCCCTCGGAGCCGAACACGCCGGGCTGGCCGAGCCCGTTGAGGAGCCCGGCCGCCGGCAGGACCGCGATCGGCAGCTGCAGGCTCCGTCCCATCTTCTGCAGCCCCGGGTACAAGCCGCTCCACCACTGCTTCCGCGGCGCTTCCGCGGCGCTGCTCGCGCTCATCGCGTACTCCTCCCTGGACCGGCCCGTTTTGGCAGCCGCGACACTTGCGGCACACTGGTGTAGACCAGTCGAGGGCAGGCTGCTGCTGATCGTCATCATTCGGCAGAAGTCCGGCTCGTGCTCGCGTGAATAGGCCAACCGTGAGCTAACGTGACGAAGCGGACGATGTTGGTCACGGCCGCCGAGACTCGTTCTTCGTAACACCCAGGGAGAAACGCATGGCCACCAAGGCTGAGAAGATCGTCGCCGGGCTCGGCGGTATCGAGAACATCGAAGAGGTCGAGGGCTGCATCACCCGCCTGCGCACCGAGGTCGTCAACCCCGACCTCGTCGACGATGCCGCGCTGAAGGCCGCCGGCGCCCACGGCGTCGTCAAGATGGGCACCGCCGTCCAGGTCGTCATCGGCACCGACGCCGACCCGATCGCCGGCGAGATCGAAGACATGATGTGAGCTGAGCCCCCGGCTCGACACGGCTCCGCGAGGACCCCGTACCGCACGGCGGACGGGGTCCTCGCGTACGCGCGCACCGACTAGGCTCACAGGCATGTCTCGCATCGACGGCCGCACGCCCGAACAGCTCCGCCCGGTCACCATCGAACGCGGATGGAGCAAGCACGCCGAGGGCTCCGTCCTCGTCTCCTTCGGAGACACCAAGGTCTTCTGCACCGCCTCCTTCACCGAAGGCGTCCCGCGCTGGCGCAAGGGCAGCGGCGAGGGCTGGGTCACCTCCGAGTACTCGATGCTGCCCCGCTCCACCAACACCCGCGGCGACCGCGAATCCGTCCGCGGCAAGATCGGCGGCCGCACCCACGAGATCTCCCGCCTCATCGGCCGCTCGCTGCGCGCCGTGATCGACTACAAGGCCCTCGGCGAGAACACCATCGTCCTGGACTGCGACGTCCTCCAGGCCGACGGCGGCACCCGCACCGCCGCGATCACCGGCGCCTACGTCGCCCTCGCCGACGCCATCGCCTGGGGTCAGAAGAAGAAGCTGATCAAGGCCGGCCGCAAGCCGCTCACCGGCACCGTCGCCGCCGTCAGCGTCGGCATCGTCGACGGCGTCCCGCTCCTCGACCTCTGCTACGAGGAGGACGTGCGCGCCGAGACCGACATGAACGTCGTCTGCACCGGCGACGGCCGCTTCGTCGAGGTCCAGGGAACCGCCGAGGGCGAGCCCTTCGACCGCAAGGAGCTCAACGCCCTCCTCGACCTCGCCGCCGGCGGCTGCGCCGACCTGGAGGCCCTCCAGCTCGGCGCCCTGGAGCTGCAGCTCCCGTAGAACCGCAGGACGCGGGCACGCGTCCACTCAGGTACGGGCGCACGGTGTCGAAGCCGTGCGCCCGTCCACGCATCCGAGCCCCGGGGGACCCGAATGAAGCCGAAGCACCGCCTCGCCGCCGTCGCGCTGACCGCCGTACTCGCCGTCCCGGCCCTGGCCTCCTGCGACGCCATCTCCACCGCCATGGACTGCGCCAACACGGCGGTGGCCATAGCCAACAGCGTGGACCAGCTGCAGCAGGCCGTCTCCCAGGCCGGGAACAGCGTCCAGGACACCCAGAACGCGCTCACCCAGATAGAGACGAACCTCAAGCAGATCAAGGACTCGACGGGCAACGCCGACCTCTCCAAGGCCGTCGACTCCATGACCACCGCCGTCAAGAACGTGCGCACGTCCGTGGAGAGCGGCAACACCGCCCCCGACGTCCAGCCCGTCGCGGACGCCGCCAAGGAGATCTCCAAGGTCTGCACCCCGGGCTGACCCGGGCCGGTCCGGGCCGGCCCGGACCGGGCTCCGGCTCCGGCTCCGGGTGCGGCGCGCGGCGGAAATAATGGGGGCATGACTTCCACGCCCACCTCTCCCCAGCCGCCCCGCCGCCTGATCCTGGCCACCCGCAACCCCGGCAAGGTCACCGAGCTCCACGCGATCCTGTCCGAGGCCGGCCTCCCCTTCGAGCTGGTCGGCGCCGACGCGTACCCGGAGATCCCGGACGTGAAGGAAACCGGCGTCACCTTCGCCGAGAACGCCCTCCTCAAGGCCCACGCCCTGGCCCGCGCCACCGGCCTGCCGGCCGTCGCCGACGACTCCGGGCTCTGCGTGGACGTCCTGAACGGCGCCCCCGGCATCTTCTCCGCCCGTTGGGCCGGTGCCCACGGCGACGACAAGGCCAACCTCGACCTCCTCCTCGCCCAGCTCGGCGACATCGCCGACGAGCACCGCGCGGCCCACTTCTTCTGCGCGGCCGCCCTGGCCCTCCCGGACGGCACCGAACGCGTCGTCGAGGGCCGCCTCCTCGGCACCCTGCGCCACACCCCGGCGGGCGACGGCGGCTTCGGCTACGACCCGGTCCTCCAGCCCCTGGGCGAGTCCCGCACCTGCGCGGAACTGACGGCGGCCGAGAAGAACGCCATCTCCCACCGCGGCCAGGCCTTCCGCGCCCTGATCCCGGTGGTCCGCGAACTGCTGGGCTGAGGCCCGACACGCCGAGGGCCCCGTACGCGGCTGCGTACGGGGCCCTCGGCGTCGATGTGCGGTTGGGGGGACTCGAACCCCCACGGGTTTTACCCCACTGGGACCTAAACCCAGCGTGACTGCCAATTCCACCACAACCGCGACACTTCGACCAATTCGGACATCAGGTCCTGGTGATCGCGCTCAGTCTACGACCGTGGGGGCCTGTGGGGCCACGGGGTCGCGTCGGCGTCCCTTGCCGCACCAGGTGTCGGTGAGGGCGTGACAATTGGGGCGCAGGTGGCGGAGGTTCTCCCGACGCTTGTCGAGCCAGTCGCCGCTGATGTGGTCGGTCTGCAGGGTGATCGGCCGCCCCGGCCATTCCCCGGGATTCCCGCACGTGGCGCAGGAGTAGGGGACGCCGACTTCCTGCAGGGCCCGCTGTAGTCGACTGCGACGGGTCCGGGCGGACCCCTCGGACGTGCGCCGCCTGAAATGGCCGACGTCGAGTCCCGGTTGCGTCTGGTAAACGGAACGGCCCGCGCCGGTTGGGCGCGGGCCGTGTGGTGCGGTGGTGCGGATGGCGTCAGATGCCCAGGTCCTTGATGATCTTGGCCACGTGGCCCGTCGCCTTGACGTTGTAGAAGGCGTGTTCGACCTTGCCCTCCTCGTCGACGACCACCGTGGAGCGGATGACCCCGGTCACCGTCTTGCCGTACAGCTTCTTCTCGCCGAAGGCGCCGTACGCCGTCAGGGTCTCCTTCTCGGGGTCGCCGACCAGGGTGACCTTCAGGTGCTCCTGCTCGCGGAACTTCGCGAGCTTCTCCGGCTTGTCCGGGGAGACGCCGATGACGTCGTAGCCGGCCGCGGCCAGGAGGGAGAGGTTGTCGGTGAAGTCGCAGGCCTGCTTGGTGCAGCCCGGGGTCAGGGCCGCCGGGTAGAAGTACACGATCACTTTGCGCCCCTTGTGGGCGGCCAGCGAGACCTCGTTGCCGTCCGCGTCGGGCAGGGTGAAGGCGGGGGCGGTGTCGCCCGGCTGGAGTCGCTCGCTCATCGGTGGGTCTTCTCCTCGGGAGGGGAACGGTACGCCACGAGACTAAGCTGACAGACTGTTCACGGCGGAGTACGCCCCAGACGACCACGAGCACGACACGACGACGGAGGCAGCGCGGTGCCGGAAGCCAGGACCCCCGCACAGATCGAGGCGGACATCGTCCGCCGCCGCGAGCAGCTCGCCGAGACGCTCGACGAGATCGGCGTGCGTGTGCACCCGAAGACGATCATCGGGGACGCGAAGGCCAAGGCGGTCGGGGTCGTGGACCACACGGCCGGCCGCGCCTTCGCCGCCGTCAATCGTCTGGTCACGGACGTGAAGGACAGTCTGCGCGACGAGAACGGCGCACCCCGGGCGGACCGGATCGTGCCCGTGGCGCTCTTCGCGGCCGGCGTCGTCGGGCTGATCGTCGTCACGGCGCGGCGCAAGCGGTGAGCACCCTCCGGCGTGCGGGGCGTGCGGCGGCAGGTAGGTTCGGGTCGTGAGCGAGAACACCACCCACGACAAGCTGCCCATCCGCATGCTCCACGACCGCGTGCTCGTGAAGTCCGACCTGCCCGAGGGCGAGCGGCGCTCGGGCGGCGGCATCCTGATCCCGGCGACGGCCGCGGTGGGCAAGCGGCTCGCCTGGGCCGAGGTGGTCGCGGTCGGGCAGAACGTACGCAGTGTGGAGCCGGGTGACCGGGTCCTGTACGACCCCGAGGACCGGGCCGAGGTCGAGGTGCGCGGGGCGACGTACGTGCTGATGCGCGAGCGGGACCTGCACGCCGTGGCGGCGGAGCGGCTGGAGGGGGCCAAGGACTCCACCGGGCTCTACCTCTGATTCTGAGCCGCAGATCCATCATGAAGGGCCGGTGACCGGGGTCACCGGCCCTTTTCGGTTGGATTTGTTACGGTGGTGGGGAATTACCCCGACGAGACGCGCCGTACCGGGTAGCAGGACGCAAAGACGACGCACTCCCTTTCCGTCCTCGTCCCGGAGGTGCCTCGTCATGGCATGGGTTCTTCTTCTCGTCGCCGGTCTCATCGAAGTCGGCTGGTCGATCGGCATGAAGTTCACCGAGGGCTTCACCCGCCTGTGGCCGTCCGTGTTCACCGGTGCCGGCATCGTAGCCAGCATGGTGCTGCTGTCCATCGCGGCCAAGACCCTGCCCATCGGTACGGCGTACGGCGTCTGGGTCGGCATCGGCGCCGCGGGTGCGGCCGTGCTCGGGATGGCGGTGCTGGGGGAGCCCGTCACCGTCTCCCGGATCTTCTTCATCTGCCTGCTGCTGGTCGCCGTGGTGGGGCTGAAGGTCACCTCCGGGCACTGACCCCGGCCCGGATCACTCCAGGAGATCGGCCGAGGGGCGGCGGCGGAGTGCCCCTCCGCCTGTGGTGTCGCCCCCGGTCGTCTCGCCGCCGGTGGTCCGGCCGCCCTGGGTCTGGTCCCCGGTGGTCCGGCCGCCGGTGGTCTGGCCCCCGGTCGTCTCGCCGCCGCTGGTCTGGCCTCCCTGCGTCTGGCCTCCCTGCGTCTGCCCGCCCTGGTCCTGGCCCCCTTGAGTCTGCCCTCCCTGGTTCTGGCCGCCCTGCGTCTGGCCCCCCTGGTTCTGCCCTCCCTGGTTCTGTCCCCCCTGGTCCCGGCCGCCCTGCGTCTCGCCGTCCGTCGGCGGGCTCGGCTCGGACGGCGGCCGGCTGCCCTGGGGCTGCTGCGGGGTGGTCGGCGCGACGGGCGGCGGGGGCTGGGCCGCGCCCGGCTGGAGGTCCAGGTCGAAGTCCACCGGGTCCGTGGCCTCCAGGGCCTTCTTCGTGTAGGCCGCCCAGATCCGGGCCGGATAGCCGCCGCCCCCGATGCGGGCCTCGCCCAGGGCCCCGTAGAGGGGCTGCAGGGTGCCCGTGTCCGGGTCCTGGCCCATCATCGAGACCACCGTGACCAGGTCCGGGGTGTACGCCGCGAACCACGCCGAGCGGTCCTGCTCGGCCGTGCCCGTCTTTCCGGCGGCCGGATGGCCGGCCGCGAGGGCGGCCGTGCCCGTGCCGTTGTCCACGACGCTGACCAGCATCGAGGTGGTCGTGTCGGCGGCCTCCCGGCTGATGGCCTGGGTCGGGGTGCGGTCGGGGAGGCGGACGTTCTCGCTGCCCTTGGTGATCTTCTCCAGGAAGGTGTACGGGGTGCGGCGCCCGTGGTCGGCGAGGGTCGCGTACGCCTGCGTCATGTCCAGCACGCTGGCCTGCATGGTCCCCAGCGCGATGGCCGGGCCCGCGTCGAAGTTCGGGGTGTTCTCCGGGATCCCCAGGGCGATGGCGGTCGACTTGACCTTCGCCCCGCCCACGTCGACGGCCATCTGCGCGTACACGGTGTTGACGGAGAGGTCGGTGGCGGTGTTGACGGTGATCGGACCGTACGACACCTGCCCCTCGTTCTCGGGCGCGAAGCGGATCCGGCCGCCGACGACGGGGCGCTTGTTGTCGCCGTTGTAGAGGGTGTTCGGGGTGATGCGGCGGCCGTCCTGGGTGCGGGATTCGTTCTCGACGGCGGAGGCGAAGACGAACGGCTTGAAGGTGGAGGCCACCTGGTAGTCGTGCCGGGTCGCGTTGTTGACGTACTGCTTCGTGTAGTCGATGCCGCCGTAGAGGGCGACGATCTTGCCGGTGGCCGGGTCGACGGAGACCCCGCCCGCGCGCACCAGGCGGTCCGCGGGCCGGGCCGCCGGGTCGAGCTTGTCGACCATCTGCTTCCGGACGGCGTCGACGAACTCGCCCTGGCGCCGCTTGTCGATGGTGGTGGTGATCCGGTAGCCGCCCTCGGCGAGGGTCTTGTCGTCGAGGATCCCGTGCTCGGTGATGTAGTCCCTGACGGCCTCCACGAGGTAGCCGCGCTGCCCGGACAGCCCGGCGGCCGGGCGGACCTTCCCGGGCTCGGGGAAACGGACGGCGGCGCGCTCGGCGGGGGACATCCACTTCTTCTTGACCATGCCGTCGAGCACGTAGTTCCAGCGGGCGACGGCGCGGTCGCGGCTCTGGGGGTGCGAGACGACGTCGAAGGCGCTGGGGGAGTTGAGGAGGGTGGCGAGGTAGGCGCCCTCGGCGGCGGTGAGTCGGGTGACGTCCTTGCCGTAGTAGGCCTGGGCGGCGGCCTGGATGCCGTAGGCGTTGCGGCCGAAGTAGCTGGTGTTGAGGTATCCCTCGAGGATGTAGTCCTTGGACTTCTCACGACCGAGTTTGATCGCGATGAAGAACTCCTTGGCCTTGCGCTTCAACGTCTGTTCCTGGCCCAGGTAGTAGTTCTTCACGTACTGCTGGGTGATGGTCGATCCGGACTGGGTGCCCTTGCCGGTCGCGGTGTTCCAGGCGGCGCGCAGTATCGCCTTGGGGTCCACGGCGCGTTCGGAGTAGAAGTCGCGGTCCTCCGCGGCGAGTACGGCTTCCTGGACGCTGCGGGGTACCTGCGAGAGCGGCACGTTGACGCGGTTGACCTCGCCGTCCCGGGCGATCTGGGAGCCGTCGGCGTAGAGGTAGACGTTGGACTGCGCGGTGGCGGCGGCGTTGGCGGGCGGGATGTCGACCAGCAGGTAGCCGGCCACGAGGGCGCCGCCGACGAGCAGGGCGAGCAGCAGGACGCCACCCAGGAGCATGCGCCAGGTGGGCAGGGCGCGGCGCCATCCGGTGCGCCGGCGCCCGCCGTTCGCGGTGGCCGCCGGTCCGCGGCCCGGGGGTGGCGGGGCGCCGGGCGCGTCCTCCCGGGCGCCGTCGCCGGGGGGTTCCCGCGGGGTGTCCGGGTCGCGAGGGGGCCAGCCCGGGGGTGGTGACTGGTCGCTCATCGCCGGGACTCCTCGTGACCGTGCGAAACATCCACTTCCGTACCTCATGGTGTGTCTACCCGATGGCCGTTGATTCCGCTCCGGACGGGCATAAAACGGTCGCGTGGCTCGCCCCTCCGCACTAAGCTCGCGCGCTTTGGCCGACGTAGGAACGACGTGGGAAACGGAGGGATACGGTGCGTCAGAGAGCGGGTGGCGGAGCGGCCCGGCGCGAAGGCGTCCGGGAGGGCTCGGGCGGGGGCTCGGGCGGGGGCTCCGGTGACGGTAGCGGAGGGCACAGGCCGTGGCTCTACGCGGCCGTGGCGGCGGGCGGGTTCCGGCGTTACGCCACCTACGGAACGGCCACGGCCGCCGGGGTCTTCACCAACACCGTCTTCGGCTTCATCGTCGCGTACACGTACATCGCGCTGTGGGACGAGCGTCCCGGCCTCGGCGGGTACGACCAGGCGCAGGCGCTCACCTTCGTCTGGGTCAGCCAGGCCATGCTGGCGGCCGCCTCGTTGCTCGGCGGCGGCTTCCAGGAAGAGGTTCAGGAACGGATCCGTACGGGTGACATCGCCGTCGACCTCTACCGGCCGGCGGACCTCCAGCTGTGGTGGCTGGCGGCCGACCTCGGGCGGGCCGCCTTCCAGCTGCTGGGGCGCGGGGTGGTGCCCCTGCTGGCGGGCGCGCTCGCCTTCCCGCTGGCGCTGCCGGCCGATCCGGCGCGCTGGCTGCTGTTCACGGTGTCCGTCGTCCTCGCCCTCACCGTCAGCTTCGCGGTGCGCTACCTGCTGGGCCTGGCGGCCTTCTGGCTGATGGACGGCGCGGGGATCAACATGATGGCCGCCGTCGTGACGATCTTCTGCTCGGGGATGCTGCTGCCGCTGACGGTGTTCCCGGGCGGCTTCGGCGAGTTGGTGCGGCTGCTGCCGTGGTCGGCGATGCTCCAGGTCCCGCTGGACGTGCTGCTCGGTACGCACGCGGGGGCGGGCGGCGCGGCGCGGGCGCTGGGGTTCCAGGCCGGGTGGGCGCTCGTCCTGCTGGGCGCGGGGCGGCTGGTGCAGTCGGCGGCGACGCGGAAGGTGGTGATCCAGGGTGGCTGACGCCGCCGGGGTACCGGGCGAGGTGGCCGAGGTGGTCGAAGCGGTCGAGGTCGGTGTCGCGGGGGACGCCCGGGGCGTGCGGGACGACCGGGGCGTGCGGGATGTGCGGGACGTCGTGTCGTGGCGCGGACGGGCCCGCGAGGGGCTGCGCGGCTACCGGCTGATCGTGGCGATGTGGATCCGGTCGACGATGGCGTACCGGGCGTCCTTCCTCCTCGCCTCCTTCGGGAACGCGGTGATCTCGCTGCTCGACTTCGTCGCGATCGCCGTCATGTTCTCCCACATCGAGGCCCTCGGCGGTTTCACGCTGCCCGAGGTCGCCCTGCTCTACGGGACCTGCTCGGTCTCCCTCGGCCTCGCCGACCTGTTCCTCGGCAACACCGACCGGATCGGGCTCCGGATCCGCGACGGCTCCCTCGACACCATGCTGGTGCGCCCCGTCCCGGTCCTCGCGCAGGTCGCGGCCGACCGCTTCGCGCTGCGCCGGCTGGGGCGGATCACGCAGGGGCTGGCGGTGATGACCTGGGGGATCTCCGTACTGGAGGTGGACTGGACGGCCGGGAAGGTGCTGCTGGTCCCGGTGATGGTGGTGGCCGGGGCGGGGATCTTCGCGGCGGTGCTGGTGGCCGGTGCGGCGTTCCAGTTCATCGCGGGGGACGCGGCGGAGGTGCAGAACTCCTTCACCTACGGGGGCTGCACGATGCTCCAGTACCCGCCGACGGTGTTCGGGCGGGACCTGCTGCGCGGGGTGACCTTCGTGGTGCCGCTCGCCTTCGTCAACTGGCTGCCCGCGCTGTACGTGCTGGGGCGGCCCGTTCCGCTGGGGCTGCCGCAGTGGACGGCGTTCCTGAGTCCGCTGGTGGCCTTCCTGTTGTTCCTGCCCGCGTCGCTGGCGTGGCGCGCGGGAGTCCGTTCGTACCGAAGCACGGGGAGCTAGTCGTGGCGGATCCGCTGATCTCGTTGGACGGGATCGAGAAGGTTTTCGACGTACGCCGTCGGGTGGGGCTGATGCGTCGGGAGAAACGGCAGGTCAGGGCCGTCGACGGGATCAGCTTCGAGGTCGCCCGGGGTGAGGTGGTCGGCTACATCGGGCCCAACGGCGCGGGGAAGTCCACCACCATCAAGATGCTGACGGGCATCCTCACCCCGAGCGGCGGCCGGCTGCGCGTCGCGGGCATCGACCCGGCGCGGGAGCGGATGCGGCTCGCGCACCGCATCGGAGTGGTGTTCGGGCAGCGCACCACGCTGTGGTGGGACCTGCCGCTGAAGGACTCGTACGGGCTGATGAGGCGGATGTACCGGATCCCGGAGGCGAGGTTCGCGCGGAACATGGAGCGGTGCGTCGAGCAGCTGGACCTGGCGGCGTTGCTGGACGTGCCGGTGCGTCAGCTGTCGCTCGGGCAGCGGATGCGCGGGGACATCGCGGCGGCGCTGCTGCACGATCCGGAGGTGCTGTACCTGGACGAGCCGACGATCGGGCTGGACGTGGTCAGCAAGGCGAAGGTACGGGGCTTCCTGCGGGAGTTGAACGAGGAGCTCGGGACCACGGTGCTGCTGACCACGCACGACCTCCAGGACATCGAGCAGCTGTGCGAGCGGGTGATGGTGATCGACCACGGGCGCCTGATGTACGACGGGGCGCTGGGCGGGCTGCACGCGCTGGGGGAGGGCGAGCGGACACTGGTGGTCGACCTGGAGCGGGAGCTCGCGCCGGTCGAGGTGCCGGGGGCGCGGGTGGTGAAGGTCGAGGGGGCCCGGCAGTGGCTGGCGTTCCCCGCGGGGGTGTCGGCGGCGCCGCTGGTGGCGGAGGTGGCGGGGCGGTACCCGCTGCTGGACCTGTCGGTGCGGGAGCCGGACATCGAGGACGTGATCGCGCGGATGTACGCGGGGCGGGGGTGAGTGGCCGGTGGGGGCGGAGCCGGGGCCTGCGGGGCATTCAACTGGGCCGCGTCTCTGCATAGGGTGGCCCACATGAGTGACGAGCGGCCGCAGAAGCCATCGCTGGACAAGCCCTCGCTGGACAAGCCCCCGGCGGAGATGGCGGCGCCGGAGAAGGCGGCGCTGGACGAGCCGTCGCCGGAGCCCTCGCTGGAGAAGCCGTCGCCGGACAGGCTCTCGCTGGAGAAGCCCTCGGCGGAGAAGGCGGCGCCCGCGCGGTCGGAGGCGGCGGTGCCCGCGATGAGGGCGTCCGACGCCGACCGCGAACGGGTGGTGGAACGGCTGCGCGACGCCGTCGCCGAGGGCAGGCTCGACCTGGAGGAGTTCGAGGAGCGGCTGGAGGCGGCGTACGGGTCCCGGACGTACGCGGAGCTCGAACCGCTGACCCGCGACCTGCCGCCCGTACCCGGCCCGTCGCTGCCCGGCGCCGCCCCCGCGACCGCGCAGGCGCCGGGCGGAGCCGCCTGGCCGGGCCGGATCGGCGGCTCCGGGACCTCGTCCACGGCGGTCGCCGTCATGTCGGGCTTCCAGCGCAAGGGCCGCTGGGTCGTCCCGGCGCGCTTCAACGCGGTGGCCGTCTGGGGCGGCGGTGAGCTCGATCTGCGCGAGGCGGACTTCGCGGAGCGCGAGGTGGTCATCACCTGCGTGGCGATCATGGGCGGCATCCAGATCACGGTCCCGCCGGGCGTGCAGGTCGACGTACGGGGCATCGGGATCATGGGCGCCTTCGACCACAGCGGCACCCAGACCGTGCCGCAGCCGGGCGCCCCGCGGGTGATCGTGAACGGGCTGGCCTTCTGGGGCGGGGTGGAGGTCCGCACCAAGGCGCCGAAGGGCTCGAAGCCGCTGGACGGCGACAGGCCGCGCAAGGAGCTCTAGCCGTCGTACGCGCCGCACCCGCCGTCGTACGGCGCGCCGGGAACTCCCCGAGCCTCCCGGGAGTCGGATGCTATGCAGACAAAACCGGCCACCGGGGGAAGGCAGGAGCACGTGGACAGCGTGAAGAGCGGCGACGGTGACGGCGGCGAGGTTGACGGCGGTGGCGGTGGCGGTGGCGGTGGCGGCGGTGGCGGTGGCGGCGCGGACGGTGGCCTGAGCGGCGTCGACCGCGGCCGGGGCCACGGCGGTGCCGCGGGTGACGCCGGGGGCGATGCCGCGGGCGTCCGTACGAGGGCGCGCGCCGCGCCCCCGCCGGCCCGCGGCGCGTTCGTCTTCAGCGCGGCGGACGAGGAGCGGCGGCACGGCGTACGCCGGATGAAGACCACCGCGACGGGACTGCTGCTCCTGGTCGCGCTGGTGTACGTGCTGGCCAAGTACGCCCAGCACGCGTGGGGCGCGGGCGGCTGGGCCGGGTACGTCGCGGCCGCCGCCGAGGCCGGCATGGTCGGTGCCCTCGCCGACTGGTTCGCGGTCACGGCGCTGTTCCGGCGGCCCCTCGGCCTGCCGATCCCGCACACCGCGATCATCCCGACCAAGAAGGACCAGCTCGGCGTCTCCCTCGGGGAGTTCGTCGGGGAGAACTTCCTCTCCGCCGACGTGGTGCGCGCCCGGCTGCACGCGCTCGGGATCGGAGGCCGGCTCGGCGCCTGGCTGGCCGAGCCGGAGCACGCCGACCGGGTCACGGCCGAGCTCGCCACGGCGCTGCGCGGGGCCCTGACGGTGCTGCGGGACTCCGATGTGCAGGCCGTCGTGGGGGAGGCGATCACGCGGCGCGCGGAGACCGCCGAGATCGCGCCGGGCCTCGGCAAGACCCTGGAGCGGGTCGTCACCGACGGCGGCCACCACCGGGCCGTCGACCTCGTCTGCGCGAAGGCCCACGACTGGCTCGTCACCCACGGGGACTCGGTGATGGACGCCGTCCAGGGCGGCGCCCCCGGCTGGACCCCGCGTTTCGTGGACCGCAAGATCGGCGACCGCGTGTACAAGGAGCTGCTGCGCTTCGTCACGGAGATGCGGGACATGCCGAACCACCCGGCGCGGGGGGCGGTGGACCGCTTCCTCACGGACTTCGCGGCCGACCTCCAGTCCGACACCGCGACGCGGGCGCGGGTGGAGCGGCTCAAGTCCGAGATCCTGGCGCGGGCCGAGGTGCAGGACGTGATCGCCTCCGCCTGGACGGCCGTCCGGTCGATGATGATCTCGGCGGCGGAGGACGAGCGGAGCGAGCTGCGGCTGCGGGTCCGGTCGTCCCTGATGTCCCTGGGGGCGCGGCTGGCGACCGACGGGCGTCTGCAGGGGAAGGTCGAGAGCTGGATCGAGGGGGCGGTGGTGTACGTGGTCACCACCTACCGCGCCGAGATCACCTCGCTGATCACCGACACGGTGGCGGGCTGGGACGCGGAGCACACCTCCCGCAAGATCGAGGCCCACATCGGCCGCGACCTCCAGTTCATCCGCATCAACGGCACGGTGGTCGGCGCCCTGGCGGGCCTCTTGATCTACACGATCTCCCAAGCCTTCGGCGCCTGACCCCTCCCGGGTCCTTCCGGCCGCCGAAGTCCGGGCCCTCCGGCCGCCGCGAGGCCACCCCTGACCCGGTGCCGGACCGGCCCCACTGTCCCCGCGGCCAGGCCCGGTCCGGCCCGCATACGGGTCAGCCGCGGTCGGCCCGTACGCAGGTCAGCCGCGGTCGGCCCGCGACGTACGGGCCAGCCGCGGCCGGCCCGTACGTGGGTCAGCCGCGGTCGGCGACCGCCCAGGACGTCGCCGCGACGACCCCGGCCGCGCCGATGACCGCCGGCCAGGCGCCGACCTTCTTCGCCAGCGGGTGCGCCCCCGCGAAGCCGGCCAGGTAGAGCGCCCCCAGCCCGGCCGCCGCCGGGGTGCCGCCCCGGCGGTGCCATTCCCGTCCGGCCACGAGCCCGGCCGCGCCGAGCACGACGCCGCCCAGCGGCCGCTTCTTGGTCCAGCGGGCGACGGCGTAGCCGCCGACCAGGCCGGCGGCCGCCACCACGGAACTCGGTACCCGCGCCATGTCGAACTCCCTCGTTCTTCTTGTCTGCTGATTCGATCATTCGATCATTCGATGGGTCGCCTACGAGGCTAACGCGGGCCCCTCGACGCCCGCCGGACACCCACCGCCCCGAGCAGGAGCACGGCCCCGCCGACCACGGCGTCCGGCACCGCCTCCCGCACCGCGCGCGGCAGCAGCGCCACGATCCCGAGGACGAGGAGGAACGCGAGCGCGCACCGGCCCGTCGCCCGCAGCAGTCTGTCCACGGGCTGCTCAACGCCCCACACCCGTCCGCGACACGGACGCCGCGCGGCCGATTTGTCGCACACTCGCCGTTTCTGCGCACCCACGGGAGCGGGAACTTCCTGGGCGTAGATTCGGTCTTCCAGGAGGAAACCCCCTCAACTCACCACCCGCCACCCGCACCCCACCCATCCCCCCCCAGGAGCCGACAGCGTGATCTCTTACGGACGGGCCGTCCTCGACCTCGCGGACGAGCTGGTCGACGCCTACGCGGACGTCTTCTCCGCGCCACCCTGGAACGAAGGCGAAGAAACCATTCGCCAGTTCTCGACGCGCCTCCAGGCGGACGTCCGGCGCCCCGGTTTCCGTACGGCCTTCGCCCAGTCCGCGACCGGCATCGACGGGTTCGCCACCGGCTGGCTGACCGGCGCCCCCTTCCCGCGCACCCGCGCCTACCCGCAGGTCGCCGCCCAGCTCGGCGCGGAACGGGTCCGGGAACTCCTCGTCGGGGCGCTGGAGATAGACGAACTCGCCGTACGCGCCTACGCGCGCGGCCACGGCACCGGCCGGGCCCTGCTCACCGAGATCACCGCGGACGCCCCGCAGCGCCGGGCCTGGCTGCTGACCTCGCGGCTGGCCACGGACACGGTGGCCACGTACCGCCGCCTGGGCTGGCACGAGGTGTCCGCCCTCCCGGGCACCGAGAGCGGCGTGGTCGTCTTCCTGTCCCCCGATCACCCGGGCCGCGACAGGTAGACCGCCGCCCGCACGGGCATACCGGGGCCGTGATCACGCTCAAGGAACCCGTACCGGTGGCCCGTCGCCAGCTCGGCCTCGCCACCCGCCACCAGCTCATCACCACCGCCGGGATCCCCGGCGCCACACTCACTTCCCGCACCCGCCCCGGCGGCCCCTGGCAACGCCTGCTGCCCCGGGTCTACCTCCTCCAGACCGGCCCGCCGGACCACCGCCAACGGGCCCTGGCCGCTGTCCTGTACGCCGCCGAGCCCGCCGCGGACCCGCTCTCCGGCGACACGGCGGCCCTCACCGGCGCCGCCGCCCTCGCCCTCCTCGGCATCCGGGACGCTCCGGACGTCCCCGCCGACGTCGTGATCCGCGCCCCGCGCCGGCTCGCCGCGCTCCCGCAGGTCCGGCCCCGGCCCACCAGCCGCTGGCCCCGCACCCTCACGGTGTCCGGCATCCCCAGCACCCGCCCGGTCCGGGCCGCCGCCGACTTCGCCGCGCGCGCGCCCCACCCCGACCGGATCCGCTCGGTACTGGCCCAGGTCGTCCAGGCCGGCTGGTGCCACCCGCACGACCTGCACGCCGAACTCCGCGCCTCCCGCCTCCTGGCCCGTCCCGAGATCCGCGCGGCGGCGACGGAACTCCTCGCCGGGGTCCGCTCGGTCGCCGAGGCCCGCGCCCGCGACGTCCTCACCGGTACCGACCTCCCCACCCCCCTGTGGAACGCCCGCCTCTACACCCCGGACGGCACCTTCCTGGCCACCCCGGACGCCTACTGGCCCGACGAGGGCGTGGCCCTGGAGGTCGACTCGGCGGAGTACCACTACACCCGCGACGCCTGGCAGGCCACACTCCGGCGCCGGCTGCGCCTGGAGTCCCACGGGGTCCTGGTGGTCAGCGCGACCCCGTCGATGATCCGCGACACCCCGGCGGAAGTCATCGCGGCCCTCCGCACCCTCCTCACCCTCACCACCCCCCGCCGAACCCCACCCACAGCCCTGGCCCGCGGCCACCAACAGCTGGCCCTGCCCTTGGATTCCTAAGCGAGCGAGGGCGTGGTCACGATGCTCTAAAGACTAAGAGGGGGGCGACCAGGTCGTTTCCTTCAGATCGCCTCGCCTCCATCTTCATCTGGTCAGCGAGGTGATCCGAAGGAAAGGCCCTAGTGGGTCGCTTCGCGCTGAATGACCTTCCCTGTGGCCTCCTCGATGAGCTGGATAACGATTTCCAGCCGCTCATCCAGGAACATTGAGTAGTCATCATTCAGGAGTCCGCCAGCCGGCTGGCCCGCGATGGCGTGTGACGCCAGGACGTCCGCCAGTCGGTGCTCACCATAGGCAGTCTTCATCTTCTCCATGTATGTGCTCGGCGCGTGGCTCGCGATGATTCGGTTTGTTTCCCCGTCTATGAGGGCGCGGTTGAGCATCAGCTCGGAGCTTTCCGAATTTGACTGTTTGGCGAGATATGCCTTCGGGAAAATGTGGTGCGACTCGGCCTCAAGCGCGCGAGTCGCCGTCATGCTCTGGCCGGTGTGGAAGTCGGCGGCCCTGTTTTTGATGAGTAGGCAGATCAGGCCAGAGTATAGCGCCTTACGTCGCACCGTTGCCGTGCGCAGGGTCGTTGCGTTGATGGGTAGCTCGTTGACGGCTTCGGGTGCCTCGCTCTCACCGTTGACGATCCACTTGGCGAGACGTGAGTAGTCGGCCCCCATCTGACTGTTGGCGCCCTGGTCGTAATTGGTTGTGAAGGTGCTAGCCCAGAAGAACCGTTGGAGTCGACGCAGAGCCTGGGATCGCTCCAGTGGCTTCAGTTCCTTCTGTTTATCCCAAACGGCAGCCATCGGCGTGAGGAGCATTCCATACGGGAGCCACTTCTGGGTGGTGACCCCGCAGTCGGCCTGCAGCATCCCAATCACGCCCGCAAACCCTGCGGTCGCGCTTTCCCAGTGGGATTTAATATCATCGCCGCTCAGCTTCTTGAGGACGTCTGACCGCTGGGCGCTACCGCGCACTCTCAGGCAGATGGCCTGCAGTACGTTGTATGGGTCAATGCGGAATTCCTTGAGGGCCTTATGGTTTGCCTCAGCCTCGTCCCAGAGGTCGCGAAGGTTTACTCCCTGAGGAAAAAAGCGCGCCGTTAGGAGTTCGAACGGACCCAGTGGCTTCCCGGTCCTGTTTAGCGTCTCAAAGATAGTGCAAACGGCATCCATGGAAGTTGAGCTGGGGAGGGTGAGAACGGGGAGGCCGTATGTTTTGAGCGGGCTAATGTACTTGTCCCGCATCTCGCGGTATAGGCTTTTCGCTTCCTTCGCGGTGAGCGGAAGTTTCGAGTCGTTTCCTATCGTTTCCGCATAGTCGTCCAGCCAGTCGTCGAACTGGTGAACGTCGCAGATAGGGAGATGGGATGAGGTGAGCTTCTGGAATTTGCTGCCCGATTTGGTTGCGGCAGGCATGGAGAAGATCGCCTTTTCGAAATCCACGTCCGGGACTTCGCGCACGGTGCGCGACGGGATGTCGACGAACTCGTCGACTTTGATGAAATATCGCTCGTCGCCCGATCCCGTGAGGGCTTGGTAAAGAGAGGTGAGGCGCTGCTGGCCGTCGAGGACTAGCGTTGACGGTGGGCTGCTTGAGGCCGTGGGGGCTCCGTCGAAGCTTCGACTGGCGAAAGCTTGCCCCTCCCCCTGTTCCCAGAAAAGCAGCGTCCCTACGGGGTAGCGGGACATGATGGAACCGAGGAGTTCTGCGGTGCGAGTGGAATCCCACACGAAGTCGCGTTGAAAGTCGGGGAGGGCGATTTCCCGGCTTTGAATGCGTGTCACAATATTCAGTACCTGAAGTGGATTGGTCTGAAAAATTGGATCGGATTCGTATGCGCTGGTCATGGATTCCTTTGCGGTCTCAAGTCGTCTGTCGACAGGGAAGTGCCTAGTGTTTCGTTATTTCGTGTCCCCGTGGCATTCCGCGTAGGGCTTGCCCGAGGTGCACCAGCAGGGGGTGGTGGGGGTGGGGGGCCAGGGGGTGGCCTTGCCGCGGGCCGCGAGGGTGGTGGCGTATTCCGCCAGGAGGGAGGGGGAGGCCGGGGAGGTCTTCTCCGAGGCGGCGAAGGCCTCGTAGGAGGGGACGCTGCCCGTGACGATGCCGAGGTTGGTGGTGCCCGAGGCGGCCAGGGCGCGCAGCGAGGCTTCGGTGGCTGCGAGGTGGGCCGCGTGGGACGGGTACTCCGCCGCGAGCGTGGGGTAGGAGGCGACGAGTTCCGCGAGCTCGCGCTGGGGCCAGTGGAGGATCGCCACCGGGAAGGGGCGCGAGAGGGCGGCGCGGCGGTCGCCCAGTTCGGCGCGCAGGCGGGCGATCTCGGCGCGCAGTTCCGCCGGGTCGTCGGAGCCCAGGGCCCAGATGCGCTTCGGGTCGTGGAGTTCGTCGAGGGGGATCGGGCCCGAGTGGCGGGTGTCGGCGACCATGTCCCAGTCGTCGTGCGGGAGTCCGAGGAGGCGGCGTACGCGGTGGCGGCCGGTGAGGAGGGCCGCGGTGGAGCGGGTGAGGGGGGTGTCCTCCGAGGTGAGGAGGGTGGCCGCCTCGGTGAAGCACTCGTGCGAGGCCTCCAGCTCGTCGTGGGCCTCCAGGGCTTCCGCGATCACCTCCCAGGGCGCCGGGTCCGCGGGGGCGGCGGCGCGGATGCCCGAGATCAGGGCGCGGGCCTCGGCCTCGTGGCCGTACTCCCAGAGGTTCGCGGCCTGCAGGGCCTTGATGAGGTGCGGGTTCGCGGGTGCGTCGGCCAGGAGTTGGTCGTAGAGGGTGCTCGCCCGCTCGCGTGCGTCGCCCAGTTCGAGGTGGGCCGCGGCCTGGAGGAGCAAGGGCTCCTGGTCCTCGGGATAGCGGGTCGCCGTGCGGATGAGGCGCTCGGCTTCGGCGATGTGCTCGGCAGGCGTGTCGGGGCGCATGGTTCACACCGTACTGCCGCTGGTCAGTTGAGGGGGGAGGTCTTAAGGTGCGGGCCGTGCGGGATCGAGTGCGTGTGGTGGTGCAGGGGGGCGGCCGGCGGGGGCGCTGGGGCGCTCTCGCGCGGCTGCTGTGGGTGGGTGCCGAGGCGATCACCACGGTGGGCGTGGTGGTGGCGCTGCTGGTGGTGCACCAGGTGTGGTGGACGAACCGCCAGGCCGTCGCGGCCGCCCAGGAGCAGGTGCGGGAGCTGGAGCACGCCTGGGGTGCGGGGGGAGCGCGGCAGCCCGGCCCGGGGGGTGGGGCGGATGTCGGTGCGGGTGCGGATGCGGGTGCGGATGCGGGCGGGGGTGACGGGGACGTGTCGGACGTGCCCGTGGTCGAGGGGGCGTCGGGCCGGCCCGGTGCCGGGCGCGGGAGTGTTCCGGTGCCCGGCCGGTCGGCGGGGGGCGGCGAGCGGTCCGCGCCGGCTTCGGCTCCGGCTCCGGCGCGCGAGGAGGCGTACGCCGTGCTGCGCGTTCCGCGCCTCGGCCTGACCGTGCCCGTGGCCCAGGGCGTCGACAAGCGGACCGTGCTGGACAAGGGCTACGTCGGCCACTACCCGGGGACCGCGCAGCCCGGGGCGGCGGGGAACTTCGCGCTGGCCGGGCACCGCAACACGCACGGGGAGCCCTTCCGCTACATCAACCGGCTCCGGGCGGGCGACGAGCTGCTCGTCGACGTCCGGGGGCGGCGGTACACGTACGTGGTGGGCAAGGTGCTGAACGAGACCACCGAGCGGGACACCGGGGTGATCGCGCCCGTGCCGCACAGCACGGTCCGGCCCGACGCCGGTTACGCGGAGGCGGGTTCGTACATCACGCTGACGACGTGCACGCCCGAGTACACCTCCAAGTACCGGCTGGTGGTCTGGGGCACGCTCAGGTCCTAGCGGCGCCGTTGTCGGTGGGGCCCGTTAGGATCGGTCGTGAGTACCCGGTCTCGTAAGGGAGTTCGGGGCTCGTGGAAGGGGAGGGGGCGGTCCGGATGTCCCGACGAGCCGACGCGCGGCCCCTGCTGTCCTTCCTGGTCTCCTCGCGGGCGGGTGCCCTGCTCGCCGCCCTGCTGGTGTTCGGCGGGATCCTCGGCCTGATGTCGGGGGAGAACGCCCTGGCCGCAGCCGTGGTCGCGCTGGCCGCGGCCGTGGCCGTCGGGGCCGCCGCGCTGGCGGCCTCCCTCGTGCGGTCCGTGCCGCCGCACCGAATACGCACCGCGATCCGTGATCGCGAGCAGCGCACGGCCTTCCTGCCGCAGCGCGATCCCGACGCCTCGGGCCGGTCGCGGCCCAGGGCTCCGGGCCGTCCCGTCCTGACGGCCGCGTAGGGGCGCGCAGTACTTCCCTCGCCTTCTGCTCACTGATCACTGTCGTCGCCCCTCGCGGGTCGTCGCGCCGAAATGCACCTTCTTCGACGTTCGACGAGACCCCTCGGAGGGCCCGCGTGTCCGTTTTCACCCATCTTGTTGCCGAGCTGGGCCGGCTCATGGAGCCGGTACTGGCCGAGTCCGCGACCGCTGCCGCGATCGTGCTGTTCACCGTGCTCGTACGGCTCGCCCTGCACCCCCTGAGCCGTGCCGCCTTCCGCGGGGCGACGCCCGTGGCCGGCTGCCTGCCGACGCTGCTGCAGCTGCCGGTGTTCTTCGTGATGTACCGGGCGTTCTCCTCCTCGGAGGTGGCCGGCGCGGCCAACGAGCTGCTGGGGCACCGGCTGTTCGCCGCTCCGCTCGGATCCCGGTGGGCCGATGCCCTCGGGGAGGGCGGTCCGTTCGGGCCGCAGGGGCTGGTGTTCCTGGGGCTGTTCGCCGCAGTCGGGGTGGTGGCCGCGTGGAGCGCGGTGCGCGGGCGGCGGGCCGCCGCGGCCGCGCCCGCGGTGCCGGTCCTGCCGGTGGCCGGTCCGCGCGGGGGCAAGGCCGTGCCCGGCGTGGGGAAGGCCGTGCCCGGCGGGGGCAAGGGCGGTTCGCGCGGGGTGAAGGGTGGTCCGCGCGGGGCCGGGGCGGGGTTCGGCGCGGGTCGCGCCGGGGCGCCGGCCGCGCTGAGTGCCGAGCAGCAGGCCGCGATGCGCAAGCTGGGCGGCGTACTGCCCCTGCTGGCGTTCGGGACGCTGATCACGGCCGCCGTGGTGCCGCTGGCGGCCGGGCTGTACCTGCTGACCACCACGGCGTGGTCCGTCGCGGAGCGGGCCTGGCTGCAGCACCGCAAGGACCGGGCCGCCCGGCCGGGCGGAGAGGTGGCGGCGGCGGGCCGGGCCGCGGGATAGCCGCCCCGGCCGGCGGTCCGGGGCGGGCGCTGGAGGGG
This sequence comes from Streptomyces sp. NBC_01276, assembly GCF_041435355.1. GTDB lineage: Bacteria > Actinomycetota > Actinomycetes > Streptomycetales > Streptomycetaceae > Streptomyces. The sequence goes on from NZ_CP108442.1 coordinate 4,883,391, forward strand.
TGGGCGTTCCAGTCTGTGAACAGGGTCTTGCAGATTGGTCGGTCATCTTGGAGGATCGACCAATCCTCCGATGGCCGCAACCCATCGTCCGGCCCGGGGCATGCCCATGGGCCGACCACCCTCGACCACGGGAGAATGTCCATGAAGCTGCTGCGTGTCGGACCCGCCGGATCGGAGCGCCCCGCGCTGCTCGACCAGGACGGGACCCTGCGCGACCTGTCCGGCCTGATCACGGATGTGGACGGGGCCCTGCTCGCCGACGACTCCGTACTGTCCCGCGTACGGGACGCCGCGGCGGCCGGCGAGCTCGCGGAGCTGGACGCCGAAGGGCTGCGCGTCGGCTCCCCGGTCGGCCGGATCGGCAAGATCGTGGGCATCGGGCTGAACTACCACGGGCACGCGGCCGAGGTCGGCGCGCAGGCTCCGCCGGAGCCCATCGTCTTCCTCAAGTCCCCGGACACCGTGGTCGGCCCGGACGACACCGTGCTGATCCCGCGCGGCAGCGTGAAGACCGACTGGGAGGCCGAGCTCGGCGTCGTCATCGGCGCCACGGCCCGCTACCTGGACTCCGCGGCGGAGGGGCTCGCGCACGTCGGCGGCTACGTGCTGGCGAACGACGTCACCGAGCGCGCCTTCCAGAACGAGCGGGGCGGCACCTGGGACAAGGGCAAGAACTGCGAGACCTTCACCCCGCTCGGCCCCTGGCTGGTCACCGCCGACGAGGTCCCGGACCCGCAGGCGCTGGACGTGCGGCTGTGGGTGAACGGCGAGCTCAAGCAGGACGGTCACACCTCCGACCAGATCTTCCCGGTCGGCGAGGTCGTGCGGTACCTGAGCCACTTCATGACCCTGTACCCGGGCGACGTGATCGTCACCGGCACGCCGGCCGGTGTGGCCGCGGGCCGGCCGGAGCCGAAGCCGTTCCTGCGGGCCGGTGACGTCGTGGAGGTGGAGATCGGGGGCCTCGGGCGCCAGCGCCAGGAGTTCAAGGCCGCGTAGCGCCGACGGGGGACGAGGGGCGGGGCCGCCGGTGGCGGCCCCGCCCTTCCGTGTGCGCGGGCCGTCCGCCACGCCGCGCCGCGCCACGCCGTGGGGCAGGGGCCGGCAGGTCGTCAGGCGGCGATGTCCACCGCCACCCCGTCGCGGGAGGACCTGCGCGCCGCCTCCAGTACCTCCAGGCACCGCGCCGCCTCGTGCGCCGTGACCGGGGCCGGGCCGCCCGTGCGCAGGGCCCGCGCGACCGCCGCGTAGTACGCCGGGTAGTCGCCGTGCTCGGTCGGCACCGGGATCCCGCCGCCGGTCAGCGGGGACTCGCCGGAGCCGAGCCGCCCCCACAGGTGCGGCGGCTCCTCGCCCCACAGCGCGCCGTCGGCGGGCCGGTCGGGGCGCATCCCCTCGCGCAGGGCGGCCTCCTGCGGGTCCAGGCCGTACTTCACGTAGCCGGCCCGGGAGCCGAGGACGCGGAAGCGCGGGCCGAGCTGGGCGGTGGTCGCGCTGACGTAGAGGTGCGAGCGGACGCCGTTCGCGTGGGTGATCGCGATGAACGTGTCGTCGTCGGTCTCGGCGCCCGGGCGGCGCAGGTCGGCTTCCGCGTAGACGCGTACGGCCGGGCCGAACAGCACCAGCGCCTGGTCCACGACGTGGCTGCCGAGGTCGTACAGCAGCCCGCCGATCTCCTCCGGGGCGCCGGATTCGCGCCAGCCGCCCTTGAGCTGCGGGCGCCAGCGCTCGAAGCGGGACTCGAAGCGCTGGACCTCGCCGAGTTCGCCGTCGGCGAGGAGGCGGCGCACGGTCAGGAAGTCGTTGTCCCAGCGGCGGTTCTGGAAGACGGACAGGAAGGTGCCGGTCCGGTCGGCCAGCGCGGCGAGCTCCCGGGCCTCGGCGGCGGTGGCCGCGAGCGGCTTGTCCACGACCACCGGGATGCCGGCGGTGAGCGCGGCCGTGGCCATCGGGACGTGGGTCTTGTTGGGGGAGGCGATGACGACCAGGCCGGGGGCGGGGGAGTTCTCGCCGGCGCGGTCCCACAGCTCGGTGGCGGAGGCCGCGACGCGGACGTCGGGGTGGGCCTCGCGGACCTGGGCCTGACGGCCGGGGTCGGAGGTGACGACCGTGTCGAGGACGAGGCCCTCGGTCGCGGACACCAGCGGGGCGTGGAAGACGGAGCCGGCGAGTCCGTAGCCGATGAGTGCGACCCGCAGCGGGGCGGTGGGGCTGGTGGGGGCGGTGTTCATGACTCCACTTTGGCAACAGCGTTGCGTAAGTGCAAGGAGGGTGGACAATGGGCGGGTGAACAGGGGCAAGGGCAACGTCAGCGGGGGCGGCGGCGGGGGCGACGGCGACCGCGCGGGCGGGCGTGGCGGGCGCGGCGGGCGCGGCGGGGCGAACCTGCCGGCCCTGCGCGGGCACAACGACGCGCTGCTGCTGGACCTGCTGCGTTCGGCGGGGGCGCCGGGCCTGGGCCGCGCCGAACTCGCCGTCCGTACGGGCCTCACCCCGCAGGCCGTCAGCAAGATCACCGCTCGCCTCGCCGCGGAGGGCCTGGTGGCCGAGGCCGGCCGCGGCGCCTCCACCGGCGGCAAACCCCGCACGCTGCTGCGGCTCGTTCCGCAGGCCCGGTACGCGGTGGGGGTCCACCTGGACCGCGACCGGATCCGGGCGGTACGGGTCGACCTCGCGGGCGGCGTCGTCGACGAGTGGAGCGGACCGCTGGACTTCGGGGCGGGCCCGGACCTCGTCGTGGAGGCGGTCCTGGCGGCGGTCGTACGGGTCCGCGCCCGCGGGCCGGCCGCGCCGCCGGTCGGGGTCGGGGTGGCCGCGCCCGGGCCGTTGGACTGGCGGAGCGGGGTCCTGGGCCCGGTGACGGGGTTCCCTGACTGGGCGGGGTACCCGATGCGGGAGGTGCTGGAGGCGCGGCTGGGGCTGCCGGTGGCGCTGGACAAGGACACCAACGCGGCGGTCGCGGCGGCCGGGGGACCCGGCGGGACCGGCTCCTGCGTGTACCTGCATGTCGGGACCGGACTCGGAGCGGGACTCCGGCTCGACGGCGCGGTGTACCGGGGCACGCGCTCGGCGGCGGGGGAGTTCGGCCATCAGGTGCTGCGGCTGGACGGGCCGCCGTGCCGGTGCGGGGGACGGGGCTGCCTGGAGGTGCTCTGCCTGGACGCGGTGGCCCGCGGCGACCTCACGGGGGCCGCGCGGCTGCTGGGGGAGGGGGCCGCGAACCTGGTGGCGCTCCTGGACGTGGACCGGGTGCTGCTGGGCGGCCGGGTCGTGGCCGCCGATCCGGAAGTGTTCGTGGAGGGGGTCCGGGCCGTCCTGGCGGCCCGGGCGCCGACGGGTGACGCGCCGCCGGTCGAACGTGCGGCGGCGGGGGTGGCGGAGGGCGCCGCGGCACTGGCACTGGCCCCGCTCTTCGGTCACGCCTGACCCCGGGCGGGCCGCCGTGCCCGCGGCGACCAGCGCCGGGCGGAGGCGTCCGGAGTGGGGTTCGGGGCCGGGTCCGGGGCACAGTCCCGGCTGCGCAGACCCGCCCGGGTCCGGGGCCGAGTCCGCGCTACGCAGCCCCGCCCGGGGCCAGGCGGGGCCAGGCGGGGCCGGGGGTGCCCCGGGTCGGGGCGCCCCCGAGTGGGGTGTCGTCCCGGACCGCATGATGTATCGCGCCCCCTCCGAGCCGGCCCTGCCGGCCGGTACCCCACGCCAGCGCATCACGTTCTACGTCCCGGACACCACCGCATCCCGCCCCACCGCACCGCACCCCACCCCACCCGCCAGGGAGGCCCCGTCGAGGCGGGCGGGTTGACCGTCGCCGCCGTTCGGGCGTAAACCGGGAGGGCTCGGGCGCGGCGGTGTGAAGGGGATTTCGCACGCGTGGGAGGGTGCGGGCAGGGCCGGGGTGATTGTCGCCTCGTCCGATCATCATCCCGTCCGGCTAGCAGCGAAGGTCTTCCATGGGACAGCGACTGCGCACGGCCCTCCCCCCGGGTGCCAAGACCGCCGTGGCGGCCGTCACCGCCATGGCCGCCCTGCTCCTCGCCGCCGGCGCACCCACCGCTGCCGCCGGCGCGCCCACCGCTGCCGCCGACGTCGGTACCGGCGGCGGCAGCGCCGCCCGCCCCGCGCCCGCGCCGCCCTCCCGCATCCAGGCCAGCTGCGGGGACGGCAAGAGCAGCGCCTTCCCCATCGGCGCCCGCATCCGCGGCGGCCCGCCCGTCTACCGGGCCGGCGCCGAGCCGCAGACCTGGCTGCTGGACCTGACCAACAGCACGGGCAGCGTGTGCACCGCCATCCATCCCGTCATCGTGTTCACGGACACCGCCCGGGCCCTGCGCCCCGCCCACCTGCGGATGGAGTTCGACGCGCCCGGCGGCACCCACCCCGTCAGCCTGGAGCGCAGCGACCGCGACGAGACCATCGCCGTCTTCGACGGCGGCGGCGACGCGTTCGCCGGCTTCTCCGTCCCGGCGGGCGGCACCACGACCGTCAAGGTGCGGCTCGCCTTCGCCCCCGACGCCCCCCACGGCGATGTCCTCGCCGACGCCGCCCTGGTCCAGCGCAAGGGCGAGCATGGCGACGACGGCGACTGGGTCGGCGAGGCCGGCGGGTACCGCTTCTCGGTGCGGGGGCCGCAGGACGAGGACCCCGTCGAGGCCGGCTCCCTCGCCCACACCGGCCCCCGGGAGTGGATCTACGGTGCCGGGGCCGTCGCCGCGCTCCTCGCCGGAGCCGGACTCCTGCTCGGCGCCCGCCGCCTGCGCTCCCCCCGTGAACCCCGCCGTCTGCGTGCGCCCCACGGGACGCCCGCCACCCACGTGCCGACCGCCGCTCCCGAATCCAGGCAACGCCGGGACCGCTGAGCGGCCCGGCCCCCCGCGCGGGGCCTCACCCTCCCACGCGCCGATCCCCGTACACCTGCCCCACGTACAGTCCGACCGTGGAAGAACAGACCCCGTACCCGGCCCACCGCCCCGGCTCGCCCGTCCGCTCCGGCATCCCCGAGCACGGTCGCGTCCCCAAGTACTACGCCGTCAAGGCCCAGGTCGCCGACCTGCTCGACGAGCTCGGCGAAGGCGGGACGCTCCCCACTGAGCGCGATCTCGCCGAGCGCTACGAGGTGTCCCGGGAAACGGTCCGCCAGGCCCTGCGCGAGCTGCTGCTGGAGGGCCGGCTCCGCCGTTCCGGGCGTGGCACCGTGGTCGCCGGCCCCAAGCTGGAGCAGCCCCTCTCGCTCGCCAGCTACACCGAGGGCGTGCGCCGCCAGGGCCGCCGCCCCGGCCGCCACCTGATCGGTCTGGAGCGCTTCCCCTGCCCGCCCGAACTCGCCCGCGGGATCGGCGCCGAGGCCGGCGAGCCCGTCTGGCACCTGGAGCGCGTGCTGCTCGCCGACGACGAGCGCGTCGGGCTGGAGAGCACGTACGTACGGGTCTCGCGCGCGCCCCGCCTCGACGTCGATTTCCAGCCGGACTCCTCCTTCTACGGATACCTCCACGACCGCCTCGGCATCGCCTTCGGGGACGCCGACGAGAAGCTGGAGACGGTGCTCGCCACCCCCCGCGAGGCCCTGCTCATCGGCACCCCGCCCGCGCTTCCGATGCTGCTCATCCACCGCTTCTCGCGGGACCGGGAGGGACGTCCGCTGGAGCGGGTGCGTTCGCTCTACCGTGGTGACCGGTTCAGCTTCACGACCCGCCTGCGGCCCGAATAGCCCCCGGGAAACTATCCCAATCTCCCCAAACAGGACCTATTCAGATCACGGAACGATAACGGGTCTAGTCCAAGCGTCGAGGGCTGTTCACCGGCCCGTCGCCGGACCGACCTCCCCGGGACACGGGCCCCCACCACCTTGGTCGACGTGAGAGTCATAGTCGTCGGAGGCGGCGTGGTCGGCACCATGCACGCCTGGCAAGCAGTCCAACGCGGCCACGAGGTCGTCCAGATCGAGCGCGAGGCCGAGGCTCGCGGCGCGTCACTACGCAATTTCGGCCAGATCTGGGTCAGCGGCCGGGCCGGGGGCGAGGAACTCGACACCGCCCTGCGGGCCCGCGAGCTCTGGGAGCGGATCGGCGCGCAGGTGCCCGGCCTGGGTTTCCGTGCCATCGGCTCCCTCACCCCCGTCCGCAACGCCCGTGAACGCGCCGTCGCCGAGGCGGCCGTGGCCCGCCCCGACGCCGCCGCCCGCGGCTACCGACTGGTCACCGCCGCCGAGGCCCGGGAGATCAACCCGGCCCTGCGCGGCGACTTCGAGGCCGCCCTGTGGTGCGAGCGCGACGCGGCCGTCGAACCGCGCACCGCCCAGCTCCACCTGCGCGACGCCCTGCGCGCCTCCGGCCGCTACACCTTCCTCCCCGGACGCGAGGTCCGCGAGGTCACCGGCCCCGGCGCCGTCCGCGACGACCACGGCGACGTCCACCGCGGCGACGCCGTCGTCCTCGCCACCGGCGCCTGGCTGTCCGGCCTGGTCCGCGAACTCGCCCCCGACCTGCCCGTACGCCGCGTCCGCCTCCAGATGATGCAGACCGCCCCGCTCGGCGAGCGGCTCACCACCTCCGTCGCGGACGCCGACAGCTTCCGCTACTACCCGGCCTACGCGTCCCCCGCCCTCGACGCCCTCAACGCCGAACAGGAACAGGCGCCGGTCGCCGCCGCGCACAGGATGCAACTGCTCATGGTCCAGCGCCTGGACGGCGGACTGACCATCGGCGACACCCACGAGTACGAGCACCCGTTCGCGTTCGACACCCTCGAAGACCCCTACGAGCACCTCACCGGGGTGGTCGAGGCCTTCCTCGGCCGCCCGCTGCCGCGGGTCAGGCACCGCTGGGCGGGCGTGTACGCCCAGTGCACCGACACCGGCCGCGTCGTCCACCGCCAGCAGGTGGGCGACGGCGTCTGGCTGGTGACCGGACCCGGCGGACGCGGCATGACCTGCTCGCCCGCCATAGCCGAGACCACCGCGAACGAACTGGGCTGGTGAACACCGTGACCGACCGCACCCACGCCAGGAACCTGATCGTCCTCGACATGGCCGGCACCACCGTCGCCGACGGCGGCCTCGTCGAGCGCGCCTTCGAGCACGCCGCGGGGCACCTCGGCGTCGAGCCCGGCAGCGCCGACCACGCCGTCAAGCTCCAGTACGTGCGCGACACCATGGGCGAGTCGAAGATCTCCGTCTTCCGCCACCTCTTCGGCACGGAGGAACTCGCCCGGCGCGCCAACTCCGCCTTCGAGCAGGCCTACGGAGAACTCGTCGACGGCGGCCTCGTCGCCCCGCTCCCCGGCGCCCGCGAGACCATCGAGAAGCTCCGCGCCGACGGCCGCACCGTCGTCCTGACCACCGGCTTCGCCCGCGTCACCCAGGACGCCATCCTCGACGCCCTCGGCTGGCGGGACCTCGCCGACCTCACCCTCTGCCCCGCCGACGCGGGCGGCCGCGGCCGCCCCTACCCGGACATGGCGCTGACCGCCTTCCTGCGCACCGGCGCCGTGGCCGACGTACGCCACATGGCCGTCGCCGGGGACACGGCCTACGACGTGCTCAGCGGCAACCGCGCCGGAGCGGGCATCGTGGCCGGCGTCCTCACCGGCGCCCACGACCGCGCCGCGCTGACCGGGGCCGGCGCCACCCACGTCCTCGCCACCATCGCCGAACTGCCCGCCCTGCTCGCGCCGCTCGACGAGGAGCCGGTGTGAGCGGCATCCGCTTCGACTCCGTCTCGGTCGCCTACGACGGCACCACCGTCCTGGACTCCCTCGACCTGACCGTCGAACCCGGCGAGGTCATGGCCCTGCTGGGCCCCTCCGGCTCCGGCAAGACCACGGCGCTGCGCGCGGTCGCCGGCTTCGTACGGCCGCGCTCCGGGCGGATCCTGATCGGCGGCCGGGACGTCACCGCCCTGCCGCCGCACAAGCGCGGCATCGGCATGGTCGTCCAGCAGTACGCGCTCTTCCCGCACATGCGGGTCGAGGACAACGTGGCCTTCGGCCTGCGGGCCCGGAAGGCCCCCAGGGCGGAGATCCCCGCCCGGGTCGCCGAGGCCCTGGAGATGACCGGGATGGGCGCCTACGCCAAGCGCTACCCCCGGGAACTCTCCGGCGGGCAGCAGCAGCGCGTGGCCATCGCCCGCGCCCTCGCCATCCGCCCCCGGGTCCTCCTCCTGGACGAGCCCCTCTCCGCCCTCGACGCCCAGCTGCGCTCCGGGATGCTGGCGGAACTGGCCCGGCTGCACCGCGAACTGCCCGAGGTGTCCATCCTCTACGTCACCCACGACCAGGTCGAGGCGCTCACCCTGGCCGACCGGATCGCCGTCATGGACCGGGCCCGGCTCCAGGACTGCGGCACCCCGCAACAGCTGTACCGGGCGCCGCGCACCGAGTTCACGGCGTCCTTCGTCGGCAACGCGAACCTGCTCCCGGTGACGGTGGCCGACGGCGGCGCGGTCTTCGCGGGCCGCACGCTGGCCCTCGACCCGGGCCGCGCCGCGCCGGGCTCCACGGCCACCCTGTGCGTACGCCCGCACCTGCTCGGGCTCGGCGAGGGGCCGAACGCCCTGCGCGGCACGATCGCCGAGGTGCAGTGGCGGGGCTCGACGCACCGGCTCTACGTCGACGTGGACGGCCACCGCGTCAAGGCGGACCTCCCCGAGCTGCGGGAGACCCCGGCCCTGGGCGACGAGGTGACCCTGCACTTCGAACCCCGCGACGGGGTGCTGCTGGCGGCGGGGGTCTGCGATGCCTGACGCCTCGCGGCGAGCCACCGCGCGAACCCCGGCCCCGACGGGGCAGTCCGGTCCGGGCGCCCCCCGCAGTGCCCCGCACGCGGCCGGGGCACCGGCACCGCCGGTGCCCCGGGGAGCGGCCCGGCGGGGGATCGGGCGCGCCGCCTGGGCGCTGCCTCCTGTGGCCGTACTCGCGCTGGTGTTCCTCTATCCCCTCGCGCTGGTCGTGCGGCAGTCCTTCACCCCCGAGAACGGCGGCGGCGCCCTCGACGCGTACGCCTCCGTCTTCGCCTCCGCATCGTTCCGCGAAGCGCTCGGCACCACCGTCTGGCTGGCCGTGGGCGCCACCGCCGGCTGCCTCCTGCTCGGCTTCACGCTCGCGCTGATCATCGCCTTCGTGCCCTTCCCCGGAGCCAAGGCCGTCGCCAGGTTCATCGACGTCTTCCTCTCCTTCCCCTCCTTCCTCATCACCCTCGCCCTCCTCTTCATCTACGGAACGGCCGGCATGGCCAACGGGGTCTGGACCGACCTCTTCGGCGTCGGCGACGGTCCCTTCCACTTCCTCAGCACCCCCTGGGGCGTCCTGCTCGCGGAGATCACGTACTTCACGCCCTTCGTGATGCGCCCGCTGCTCGCCGCCTTCTCCCAGCTGGACACCGCACAGCTGGAGGCGGCCGCCGGCCTCGGCGCCCGCCCCGCCCGGATCGTCCGGCAGGTGATCCTCCCCGAGTCCCTCCCCGCCCTCGCGGCGGGCGGCAGTCTCGTCCTCGTCATGTGCCTCAACGAGTTCGGGATCGTCCTGTTCACCGGAGCCAAGGACGTCACGACCCTCCCGATGCTCATCTACGGCAAGGCGATCCTCGAATCCGACTACGCGGCCGCCTGCGTGGTCGCCGTCGTCAACATCGCGATTTCCGTCGGCCTGTTCGGCCTCTACCGGGTGGTGGGCAAGCGTGCTGGTGCATAGCAAGGGCGGCCGCTGGGCCGCGTGGGGCCTGTTCGGCCTCCTCTTCCTGCCCCTCTTCGCCCTGCCCCTCCTCGTGGTGGTGGCCGCCTCCTTCGCCACCCACTGGTCCGGCGCCTTCCCCTCCGGCCCGACCACCGCGAACTACGCGTCCGCCGTCCGGGGCGAATCCCTCCAGGCCCTGACCACCTCCCTGGTCACCGCGGTGACCGCCAGCCTGCTCGCGCTCACCGTCGGCACCTGGGCCGCGCTGGCCGCCGCCGGGCTGAGGAAGCGCGGGAAGCGCTGCCTGGACGCCCTGTTCATGCTGCCGGTCGCCGTGCCCTCCGTGGTGGTCGGCCTCGCCGTCCTCGTCGCCTTCAGCAGGCCGCCGGTGCTCCTCAACGGCACCGCCTCCATCGTCATCCTGGCGCACACGATCCTTGTCACGGCGTTCGCCTACCAGTCGGTTTCGGCCGCCATCGTTCGTCTCGACCCCGCGTACGAACAGGCGGCGGCCTCCCTCGGGGCCAGCCCCGCCCACGTGCTGTGGCGGGTCAGGCTCCCGCTCCTGCTGCCGTCCCTCACCGCGGCCGCCGGGCTCTGCTTCGCCCTCTCCATGGGCGAGCTGAGCGCCACGATGATGCTCTACCCGCCGGACTGGATGCCCCTCCCGGTCCGCGTGTTCACCGCCACCGACCGCGGCTCGCTCTTCGGCGGTTCCGCCGTGGCCGTGGTGCTGATGGCGACCACCCTCCTGGTGCTGCCGGCCGTCTCCCGCGTCCGCACCAGGGCCTCCTACCGCTGATCCCCGCCCGCCCCACCCCCGCCGACTCCCTTTCCCCGTAAGGAAGTTCCATGCCCAGCAAGCTCCTGCTCCGCGTCACCGCCTCCGTCACGGGCAGCCTCGCCCTCGCCGTCTGCCTCACCGCCTGCGGCGGCGCCGCGACCGCCGGCTCCAAGGGTGGCGAGAAGGTCGTCACCGTCTACAGCGCCGACGGCCTCAAGGGCGACAAGGGCGACGGCTGGTACGACAAGGTCTTCGCCGAGTTCACCAAGAAGACCGGCATCGAGGTCAAGTACGTCGAGGGCGGGTCCGGCGAGATGGTGCAGCGCGCCGTCCGCGAGAAGACCAACACCCAGGCCGACGTGCTCGTCACCCTGCCCCCCTTCATCCAGCAGGCCGACGGCAAGGGCCTCCTCCAGGCGTACGAGCCGCAGGGCTCCGACAAGGTCAACGGCGGGGACAAGTCCGCCGACGGCAAGTGGACCTCCGTCGTCAACAACTACTTCGGGTTCGTCTACGACAAGAAGGAACTGACCGCGGCCCCCAAGACCTGGGAGGAGCTGCTGGACGGCAAGTACAAGGGCAAGCTGCAGTACTCCACCCCGGGTGTCGCGGGCGACGGCACGGCCGTACTGATCAAGGCCATGCACGACTTCGGCGGCAAGGAGCCGGCGATGGAGTACCTCAAGAAGCTCCAGGCCAACAACGTCGGCCCGTCCTCCTCCACCAGCAAGCTCGCGCCCAAGACCGACAAGGGCGAGCTGCTCGTCGCGAACGGCGACGTCCAGATGAACTTCGCGCAGTCCAAGTCCATGCCGAACCTCGGCATCTGGTTCCCCGCCAAGGACGGCGGCAAGCCCACCACCTTCGCCCTCCCGTACGCGGCCGGACTCGTCGACAAGGCCCCGCACACCGAGAACGGCAAGAAGCTCCTCGACTACCTGCTCTCCGAGGACGCCCAGAAGCTGGTCAGCGAGGTCGGCGGAGGCTTCCCGGCCCGTACGGACGTGAAGCCGACCGACGCCAACGCCGTCGAACTCACCAAGATCATGGGTGGGGTCGAGGTCTTCGAGCCGGACTGGGCCGACATCGACAAGAACCTCACCGGCTACGTCGACGCGTGGAAGTCGGCGACCGGCAGCTGATCCGACACCTCCCGGTCACCCACGACCGGAAGAGTGACGAGCGCATAACGGGTCTGGACCGAAGGTGCCCACGAGGCCCCTCGGCCCGGACCCTCCGCGCGCCCGCCCCTCCGCACCACCGAGCGGCCCCGCACCACCACCGCGCCGCACCGCCCGGCACTCCCGCGCCGCCCAGCACCCCTGCACCTCTGCACCCCAGCACCTCTGCACCCCTGCACCCCTGCACCGCCCGGCACCCCCGCACCGCTCAGCGCCACGCTCCGCGCCCCCGTCTGCCCACTTGCTCCTGGAGGAGTACGTGTCCCCTGTCCTGTCCGGACGGACCCTCGCCGTGGCCGCCACCGCCACGGCCCTGCTCGCCACCGCCCTCGGCGCCACCACCGCCCTCGCCGCCCCGCAGCCCCCCGCCACCCCCAAGGCCGCGGCCGAGGCCGCCGCCGCCGAGGCCGCCGCGGCCCCCAAGACCGCCGCAGTCCCCAAGGCCGCCGCCACCACCGACAAGGTGCTCGTGATCGGCATCGACGGTACGGTCCTCGACCGCGTCAAGGCCGCCAACGCCCCCAACCTGCAAGGGCTGATGGCCCAGGGCCTCACCGCCCGCAGCACCCTCTACGCGAGCCCGATGGCCGCCACCTCCTCCGGCCCCGGCTGGTCCACCATCGCCACCGGCGTCTGGCCCGACAAGCACGGCGTCAAGGACAACTCCTTCACCGGCAAGAACTACGGCGCCTACCCGGACTTCCTGACCCGCATCGAGAACGCCAAGCCGGCGCTCAACACCTACGCCGCCGCCGACTGGGAACCCATCGCCTCCACCGACCAGAACGGCCCGATCTTCTCCGCCGAGGTCGACAAGCGCCTCAGCCTCAAGGGCGACCGCGACGGCTACGGCAGCGAGGACCCGAAGATCGCCGCCGCTGCCGCCGCCGAGCTCCAGAACCAGAACCCGGACGCCGCCTTCGTCTACCTCGGCGAGATCGACCACGCGGGCCACACCTCCGGCGCCGCCGGCCAGGAGTACCTGAACGCCATCGGCCGCGTGGACACCCTGGTCGGCAAGCTCCTCACCGCCGTCCAGAACCGCCCGACCTACGCCCAGGAGAACTGGAAGGTCCTGGTGACCACCGACCACGGCCACACCGACGCGGGCGGCCACGGCGGCTCCACCCTCCAGGAGCGCGGCACCTTCGTCATCGCCAAGGGCGCCGGCATCCCCGCCGGTTCGGTCCGCACCGACGTCAAGCTCGTCGACGTCGCCGCCACCGCGCTCGCCCAGGTCGGGGTCACCGCCGCCGGGACCGACGGCGTCCCGCTGACCAGCCCCGGCAGCGACCCCTTCGACACCCTGCGCCCGGGCCTCCAGGCCCGCGTGGACGAGACCGGCATCCCGGCCGCCACCAAGGGCTTCACGCACACCCCGCCCGCCGGCTGGTCGGTCGACAACTCGAAGATGGGCAGCGGCGGCGTCACCGAGTGGGCCGGATGGGCCTTCGCCACCGACGAGTTCTGGAGCCAGTCGCAGCGGGACCAGTGGCGCGAGCTGAACGTCCGCTCCCGTGACGTCTTCGCCGTCGCCGACTCCGACGACAAGAGCCACACCGGCACCTTCGACTCCACCCTCGTCACCCCCAAGTGGGCGGTCACCGGCGGCACCACGCGCACCCTCGCCTTCCAGACGCACTACCGCCACGAGGCCGGCCAGACCGCACAGGTCCTCGTCTCCTACAACGGCGGCGCCGCGACCGTCGTGAAGAACTACACCGCCGACGCCGTGGCCAAGGGCGAGTCCATCGCCCTCCAGGTCCCGGCCGGCGCCACCGACGTCCAGGTCCGCTTCCGCTACAGCGGCACCAACAACTGGTTCTGGACCGTCGACGACGTGACCCTGGGCTGACCCGCCCGGGCCCGCACCGCGGGACGGCCGTCCGGGCCGTGGACGCCCTCCGCGTCCACGGCCCCCGGCCGCTAGGGTGGTACAGACCAGAGGCCCCCGAGGTCAGAGGCCCCGCAGAGCGGAGAACAGTCCCGTGGCAGAGCGCAAGCCGATCGAATCCTGGCTCACCGACATGGACGGGGTCCTCATCCACGAGGGCACCCCGATCCCCGGCGCGGATGCCTTCATCAAGCGGCTGCGCGAGTCGGGCAAGCCCTTCCTGGTGCTGACGAACAACTCCATCTACACCCCGCGCGACCTCCAGGCCCGGCTGAGCCGCATGGGTCTGGACGTGCCCGTCGAGAACATCTGGACCTCGGCGCTGGCCACCGCCAAGTTCCTCGACGACCAGCGGCCGGGCGGTACGGCGTACGTCATCGGCGAGGCGGGCCTGACCACCGCGCTCCACGACATCGGCTACATCCTCACCGACCACCAGCCCGACTACGTGGTCCTCGGCGAGACCCGCACGTACAGCTTCGAGGCCATGACCAAGGCCGTCCGGCTGATCAACGCCGGCGCCCGCTTCATCTGCACCAACCCCGACGAGACCGGTCCCTCCACCGAGGGCCCGCTCCCGGCCACGGGTGCGGTCGCCGCGCTGATCACCAAGGCGACCGGCAAGCAGCCGTACTTCGCGGGCAAGCCCAACCCGCTGATGATGCGCACGGGCCTGAACGCCATCGGCGCGCACTCCGAGAGCAGCGCGATGATCGGCGACCGGATGGACACCGACGTCCTGGCCGGGCTGGAGGCGGGCATGCAGACCTTCCTCGTGCTGACCGGCCTGACCTCGGTCGAGGACACCGAGAAGTTCCCGTACCGCCCGACGAAGACGGTGGACTCCATCGCCGACCTGGTGGACCTGGTTTAGGGCCGTCGCGCGGTCCGTTGGTGCGAACGGCTGACACATACGGGCCAAGAGAGCGCCGCTCCGGATGCGGAGCGGCGCGTCGCGCGTGAATCTCCTTGTCGAGGAGGTTCACCATGCGCAGTTCTCTGATCGCACTCCGTGTCGCCGGGGTGGCCGTCGTCCTGACGGCGAGCACCGCCGTGACCGTCCCAGCCGCGCTCGCGAACGAGTGGGACCGCGGCGGCGTCTCGGCGGACCCGAATCCGGCCGAACCGGGGGCGCAGGTCAAGATCCGCGTCCGTGGCTGTGACGGCGACCGGGCGATCGCCCTCTCCCCGGTCTTCGTCTCCGAGGCCCACCTGACGTCCGGCCGCGACGACCGCCGCACCCTCTACGGCGAGACGATGATCAGCTCCCACGCCCGGCCCGGCTGGCACGAGATCAAGGTGAAGTGCGCGGGCCGCGACGGCGGTCGTGACGGCGACGGCCGCGACGGCGGCCGCGACGACGGTCTGCGCGGCTCCATCGAGATCCGCGAGCGCGACCACCGCCCCGACCCCCACCACTCGCCGGTCTGGCCCGTCCACGCGGGCGGCGGCGGGATGGCCGCCCAGGTCGCCGAGACCACCCGGCTCGCCGCGGCCACCAAGAAGAGCCACGGCGGGGACGGGCCCGGACTGTCGCAGACCGTCATCGGCGCCGTGCTGGCCGCGGCCGCCAGCCTGGCGGTCGCCGGGCGGGCACTGACCCTGCGCCGCCGCCGCAACGGCGAATGAGCGAGGCCAAGGCCTCCCCGGGGGGCCGGCTGCTGACCTTCGCCGCCTGGTCGGTGCTGGTCCTCGTGCTGTGGGTGTGGGGCAAGGAGATCACCGGGGTCCCGCCCGCCGCCGCGCCCGGCGGGGCCGGCGGGCCGGTGGGGCCGGGCCTGCCGGCCCCACGGGTACCGCTGTCGGCGGCGATGCCCGCGCGGATCGACGTACCGGCCATGGGCGTCCAGGCGCCGGTGATCGCGCGGGGCCTGGACGCCGACGGGGCGGTCGAGCCGCCGCCGTACGAGCTCCCCGGAACGGTCGGCTGGTGGGGCGCGGGCCCCGCGCCCGGGGCGGCCGGGACCGCGCTGATGGTGGGACACGTGGACACCAGGTCCAAGCCCGCCGTGTTCTTCGGCCTGAGCACCCTGCGGCCGGGGGAGAAGATCCGCGTGGCCCGGGCGGACGGCACGATCGCGGAGTTCACCGTGGAGGACGTACGGGTCTACGAGCGCGCGGGCTTCGACCCGCACAAGGCGTACGGGCCGCGGGTCAAGGGCCGCGCCGAACTGCGCCTGGTCACCTGCGGCGGCACCTACGACAAGGCGGCCCGGCAGTACTCGGCGAACGTGGTGGTCTCCGCCTACCTGACGGGCGCCGGAACCAAGCCGACCGCACCCGCCTAGCGCCCGGACCGGGCCGTGCCCGGCGCGCCGAAGTAAACGAAGAAGTCCCCCGCAGCTTTCGCTGCGGGGGACTTCTTCTTGTCTGTGCGCCGCCAGGGACTCGAACCCCGGACCCGCTGATTAAGAGTCAGCTGCTCTAACCAACTGAGCTAGCGGCGCTTGGTGACAGGGAAAACTCTACCCCACCTGCGGCGGTGCTCGTGACCAGCCGCGCCCGCGTTGTCCGATTAACCCATGTTTGGGGGGTTTGTCGTGCACGATATGTCTGGGCCGAGCCGAATCTGACGTCCCGCCAGATACGTGTGCGGTCGACCACTGGACGACTAGGGGAGCGGACGGAACCGCATGACGATGCAGCCTCCGGTGCATGTGCCGATGCCGACGGCGATGCCGGCGCCGGCGTTCGAGGAGTACGAGCCCGCGGGCGACTGCGCGTGCCTGGGGTGCGCGCAGCGGCGCCGCGCCCTCGCGCGCGGGCGGGCCATAGGGCGGCGCGACGGCGGCCACCCCGCCGTACGCGGAGCCCGCCGGGCGCTGGTGCTGGCCACCGCCGCCGGCGTGGTCCTCGGCGGTGGTGGGTCGGCCGCACTGGCCGCGGCCAAGCCGGTGCCCGGCCCCGGGCCGGTGGCGCGGGACGGGTCGGACACCCCGCAGGGCGGCCGGGCCCCGCTGCACGGACGTCCCGCGGCCGGACACCCCGCCGGCCGGCCCGGCGCTCCCGCCCTCGTACGGCGCATCGACCGCACGACGATCATCAACCGGGCGAAGCTGTGGCTGGAGGCCAAGGTCCCCTACAGCATGTCCGAGTACTGGACGGACGGCTACCGGCAGGACTGCTCGGGCTACGTCTCCATGGCCTGGAACCTGGGTACGAACGAGTGGACCGGCAGCCTCGACACCTTCGCCACCCGGATCACGAAGGAGGAGCTGCTGCCGGGGGACATGCTGCTCTTCCACAACCCGGCGGACCCGAACAAGGGCTCGCACGTGGTCCTCTTCGGCGGCTGGGTCGACGAGACGCGCACGCACTACGTCGCCTACGAGCAGACCCCCCCGACGACGCGGAAGCAGCCCACGCCGTACGGGTACTGGACCAACGCCGAGAAGTACCTCCCGTACCGGTTCAACGGCGTGACCGGCGGCGTCGGCCCGGAGGAGCCCGCGCCCGCCCCCATCCAGCCGGCCGCGACCGCCTTTCCGGGCGTCGCGAAGTTCGGGCCCGGGGCCGACAACCCGTACGTGGCCGAACTCGGCAAGATGCTGATCGGGCGCGGCGCCCTGCGCTTCTACCCCAAGGGCGCCCACACCAAGTGGAGCGATGCCGACCGGCTGGCCACCCAGGCCTTCCAGCAGGCGCAGGGCTGGAAGGGCGCCGACGCCGACGGCATCCCGGGCGAGCACACCTGGCGGCTGCTGGTGCAGAGCCAGGGCAAGGACATCCCGCCCACGCGGGCCGGCAGTCCGGGTCCCGCCGGGGTGCCCGCGTACCCGGGGGCCGCGTTCTTCCGGCCGGGGCAGTCCCATGCGGCGATCACCGCCCTGGGCCGCCGGCTGAGGGAGAAGGGCTTCGGCAAGTACTACACGTCCGGCCCCGGCCCCCGCTGGAGCGAGGCCGACCGCCGCAGCGTCGAGGCCTTCCAGCGCGCCCAGGGCTGGCGCGGCGCCTCGGCCAACGGCTACCCGGGCCCGGAAACCTGGCGCCGGCTGTTCGCATGACGGAGGCAACGATGTACCCCACGCGCACCACGTTCACGACGGGCACCTTCCACCCCTCGTCGCGCCGCCCCACGCCCGTTGCCGCCACCCACCGGACCTGGGGCACGACCCCGGGCGTGGAGCCGCAGCGCGCCGTCGGCCCCGAGCCGACGCCGGGCCCGCGGCCTGCGGGCCCGGCGCACCCGCCCACCCCCGAGCCGCCCCTCGGGCCAACCCCGACGGCCGACCCGGACCCGACGGCTCACCCGGGCCCGGCCGCCTACGCGGCCCCGGCGGCTCACCAGGGCCCGGACCCGGCCGGCCGCCCGGACCCGGCGGCCCACCCGGCCCAGGTCGCCTACCCGGCCGCGGCGTTCCACCAGGGCCCGGCCAGCCGTCCGGATCTGACGGCCCACCCGGCCCAGGTTCCCCACCCGGCCCAGGTTCCCTACCCGGCCTCGGCGGCCTACCCGGCCCCGGCGGCCGGCGGGCCGGAGCCGACGCCCCCGGCCGCCCACCCCGTCCCGGCCGCCGCCGGTGCGGCCCGCTCCCCCCGGGAGGCCGACCCGTCCCCCGCCCCCGGCCCCGAACCGGTGGCGGCGGGGCACCCCGGCCGGTGGGTCACCCCCGAGGCCGTGGTGGTGGGCCGCCCGGCGGGGCCGGAGGAGCCGCACTCCGCCCGGCCGGCGTTCCCCTCCGCCCCCGAGCCGGCGTTCCGGGCCGGGCACCCGGAGCGGCCGGAGCCCGTCGGGCCGTCCGGCGCCGCCCTGGCGGCCGATCCCGGGCTGGTGGCGTCGGCCGGTCCGGCCGGGGCCCAGGAGCCGTACCCCGCGTGGTCCGCCCGACCGGCCGACGCGGCCTCGGCGCACAGGACCGCGCCCCCGTCGGGGCCCGTGGCCGTACCGGCGGGCCGCCACACCCACCCCGCGGACCCGCCCTCCGCCCGGGTCGCCGGTACCGAGCCGGTGGTGGGACGCCCGGCCGGCCCGGAAGAGCCGCACCCCGTACGGGCCGTGCACCCGGCCGACGCCGAGCCCGCGCTCCCGGCCGCGCAACCGGCGGAACCGGAAGCCGTGGCGGCGGTCCGCCCCGTCCGGGCGGCCGACCCGGTGGCGGAGCCGTACGCGGTCCACCCGGCCGACCCGGAGCGGTACCCCGTCCCGGCGGGGCACGCCGACGGGTCCGCCCCCCGGCAGGGCCGGTGGGTCGACGCCGGGTGGCCGCCCGCGCGGGGCGACGTACCGGCGGCCCGCGCCGAGGCGGACACCGAGGCCGAGCCCGAAACCGAGACCGAGCCCGAAACCGAGACCGCGGCCGCGACGGCGAAGGAGCCCGAGCCCGGGATCCCGCACCCCGCCCCGCAGGGAACCGGCGTTCCCGGCCCCGGCGTGGCCGAGATCGTCGCCCAGGCCGTAGCCCGCGGCATGGACGCGACCCAGGGCGCCCGGGGCGCGAGAGGGGAGGGGGACACGCTGGACATCCCCCTCCTGCGCCCCCCGCACGGCACCGCCGTCACCGACGTCCCCGTCCACCTCCCCTTCCGCGCGCACCACCGTCCCCCCGAGCCCCCGCGGGACCTCCGCCCGGCGGCCCGCCGCCCGGCCGCGCGGCCCCCCGCCGGGCGCCGCGTCCCCCGCGGCGACGACCGGCTCCGCGAGCACCGCGGCCCCGTGCTGCCCGGCTGGATCGCCGTGATCATCGGCGGCCTCGCCCTCTCCGGCTGCACGGCCGTGCTCTGGCGGGCCGGGGTCGTCCCCGCCCCCCTGGTGGCCGCGTTCGGCGCGGCCCCCCGCGCCTACCGCGGACTGCACGCCGCGCACTGGCCCCCGCTCGCCCTCCTCGGGATCGTGGCCCTCCTCGCACTCGGCGGCCTCGGCCGCGCCCGGGCCGGCCACGCCTGGGTGCTCACCCTCTTCGGGCGCTACCGAGGCACGGTCCGCCGTACCGGCCTGACCTGGATCAGCCCGCTCCTGCTGCGCCAGCGGATCGACGTGCGCCTGCGGCACTGGCGCAGCGAGCCCATGCCGGCCGTCGACTCCGGCGGCCTCGCCCTCCAGGTGGTCGTCCAGGTCGTCTGGCAGGTCAAGGACACCGCCCGGGCGACCCTCGCCGTCGAGGACCACACCGACTACCTCGCCGAGCAGGTCGAGTCGGCCATGGCCCGGGTGCTGTCCCAGCTCCCCGCCGACGCCTTCCACGAGGACGCCCCGACCCTGCGCGACGCCGAGGCCGTCGGCGACGCGCTGACCCGGATGCTGGCGGCCGAGACGGAGGCCGTCGGGATCGAGGTGTTCTCGGCACAGCCCACCCGGATCGAGTACGCCCCGGAGGTCGCGGAGGCGATGCGCCGACGCCGGGTCGCCGCGATCGACGCCAAGCACCGGGACGCCGTCCTGACCGCGGTGGTCGACGCGGTGGACGACACCGTCCACCGCCTCACCTCGCGCGGGATCGTCGAGCTCGACGACTACGAGCGCAAGGCTCTGGTGAAGGACCTCACCGTCGCCTTCTACACCGGGCGTGGTGACCAGTAACACGCGTGACGGGCAAACGGGTGGCCGGTTGTGACCGGACCACCCGTTTTCTCATTGGTATAGACATGGCCAACTCCCGTCAATACTGTGGGACTTGGTCTAGACCTGGAGTCATCCCCACGCGCGCGCACGGCTCCCCTTCCCGCCCCCCCACGCCCAAGGAGCACCATGCGTTCCTTCCGCATGCCCGCACGGCCCGGCCGGGCCGGCGCCGCCGCCCTCGGCGTCGGCCTGCTCGCCGCCGTCACCCTGCTGAGCGCCCCCTCCGCCAGCGGCCACGGCTACACCGACACCCCCATCAGCCGCCAGAAGCTCTGCGCCAACAAGACCGTCGCGGACTGCGGCCCCATCCAGTGGGAGCCCCAGAGCGTCGAGGGCTACAAGGGCTTCCCGGCGGCCGGCCCGGCCGACGGCCAGATATGTTCCGGCGGCCACAGCGAGTTCGCGCAGCTCGACGACCCGCGCGGGGGCAAGTGGCCCGCCACCGGCGTCACCTCCGGCCAGAGCTTCGACTTCCGCTGGCAGTTCACCGCGAACCACTCCACGACCGACTTCAAGTACTACGTCACCAAGAACGGCTGGGACCCCACCAAGCCGCTGACCCGGGCCTCGCTCGACCCCCAGCCCTTCCTCGTCGTGCCCTACAACGGCGGCCGCCCGGACATGACGACCATCCACCGCGGCACCATGCCCGCCGGCAAGAGCGGACGGCATATGATCCTCGCCGTCTGGACCGTCAACGACACCCCGATGGCCTTCTACTCCTGCTCCGACGTTCAGTTCTGACGTAACGTCAGCTAACCTCCGGCGGCATGCGGACGACGACTGCTCCCGATGCCGAGGCGCCCGAGACCATCGCGGAGCTCATCGCGCGCCACTGGGGCGACCCCCGGGCCGGGCTGATGTACGGGGCCGACGCGGCCCACGGCGTCCCGCCCGCCGTCCTCAGCCGCCACCGGACCGCCCGGGAGGCCGCCGCCCGCGCCGCGCTCCTCGTCGACCTCCTGCCGCCGGGGGCGGAGCCGCACGTGGGGGTGCTGCTCGACAACACCCCCGAGTTCCCCTTCTGGCTCGGTGCGGCGGCCCTCGCCGGGGCCGCCGTCGCCGGGATCAACCCCACCCGGCGCGGCCCGGAGCTGGCCCGCGACATCCTGCACACCGACTGCCGGATCCTGGTCACCGAGCCCGCCCACCTGCCACTGCTGCGCGGCCTCGACCTGCCCGGCGTACGGATCCTGGTCACCGGCACCGAGTCCTACGCCGCCCTGCTCGCCCCGTACGCGGACGCCGGGCCCGGCGAGGCGACCGTCCGTCCGCCCGGTCCCGGCAGCCGGCTGCTCCTCTACTTCACCTCCGGATCCACCGGAGCCCCCAAGGCCGCGATATGCAGCCAGGGCCGGCTCGCCGCCGCCGGCCACTCCCTGGCCCGCGCCTTCCGGGTGGGCCCGGACGACGTCCACTACGTCTGCATGCCGCTCTTCCACGGCAACGCCGTCATCGCCGACTGGCTCCCCGCCCTCTGCGGCGGGGCCGCCGTCGCCCTGCGCCCCCGCTTCTCGGCCTCCGCCTTCCTGGACGACGTCCGCGCCTACGGGGCCACCTACTTCACCTACGTCGGCCGGGCCGTCCAGTACCTCCTGGCCACCGCCCCCCGCCCCGACGACCGCGCGCACCCCCTGCGCCTCGGCTTCGGCACCGAGGCCGGAGCGGTGGACGCGGCGCGCTTCGCCGAACGCTTCGGGGTCCGCCTGGTGGAGGGCTACGGGGCCACCGAGGGCGGCGCCTCCGTCCAGCGGACCCCGGACACCCCGCAGGGCGCGCTCGGCCGGGCCGCCGCCGGGGACGACCTCGCCGTGATCGACCCGGAGACCGGCCTCGAATGCCCCGCGGCCGTCCTCGACGCCTACGGCCGTCTGACCAACGGCGCCGAGGCCATCGGCGAACTGGTCAACCGCGGCCGCAGCCTCTTCGAGGGCTACTGGCGCAATCCGGCCGCCGAGGCCGCCCGCACCCGCGAGGGCTGGTACTGGACCGGCGACCTCTTCTTCCGGGACCCCGACGGCTTCCTCTACTTCGCCGGCCGCACCGACGACCGGCTGCGGGTCGACAGCGAGAACCTGGCCGCCGCGGTGATCGAGAGCATCCTGGCCCGCTGGGACGCGGCGGCTGCCGTCGCCGTGTACGCCGTCCCGGACGAGGTCGCCGGGGACCAGGTCATGGCCGCCCTGGCGCTGCGCGAGGGGACCTCCTTCGACCCGGACGCCTTCGCGGCCTTCCTCGCCGCCCAGCCGGACCTCGGCACGAAGATGGCCCCGCGCTACCTGCGGGTCCTCGACGCCCTGCCCGTCACCGCCACGAACAAGATCCACCGGGTCGCCCTGCGCCGGGCCGGCTTCCTGCCCCCGCCCGTGGACGCCTCCCGGCCCGCCCCCGTCTGGCACCGCACCGGCGCCGGCTACCGCCCGCTCGACGCGGAGTCCCTGGCCACGCTGCTGGCGGCGTACGAGGACCGGGGGCGCCGGGAGCTGCTGGACCGGGGGTGATGGTTTGGAGCACCCCCCGGGAGCAGGTAGTATTTTCTCTGTCAGCAGGCGCCGCTAGCTCAGTTGGTTAGAGCAGCTGACTCTTAATCAGCGGGTCCGGGGTTCGAGTCCCTGGCGGCGCACCTGAACTTCGGGCGGTTTCCGGTCTCACCGGGAACCGCCCGAAGTGCTTTCCCGGGCTTTTCCGCCCGTCCTCACAGTGCGAGCGACAGCAGCAGCGGCGCGGCCTTCCGGTTCAGGGCGTCGGCGGCGGCCCGCAGCCGGTGGGCGTGCTCGACCGGCATCGACAGGGCCAGGCAGCCCACGGCGGCCCCGGCGGTGATCGGAACGGCCGCGCAGACCGTCCCCACCGCGTACTCCTGCAGGTCCAGCACGGGCACGGTGGCCGGGTGGCTGTCCAGCCTGGAGAAGAGGATCCGCTCGTTCACGATCGTCTTCGAGGTGAGCCGGGCGATCTTGTGACGGGAGAGGTGGTCACGCCGCCCGTCCTGGTCGAGCTGGGTGAGCAGGCACTTGCCGACCGCGCTGGCGTGCGCCGCCGAGCGGAAGTCGACCCACTCGTGCACCTTCGGGGTGCGGGGGCTGTCCGCGAACTGTGTGATGCGGACCTCACCGTCGACGTAACGGCTGATGTAGACGGCCGCGCCGACCGAATCGCGCAGCCGGTCCAGGGTGTCCTGGAGCTTCTCCTGGAGCGCCCGCTGCCGGTCGACGCCGGAGCCGAGCAGCACCAGGGAGTCGCCTATGACGTAGGCCCCGTCGGAGACCTGGAGGACGTACCCCTCGCGCCGCAGCATCAGCAGCATCGGGGCGAGATGGGCCGCGGGCAGGCCGGTCTCGCGCGCGAGCTGCGCGTCGGTCACACCGCCGGTGTGCCGCGAGATCGTTTCGAGCACGCGCAGGGCGTACTGCACCGAATGGAACGGCGCGGTCGGCTCGGGCTTCAGAGCCACGGTCTCCCCCTACCAGGTCGTTACCACTTGCCTCTTCACGATAGCCACCAAAAGGCCCTTCCGGAGCGCCTGTTGGGCAGATTGATGGCTCGATCGGGTCCCTCTGCCTGGCCCTACTCGTCCGGCATATGCCAGTGGCATGCCACTGGCCCACCGCGCCGGGAATGCCGGGGGAGCGCCGACGGTTCGAGTTCTTCGTACGGACGAATCGAACGGGACGGGAGCGACGATGAGCGACACCGGGGATGCGGACCGCGGGGCGGGCGGCGGGGCGGGCGGCGGGGACGCGGGCGGCATGGATCCGGTCCGCGGCACCGTACGGGGCGAGGCGCCGGTGCCGCTGTCGGTGCTCGACCTGGTCACCGTCGGCAGCGGCAGCACCGCCGCCGCGTCCCTGCGCACCAGCGTGGAGATCTCCCGGCTCGCGGAATCCCGCGGCTACCACCGCCACTGGGTCGCCGAGCACCACTCCATGCCCGGGGTGGCCAGTTCCTCCCCGGCCGTGATCCTGGCCCACCTCGCCGCCCACACCTCCCGGATCCGGCTCGGCTCCGGCGGGGTCATGCTGCCCAACCACGCCCCGCTCGCGGTGGCCGAACAGTTCGGCACCCTGGAGGCCTTCGCCCCGGGCCGGGTCGACCTCGGGCTCGGCCGGGCGCCCGGCACCGACCCCCGTACGGCGGCGGCGCTGCGCGGGCCCGGACGGCCGGACGAGGCCGCGGACGACTTCCCCCGCCGGCTCGCGGAGCTGACCCGCTTCCTCGACGACGACTTCCCCGACGGCCACCCGTACGCCCGGGTGCACGCCGTGCCCGGCCCGGTGCAGGGTCCGGCCGGCCGGCCGCCGATCTGGCTGCTCGGCTCCTCCGGCTTCAGCGCCCGCCTCGCGGGCGAGCTGGGCCTGCCCTTCGCGTACGCCCACCACTTCTCGGCCGCCGGGACGCTGCCCGCCCTCGACCTCTACCGCCAGAGCTTCCGGCCCTCCGAGGTGCTGGACGCCCCGTACGCCCTCATCGGGGTCTCGGCGCTCGCCGCCGACACCGAGGAGGAGGCCCGCGCCCAGGTGCTCACCGGCGCGCTGTCGATGCTGCGGCTGCGCAGCGGCCGCCCCGGGCTCGTGCCGACGCCGCGGGAGGCGGCCGCGTACCCCTTCACCCCGCTGGAGCGGGAGTTCGTGGACAGCTGGCTGTCCAACATCGTGCACGGCACCCCCGACGAGGTCCGCTCGGGGCTCGACGCCCTGGTGAAGCGGACGGGCGCGGACGAGCTGATGCTGACCGCCAACG
This sequence comes from Streptomyces sp. NBC_01276, assembly GCF_041435355.1. Lineage (GTDB taxonomy): Bacteria > Actinomycetota > Actinomycetes > Streptomycetales > Streptomycetaceae > Streptomyces. Next base: position 4,908,209 of record NZ_CP108442.1, read on the forward strand.
CCCACGGCGGGGACGCCCGGCTGCGCTCGTACGGGCTCGTCGCAGATGCGTACGGGATGCCGACCCAGGGGTCGACTCCGGCTTGAGCGCGGGAGAACGGGGTTTGGCTGGTTTGTTGCCGAAACCCTGCCGGAGCATGACCTAAGGCAGCCTTAAACCGCTCGTCACCCGGGGTGGCGGGCGGTTTTTGATGTGCCCTCACCCCTCTGACGAGCGGATTTGTCCGCGCAGTGGTCAAGTCCTTCTTTGGTCCAAACCATTGACTGGGGCGCGGGGTGATCGCTATCACTTCTCTCACCTGAAGCTGATGCTCCCCCCTCCCACCCCCCGGAGGCAGTTCATGCACATCCGTAAACCCCTCATCGCGGCCGCCGCCACGGCCGCGCTGGCAGCCGGAGCGCTGGCCACCTTCGCGGGACTCGGCACCGCCCAGGCGGCCGACGCCTCCGCCACCGCGAGCAGCGGCGGCGTGAAGATCGCCTACTACGACCAGTGGAGCGTGTACGGCAACGCCTTCTACCCCAAGCACCTCGACACCCGGGGCATCGCGGGCAAGCTGGACGTGATCAACTACTCGTTCGGCAACATCCACCCCACCAACCTCACCTGTTTCGAGGCGAACAAGGCGGCGGGCGACGACAACAACCCCAACGCCGGTGACGGCGCGGGCGACTCGTACGCCGATTACCAGAAGTCCTTCAGCGCGGCCGACAGCGTCAGCGGCGTCGCCGACAAGTGGGACCAGCCGATCGTGGGCGTCTTCAACCAGTTCAAGCAGCTGAAGGCGAAGTACCCCCACCTGAAGATCAACATCTCGATCGGCGGCTGGACGTACTCCAAGTACTTCAGCGACGCGGCCAAGACCGACGCCTCCCGCAAGAAGCTGGTCTCCTCCTGCATCGACCAGTACATCAAGGGCAACCTGCCGGTCGACGGCGGCTTCGGCGGCGCCGGCGCGGCGGCCGGGATCTTCGACGGCATCGACATCGACTGGGAGTACCCCGGTTCCTCCGGCGGCCACCTCGGCAACCACTACGCCCCCGAGGACAAGCAGAACTTCACGCTGCTGCTCAAGGAGTTCCGCGACCAGCTCGACGCCTACGGGCAGGCCAACGGCGGCAAGAAGTACCTGCTGACGGCGGCGCTCCCGGCCGGCCAGGACAAGATCAAGTACATCGAGACGGACAAGATCGGCGCGTACCTCGACTACGCGAACATCATGACGTACGACATGCACGGCGCCTGGGACGGCGACGGCCCGACGTACCACCAGTCCCCGCTGTACTCCCCGGCGGGCGACCCGACCGACCCGATCGCGCCGGGCACCCAGAAGTACAGCATCGACAACGCCATCGACTCCTGGATCGACGGCAACCCGGCCTACGGCATCACCGGCGGCTTCCCCGCCAACAAGCTGACCCTGGGCTACGAGTTCTACTACCGCGGCTGGAAGGGCGTCCCCGCCGGGGCGGCCAACGGCCTCGCGCAGACCGCCACCGGCCCCTCCGGCGCCCGCCCCACCAGCCAGCAGGCCGGCATCGCCAACTACAAGGAGCTCGGCGGGATCGTCGACAACCCGGCGACCACCTTCTGGGACGACCAGGCCAAGGCCGCGTACTTCTACAAGGACGGCGAGTTCTTCACCGGCCTGAACCAGAAGGCCGTCCAGGCCCGGGTCGACTACGGCAAGCAGCGCGGCCTGGCCGGCGCGATGATGTACTCCCTGCTCGGCCTGGACGACAAGACCACCCTGCTCAACCAGATCTCGGACGCCCTCGGCGGCACCACGCAGCCGCCGACCACCCCGCCGACGACGCCTCCCACCACGCCTCCCACGACCCCGCCGACCACCCCGCCGACGACCCCGCCGGCCGGCTGCGGCTCCGTCCCGGCCTACGTCGCCGGCACCGTCTACACCGGCGGCAGCCAGGTCTCGTACGGCGGCCACAAGTGGCAGGCCCAGTGGTGGACGCAGAACGAGACGCCGGGCACCACGGGCCAGTGGGGCGTCTGGAAGGACCTCGGCGCCTGCTGATCTCCCCCCACCCCGCGCCGAGCGACCCGCCGCCCCCCTGCCCGACTCGGGCAGGGGGCGGCGGTGGTCCGGGCCCGGTCAGTGCGCGCCCAGGGGGCCGTGCGCGGGCCAACGGCGTCGGACGGCGGAAGGTCTGTCGAGCCAGAGGGCGGCCGCGGCCCAGAGCTGCACGGCGCAGCCCAGGGTGAGGAGGTACTGGCCGAAGCCAGCCTCACCCCCGAGCACCGTCCAGAAGTAGATCGTCGCCCCCAGGGTCAGCAGGGCCACGGCGCTGTAACTCCAGAGCACTCCGGGCATCCGGGCGACCGCGTGGCCGCTCCAGGCGTAGACGGCGACCGCCACACTGGCGACCGCGCTCACCAGGATGACGGCGCACGCCACCTGGCGGGCACCCCTCCATTCCAGCAGTATGGTGAGCTGCCAGGCCGGGCCGCCCGAGCCCAGGGGAATCGGCAGCACCAGGGTCATGATGACGGCCGCGAGCGTGCACGGCCGCAGCGAGCGGGCATCGGCGTGGTCCGTCCCGCCCGTGACGGCAGCGCGCCGGTCCGGCCCGAGCTGCGCGGCGCCCCACGCCTGGAGCAGGCTGCCCACGACGAAGGCCGGGAAGCCCAGGCCGGCGTCGAAGTCGGCCCGGACGACGGAGGCGGCGAACCACAGCGTCACCATCGCGCAGACGCACACCGCCGCCAGCGCCCGGCACCACCGGCTCAGTGCCGGCCGCCGCAGGGCGGGGGAGCGGCGCAGGACGAGGATGCCGGCCGTGGCGCAGGTGCCGGCGCTCAGGAGCGTCAGCACGAGCATGATCGGGCCCGCCCCTCCCAGCGGCCAGTACCAGTGCGCCGGCGACCCGAGCCACATGGGGAACTCGCGCTTGTCGATCTTCTCGTAGAAGGGCAGGGCCAGCGCCAGCACCATCGCGACGGCCGCGAGCGGGAAGGGCCACGGGTTGAGGGAGGAAGCCGCGGCCACTCGGGTCCCGGCCTTCTTCCGCGCCGCCGCGGCCGTACGCGTCTCCGCCGTCTCCGCCGTCTCCGCCGTCTCCGGCGGCGACGTCTCGTCCGGCCCCTGCTGCTTCTCCGGCTCCTCCGGCTCCTCCGGCTCCTCCGGCTTCCTCAGCGTCTCCGGCTCGGCGCTCCCGGCCTCCGCGGTGGTCCCCGTCCCGGCCTCGGGATCGGCCTCCGTCTCCGTTCCCGTCGCCACGGCGATCGCCAGTTCGCCCGTCACGGTCCGCAGCTGGACCGTCCCCTCGTGCCGCCCCCGCCCCTCCGGCTCCGGCACCAGCTCGATGCCGGTGTCGAGGTACCGGACCTTCAGCCACGGGTCCGTCCTGGCCTCCAGCGTGGCGAGGACGATCGGGGGGCCCGTCACCCGGACGACGGCCGTCTCGGCCGGCCCCACCTCCACCGCCGGGGTGTCGACCCCGGGGGAGGCCAGGGACAGGGCGCGGGAGGCACGCTCGGCCACCCGGCGGCTGTCATCGGCGGCGAGCTCGGACAGTGCCGCGTGGGCGGCGAGCGCCACGCCCACGTCCGGGCCGCACAACAGCGTGCCCAGGTCCTCGACCGACCACAGTTTCCGCTCCCGGCTGTCGGAGCGGACGGCGTCGGCGAGTGGGATCGGGAGGTCCGCGGCGACGGCCCGCCGCCGACCGGTGTGGGCGATGGGCAGGTCGCCCTGGCTGCCGAACAGCCACAGCTGCGGGGTCTGGTGCGGGGTCCGTTCCCGGATCCGCTCGTTGACGTAGTCCGCCAGCTCGGACATGCCGACCTCTCCGTCGTGGTCGAGGTCGGCCTCACCGGTGCGCAGGCCCTCCACCAGGGCACCCGTGAACAGTGACGGTCCGTCCCCGGCCCCCGGCTTGCCGCCGGACACCGGCTGGTCGCCCTCGAAGGCGTACTCCAGGGCGCTGGAAGCGGTGAAGACCGCGCGTCCGCGCTTGCCGCCGGTGCGTTCCAGGTCGTGGAAGCTCTCCTGGACCTGGACCTGGGAGCCCGCCCGGGTGAGCATCCCCCTCTCGAACGCTCCGGCGTAGCAGCAGTCCAGGAAGAGGACCGCACGCTGGGCGCGGCTCTCCAGCATCAGAGTGCTCACGTACTCGGCCGGTATCGCGGTCGCGGCCAGGCGGGCGCGGTAGGTGTCGGACGCGGCGAGGAAGAGTTTGCCCGCGGCGTTCTTCACCCCGTGGCACGAGAAGTGCAGCAGCAGGGTGTCCTTGGTGGACCTGTCCGCGAAGAAGTCCTCCACCGCGAGGCGCAGTCGCTGGACGGTGGGGTCGGTCAGCACCTCCACGTCGAAATCGCCCACGGAGGTGTCACCGAGCACCTCGGCGAGTCCGGCCGCGTCCTTCGCCGGTGCCCGCAGCGCACCCAGTCCCGCGTCCTCGTACCTGCTGGTCACCACGACCAGCGCATGTCTGCCCGGCCTGGTCATGAGTCCTGCTCCTGCTCCTGCCCCGGCTCGCCGGTGTCCGGCCGGGAGATGCGCGCGATCCACAGGTCGGTCAGGCGTCGCTGCTCCTCGCTGCGGACACCGGTCAGCTCCAGACGGTTTCCGTCGATCTCCAGGACGACGTGGCGTGAGGTGCCGGTGCGTCCGAGCCACTCCCTGACGACACCGACCAGGTTCGACAGCAGCGGCAGCGCGGGCGGCAGGCTCACCAGGAGGACGTTGACCAGATCCGTTGCCGCGCCGCGCGTACCGCCCGGAGCCGGACCGCCGTCCTGACGCGTCACCTGCTCCACGTCCAGCAGGAGCAGGTCCTCGCGCAGGACGTCCACCTCGCGTTGCAGCGACTCCGTCTCGTCGTCCGCGCGGCCGTCCGCATGCCCGACAGTGATCCGTACTCGTCTGGTCACGACTGATCGCCCCGGATGGCTCCCGTTTCGCCCGTCAGTGGCGCGGTACCCCGGTCTCCAGTCTGGCACCACCCGGTCCGGGGCGCACGGCTCAGCCGTCGGCCACGGGGCGGCCGCCGATCATCTCGGCGATGCGGTCGGGCGGGACCGCGCGGGAGTAGAGCCAGCCCTGGCCCGTGTCGCAGCCGACGCGGCGCAGCCGGGCGGCCTGGCCGGCGGTCTCCACGCACTCGGCGGTGACCGTCAGGCCCAGCCGGTGCGCGAGCTGGACCAGGGCCTCCACGATGGTCTCGTCGGCCGGGTTGGGATGGGAGCCCTCCTCGTAGCGGAAGCCCCGTACGAAGGAGCCGTCCAGCTTCAGCACCGACACCGGGAGCCGGCTCAGATAGGCCAGGTTCGAGTACCCGGTGCCGAAGTCGTCGATGGCGATCCGCACGCCCATGTCGCTCAGCGCCTGAAGGGCCTGGAGCGGCCGCCCGGCGGAGCCCATCACGGCCGACTCGGTCAGTTCCAGCTGGAGCAGCTGCGGGGCCAGTCCGGTCTCGGCGAGGATCTCCGCCACGTCGCCGACCAGGTCGGAGTCCCACACCTGGCGCACGGCCACGTTCACCGAGACGAACACCGGCGCGTCGCTGGGCTGTTCGATCTGCCAGCGCCGGGCCTGGCGGCAGGCCGTGCCCAGCACCCACCGGCCCAACTGGACGATGGAGCCGTCCTCTTCGGCGATCCCGATGAACCGATTCGGCGTGAGCGTGCCGAACTGCGGGTGGTTCCAGCGGACCAGGGCCTCCACCCCGCGCACGGCTCCGCTCTCCAGATCCACCAGGGGCTGGTACTCCAGCTCGAACTCGCCCCGCTCCACGGCCGGCCGCAGCGTCGAGGACAGCGCCTGCCGCGTCATGCGGTGCGCGTTGCGCTCCGGGTCGAAGAGGGTCCAGCGGGCCTTGCCGTCCGCCTTCGCCCAGTACAGGGTGGTGTCCGCCGCCTGCATCAGCCCCGTCGCCGAGGTGCCGGCCGCGTCCCGTTCCACCACGCCGATCGACGCGGACACCGACAACCGCTGCCCGGCCAGGTCGAAGGGCTCCTGTACGGCGGCCAGTACGCTCCCCGCCAGGTCCGCGAGCTGCTCGGTGCCGGTGGAGTCCTCGACCAGCAGCGCGAACTCGTCGCCGCCGAGCCGGGCCACGAGGTGCCCGCCCGTGCGCCCGTACCCGGACTGGTCGGCGCACTGCGTCAGCCGGGCCGCGACGGCGGTCAGCAGCCGGTCGCCGACCCGGTGGCCCAGGGTGTCGTTGACGGCCTTGAACCCGTCGAGGTCGAGGTAGCACAGTCCGATCCGGCCGGTGCCGCCCTGCTCGTACGGGGACTCCAGGGCGGCGGAGAGCCGTTCGAAGAACAGGGCCCGGTTGGGCAGCCGGGTCACCGGGTCGTGCATCTGGAGGTGGCGCAGGCGGGCCTGGAGGTCGCGCCGGTCGCTGATGTCGGCGACGGACAGCAGGACGTCCGGGGTGCCGGCCACGGGCCCCAGCGTGACCTCGGTCCACAGCGAGTGCCCGTCGGGGTGTTTGAGGCGGCGCGTGCAGCGCAGCCGGGCCTGGCGTCCGCGCAGCACCTCCTGGTAGGCCTGCCAGGTACGGGCCTCGGCCGCCAGGTCCACCAGGTCGGCGGCGCGCTGCCCGGCGAGCGCGTCCGGCTCGCCGCCCAGCAGCCCGGCGAGGGCGCGGTTGGCGGCGATGACCTCGCCGTCACGGCCGACGAGGGCCATGGCGAGGTGCGCCGCGTCGAAGGCGGCCCGGTAGTCGCGCGGCGAGGCAGGCACCGCGGGGTGACGCTCCGTAAGGGTCGATCGGATGCTGTCGGCCGCCGAACCGGTTCCTTCTGAGGTTGCGCTCACCCTTGGCTCCCGCAGTGTTCGTGAGTGTCCGTGCAGGAAAGTGTGCCGATCATAGAGGCTGCCGGGAGGCCCTATCCAGCGGCGTCGCCGTGCGGGGCGCGGCCCGTCGGCATGATGACGCCCTGCGGACGGTGTGCTGACGGAGCGTCGAGCATGATCCGGGTGATCGTTTCTGCGCGCCTGTGAGCGCGCGAGTGCCGTCATTGATCTCACGTGATCGGACGTGACGTTCCGTAGGCGGGCGCGTCAAGTCGGCGGGTCACCGACTTGCCGTACCGCTCACTCATGTGGGGCAGCGGAACAGGGCATTAGTAAGACAATCGCCTCAAGGTGGATGAGAGGGTACGAATCCACCACCGGAGGTCGATGTGCCGCCACAGCAGACACCCGGGGGAGTGGACCGCTCCCGCATGCGCAGCACGGCCGCCGCCCTCACCTCCCTGACGGCACTCGCCGCGATGTCGCTCGTGGCGGGTCCCGCGGTGGCCGATTCCCGGACCGGCGGACCCTGCGCGCTGACGCGCACGGCCGCGCACCACTCCCTCGGTCTGGACAGCTGGAACCGGGCCTACCCCAAGCCCGAGCGCGAGCTCAACGCGGTGCTGGTCTTCCTCTCCTTCCCCGACCACCGGCCGGCCGTCTCCCCGGCGGACCTGACCTCCGACTACTTCCCGGCGACGAGCGACTTCTTCCAGCGGGCCTCCTACGGCCGGTTCCGCCTGGTCCCGCACCCGCAGGAGCGGTGGGTCCAGATGCCCCGGCCGTCGGCCGCCTACGGGATACGGCGCGACTGGGCCCCCGAGGACCGGGCGGCCTACCTGCGGGACGCGGTCGCCGCCGCCGACCCGCAGGTCGACTTCTCCCGGTACGACGTCGTGTACTTCGTCGCCGACCCGAACGCCCCCGGCGTGGACTCCGACGCCACCAAGGTCGTGAACTTCGACCGCCCGATCACCGCTGACGGCGTGGAGCTGCGGCGGATCGTCACCGTCTTCGAGCACCACCCGCCCGACCGCAACGTGCTGGCCCACGAGACCGGGCACGTCTTCGACCTGCCCGACCTCTACCACCGGCCCACGGACGGCAAGGGCGACTGGGACACCTACGTCGGCGACTGGGACGTCATGGGCAGCCAGTTCGGCATGGCCCCGGACCTGTTCGGCTGGCACAAGTGGAAGCTGGGCTGGCTGGACCCCTCCCAGGTCGACTGCGTGCGCTCCGGTACCTCGCTGCACACCCTCCAGCCGCTCTCGGAGGCCCCGCCGCGCGGCGGCACGGGCGGGACCAGGCTCGCGGTGATCCGCACGGGTCCGGGCAGCGCGATCGCGGTCGAGGCCCGGGGCTCCTCCGGCAACGACGGGGACACCTGCACGGAGGGCGTCCTGGTCTACCGGGTCCGCAACGAGGCGGCCTCCGGCGGCGGCCCGATCGAGGTACTGGACGGGCATCCGCGCACGGAGGCCTGCTGGGACCGCTCGGTCTACCCGCCGCTGGCGGACGCGCCGCTGGAGGTCGGGGAGACGTTCACGGTGCCGGGCGAGCGGATCACGATCGAGGTGGCGGACCGCACGCAGTCCGGCGCGTACACGGTGAAGATCACGACCTGACGGCGGCGGACACGAAGAAGGCCCCCGCTCTGCTGAGCGGGGGCCTTCTTCCGTCTGTGCGCCGCCAGGGACTCGAACCCCGGACCCGCTGATTAAGAGTCAGCTGCTCTAACCAACTGAGCTAGCGGCGCTTGCTGACGAGGTAGACATTAGCATCAGGTCCGGCCGAAGGAAAAATCGATACCGGGCCGGGCGGCGTGCAGGAACGCCCAGAGCAGGGAGTCCGGCCCGGGGAGCCAGGGCCGCCGGGCGTCGGGTGCCACCAGCCAGCGCGACGGCCCGGAGGCGGAGCCGGGGCCGGTGGACAGCGGGGGCACGGTGACGGCGTCCCCGTGGCCGTGGCAGAGCGGGGCCGCCGCGGCCGGGCTCCACTCCTCCCAGGCGAGCAGGGCCGGCAGCCGCTGCGCGGTCCCGGGGGCGGCGAAGAGCAGCATCCGGCCGCGGTGCACGGCGGCGGGCCCGGAGCCGGGACCCCGCTCCCAGAGCAGGTCGAGCATCCGGCGGCCCACCACGAGCGGAACGTTGACGACGTCGAACGCGGTCCCGCAGGGCAGGACCGCCGGTGCGGCGGGCCGGGCCTGCCAGGCCGCGAGGGTGTTCTCCGGGTGGGCGGAGGCGGAGGCCAGCCAGGCGGCGCCCTGCGGGGTGACCTGGGTGGCGGGCGCGGTGCGCGCGTCGAGGCCTTCGAGTGCGGGGCAGCCTGCGGCCGTCGTCAGGGTCGTCATATGCCAAGGTCTACCGGGCGTAGCCTTCCCGTTCCCAGGAGTTACCGAAAACCGGGACAGGGCGGGCGGGGGTGGAGTATGTTGCGCCGCGCATATGCCAGGGGGCGCGCGGCGACGCCACCCGGAACGCCGCGCGCCCGGCGCCCGCCGGGAAGCGGGGCGCCGGGCACGGTGCGGGGTGCTGTACGGCGGTGCAGGGCGGGCTCAGGCGGTGTCGGGGCCGGCACCGCGCTGGAGGTCCTCGCCGAACTCGATCATCTTGCGCGCGTAGTCCTCGGTCCACTCCGCCGCCTCGGCGATGGCCTGCGGCGAGAGCCGGTCGAAGCGGCGCGGGTCCGCCAGCTGGGCCGCCGCCAGGGCCTGGAACTCCACCGCTCTGTCCTGCGCGGCCCGGAAGGCCAGGGTCAGCTCGGTGGCGCGGGCCAGCAGCTCACGCGGGTCCTCGATCGATTCCAGGTCGAAGAAGTGCTCCGGGTCCGTGGCGGCCTCCGAGGGCTCGAAGAGCAGCGGCGCCGGCCGCAGCCTCCGCTCGGTCCGCTCGGGCTCTGACATGCGTGTCCTCCTGCTGCGCGTACGAAATCCTCCGGGCCACCCTCCATTGTCCAGCGTCGCGCAAGGGTGCCGCCGGTTCAGGCGGCGGCGGGCTCCTTGGCCAGGGCCGCGACGTCCTCGAAGACGCCCGCCAGCTCGCCCGCCAGCCCCTCCGTGGGCTCGAACCCCTCGGCGCCGAGCAGCGCGTTGATGCCCGGAATCGCGACCGAGCGCTCGGCGGGCAGCATGCCGAGCCGGGTCAGGACCGGCAGCAGCATCTCGGCGGCCGGGGCGCCGCCCGTGGGGCCCGCGCTGTAGCTGACCAGGCCGACCGGCTTGCCCTGCCACTCGCGGTAGAGGAAGTCGATGGCGTTCTTGAAGGGGGCGGTGAAGGAGCCGTTGTACATCGGCAGTACGAACACGAACGCGTCCGCGGAGTCGACGAGCGCGCTCCACTCCTGGGTGTGCGCGTGGGCGTATATCCCGGTGGAGGCGTACTCCGGCTCGTCCAGGAAGGGCAGTGCGATCTCCGCCAGATCCACCGGGGTGACCTCGAAGCCACCGTGCGCGCGGGCCTCGTCGGCGATCCAGCGCGCGAGGGGGCGGCCGCTGGAGGTGGGACGGGTGGCGGCGGAGACGACGTGCAGGCGGGTCATGGTGTGAACTCCCGTTGGGTGGAGGTGTGCTGTGCGCACCGAAGTCTCGCCGCCGGAGCCCCGCCGGGAAAACCGGAACCCCGCGATATGTCACGACGGGCCCCGCCGCACCCGACGTCGCCGCCGCACCCGACGTGTCGCACACCCCTCAGGGCCGCCACCGCACCCGGTGTTCGGCGAGGTGGGCCAGGACCGAGTGGTTCGCCTCCCAGCCGTCCGGGAACTTCACCGTGACGCCCAGCTGGACCGGTTCCGTCGACGGGTGTTCGTCCAGGAGCTCCGCTATGCCCGCGCGGGCCACCACCACGCAGGCGTGCCGGTGGCGGGAGGCCAGGACGCACAGCCGGCCCGTCTCCAGGTGGAACGCCGTCGCGTCGGGGCGGCCCGACAGGGGGTGCAGGACCACCGTGAGGTCGTACTCGCGGCCCTGGAGCCGGTTCGCGGTGTCCACGGTGACCCCGGTGACGCCCAGCGAGGCCAGGGCCGTGCGGACCGCGGCGGCCTGGTCGCGGTGGGCGGTGCCCACGGCGATCCGGTCGGCCGTCAGCGGGGACGGCCGCGGGGACTGCTCGTCGGCGGTCACCGCACCCCGGTCCAGCGCCCGCCGGACCACCAGCGCCACCGCCCCCACCGCCTCCGGATCCGTGCGCGGGGTGTGCCGTGCGGGCAGTTCCAGCAGGCCCCAGCCCGACGCGGCGGCCTCGTCCAGCACCCGGTCGGGGCCCGAACCGTCGCCCGCGACCCCGTACGAGAGCCGTCGCTCGCCCGGACCCGTACCGCTGCGGAACTGGCTGTACGGGTAGAAGGCGCGCGAGACCAGCGGCGCGGCCGTCGCCGGCAGCCGCCACGACACCGGGAGCCGGTGCTGCGGCAGCTGCGGGTTGTGCGCCAGCAGGGTGGACACCGCCGACGCCGAGGGGTCGTAGGACAGGCCCGCCCACTGCTCGGCGCCCACCACGCTGAACGGGTCCAACTGCCCCGGGTCGCCGACGAACAGCGCCCGGTCGAACAGCCCGGCCACGGCCAGCAGCGCGTCGGAGCGCATCTGGTACGCCTCGTCGACGATCGCGTGCTCCCAGGGCTCCGCGTCCTTCACGTACGCCCACTTCGCGGCCGTGGAGATGGTCACCGGCAGCTCCGCCAGGTCCCCGGGCCTGGCGGAGAGGGTGACGGACGGCAGCTCCCGAAGGGCGGGGTCGTACGCGTCACCGTCGCTGCTGTGCAGCCGGCCGACCTTCAGCTCCGGGTCCTTGTCGGCGAGCCGCAGCACCAGGTCGTCGACCTGCGCGTTGGTCTGAGCGACCACCATCAGGCGGCGTCCGGCCGCGGCCAGTTCGCGGGCCGCGCGCACCACGAGCGTCGACTTGCCCGCGCCGGGCGGGGAGTCCACCACCACGCCCCGCTCGGTGCCGTGCAGGGTGTCGCGCAGGATGGCGGCGGTCGCCTCGGCGGCGGCCGCGCCCGGGTCGAAGCCGGTCACAGGAGGTCCTCGTCGGTCACGGAATCGGGCGGCGTCGGGGCGCTCAGGTGGGCCGGCGGTCCGCCGTGCGTCCACGGGGTGTGCTCGGGGTCGGGCAGTCTGGGCCCGCCCCGCGCGTCGTGCTCGAACAGCGTCCAGCACACCCGGTCGCCCTTCTCCGGCACCGAACCCGCCACCGGCTCCCGGCCCGTGCCCATCTTGTCGAGCACGCGCAGCACCAGCTGCCCGTCCTCCTCGTGGCGCACGAACGCGAAGGCCTGCTGGCGCCCGTCGAGCGAGCGGAACACCTTCCCGCCGCCCTCGTCGGCCAGTTGGGGCCGGTCCTCGGTGGCCACCGTCACCAGCGGACGCGGGCGGGGCCGCTTGCCCTCCGTCCACTCCATCACCACTTCGGTGACCTCACCGGCGAAGGCCTCGCCCGCGAGCCGCCGGCCCGCCATCACCAGCGGGTCGTCCAGCGCCTCCTGGGCGTCGAGCCGGACCTGCTCGGTCTCGCGCGTGGCCAGCTTCTGGGCCGCGGTCACCGCGTCGTCGCGGCGCGGCTGCGGGGGCTCGCCCGCCCGGACGCGGTCCCGGTGGCCGGTGAAGGACCACCGGTCGCGGGTCCAGCGTTCCGTGGTGCGCTCGCCCGGCGGCAGGGCGCGCAGCAGGTCGAGCGCCTCCCAGGTCTGCCGCCAGGTGTGCTCCATCTGCGAGGTGACCAGCTCCCGGACCGCCCGCTCGGCTTCCCGTACCCGCTCCCCGGCGCCGGGCCCGTCCGCGGCCGCCGCCGCCCGGGCCGCGTCGAACCGGGTGATCGCCGGGGCGAGCAGCCCGTTGTCGAAGGCCGGGTCGGTGGCCGGGCCGGCCGGCGGGAACAGCAGCCGGCCGTGTCCGTCGCGGCCGAGCTCCACGCGCAGGGCCCACTCGGCCCCCGACGTGCCCTCGGGCGGAGCTATCCAGCCCAGCAGCGATCCGAGGTGCTGGTCCTCCAGGTTGCTCTGGCCGGTGGCCCAGTGCCGTCCCAGCAGCTCGGTGGCGCTGAGCAGCATCGAGGAGCCGGGGACGCGGGAGCGCTCGGCGAGGTGCGTGAACCAGCGGCCCAGCAGCGGCACCCGGGCGGGCGCCGGGTACGGGTTCTCCGGGTCCTCCTCGGCGGTGCGCCGGAACCGCATCGAGCGGCCCAGCAGCCGGACGTACTCCACGCCGGCCCGGCTGGGCACGATGATCTGCGGGGCGTCCACGCACAGTTCGGCCTCGACCTTGGACTTCCGGCCGGTCTCCGGGTCGGTTTCGGTGCGCTCGGCCGGCTCCACGACGTCCGCGTACCCGTCGACGTACGGCATCAGGCGCTCCGCCAGGCCCGCCAGGAACGTCCAGCGCAGGTTGCGGTCGCGCGGCTGCGGGACCACCAGGACCAGCGGGTCGTCCGGGTCGGTGCCCAGCATCGCGCCGAGCGGCGCCCCCGCCTCGCCGGCGGTGGTCAGCGGTACGAGGACCATCGGCCGCTCGCTCAGGTGGCGGTGCCGTACGGTCGCCAGCGGCCGGGCGCGGCCCTCGCGGACGGCCTCCAGCCGGGCCAGGGTGTTCAGCAGGGGCATGCGGGGCCCTCCGGGGCGGGGTGCCGGGACCGGGCGGCGGCGAGTTCCAGCGCCTCCGCGCGCAGCCGGGCCGCCCGGCGCAGCGCGGCGGCGGTGGGGTCGTCCTCGGCTTCGGCGGCTGCGTCGGCGGGGGCCGGGGAGGCGGCCGCGGCGAGGGCGGCCCCGACGGTGGCGAGCCCGCCCAGCTCCCCCCGTACGGAGCGGCCCAGGGCGGCGGGGTCCCCGGCGGCGCGGGACCGCTCGCGGCAGTGGAAGGCCAGCTCGCAGGCGGCCAGGCACTCGGGGGCGTAGGCCGCGCCGACGGCGGAGACGGCCTCGGAGAGTTCCCCGGCGGGCCGGGCCGGGTCGAAGCTGAGGCCCGCCGGCAGGCCGGCGGCCAGTTCCTCGACCCGGGTCAGCCGCTCCATCTGGCGCAGGGTCACCGCCCGTTCGCGGCGCACGTCGACGGGCGCGGCGGTGGGCAGGTTGGAGAAGTCCTTGGGGCAGACGAGCAGCACCCGGTGGCCGACCTCGGCGCCGGGCACCTTCCCGGCGGTCCGCTCCAGGGCGAGCACGTAGACGGCGGCCTGGCGCGCGGCGGCGCCCACCTTCGCGGAGTCGGCGGCCCCGTCGATCATCGGGAACGACTTGATCTCCACCACGCTCCACCGGCCGCCGGGGTCCACCACGACCGCGTCGGGCTCCAGGTAGGCGGGGGTGCCGGCCACCTCCAGCGCCAGCATCGGATGGTCCAGCAGCGTCCACGCCCCCGCGGCGGTGGCCTCGCGCAGGGCCAGCGCCGTCCGGGCGGCGCGCCCCTCCGGTCCGGCGGCGGTCAGGTCGGGCACCCGGGCGTCCGGCCCGGGGGGCTCGGCGGCCCCGCCCAGGAGGGTGTGCGCGAGCCGCAGCAGTTCGGCCCCGCCGTCGGCCTTGACCTTGGCCTCGAAGGAGTTGCCGCGGACGATGGCGAACTGCGACCGGCCGAACGCGGCGGGCGTGCCCAGGGCCGCCGCGAGCGCGCCCTTGTCCACCCCTGCGCCGTCGAGCAGGGCGCGTCTGCCGCATCCGGGGTTGGCCGCGAGCGCGGCCAGGGAGCGGGCGTCGAGCGGCCGGGGCGGCACGGCGGGGCCGCGCAGGTCAGCGAGACGCTGCCGCAGTGTCGTCGTCTGCGCAGGAGCGGCGGGCGGGTAGGAGCTCACGGGCGGAAGTGTCCCATCCGCCACTGACAAGCGTGGACGTACCGTGAAAACCGGCCGGTTGTGCCTCCGGTGGAGGGACCGCGGCGGGGCCGGGTGCGGTGTCCTTCGCCCGGTCAGGTGCGGCGAAAGGTTCCTGCGTCCGGCGGGCGGCGAGGCCGCGTGCGATCGCCAGGCCGGCGCCCATCACGGCGGCCCCGGCGACGGCGTCGAGGAAGTAGTGGTTCGCCGTCCCCATCACCACGACCGCGGTGAGCGCGGGATAGGCCAGGCCCAGCGCCCGTACCAGCGGCCGCCGCGCGTACCGCCACACCACGAGCCCGCACCACAGGGCCCATCCGACGTGCAGGCTCGGCATGGCCGCGTACTGGTTGGTCAGGGAACCGAGTCCGCGCGGGGCGCTCGCCTCGCCGCCCCACCAGCCGTAGGCGCTGTACCGGGCCATGGTGTCCGTGAACCCGTACGGGGCGTCGAGCAGCCGGGGCGGGCAGGTGGGCAGCAGGGTGAAGCCGATCAGACCGAGCAGGGTGGAGGCCACCAGCCAGGTGCGGGCGGTGCGGTAGTGCGCGGGCCGCCGGTGGTAGAGCCAGAGCAGCACGGCGGGGGTGACCAGGTAGTGCAGGGAGGCGTAGACGAAGTCGGCGGGTATGCCGAGCGCGCCGCTGTGCGAGAACAGCCGGTTGAGGGGTCTTTCGAAGTCGACGTGCAGGAATTCCTCGGCGCGCAGGATCGCGAGCCCGTGGCCGACGGCTAGGTCCACGTCGCCCCGGGCGAGGAGACGGCCGCCCGAGTAGGCGCCGTAGACGAGACCCAGGAGCAACAGTTCCGCCCACCAGCGCGTGGGCCAAGGCCGTTTGGTCATGAGGTGTATGACGCTCGTGGGGCGGGCGGAGTTGCCCCGTGTTCACGTCGTGGATGATGGACGGACGACGGAACCGCTGCATCCGGGGCGAACGCCCACGAACCGGGAGAAGAAGATATGGCCCCCCGCATCCTGCTGGCCCGCCACGGCCAGACGGCATGGTCCCGGCTCGGCAAGCACACCGGGCGCACGGACGTGCCCCTGCTGGACGAGGGCAGGCAGGGCGCGAAGCTGCTGGGCGAGCGGCTCGCCGGCGAACCGTGGGCCTCGCTGCGCGGCCTGGAGGTGCGCACCAGCCCGCTCGTCCGCGCGAGCGAGAGCTGTGACCTGGCGGGCTTCGGGCTCCAGGCGGAGCCCTGGGACACGCTCATGGAGTGGGACTACGGGGACTACGAGGGCATGACCCCGGCCGAGATCCAGGCGGTCCGGCCGGGCTGGCTGATCTGGCGCGACGGGGTCCCCGGTGGCGAGTCCGTCGCCGACATCGCGGCGCGGGCGGACGAGGTCGTCGAGTGGGCCCGCTCGGCCGCGCGGGACGTCCTGGTCTTCGCCCACGGCCACGTCCTGCGCACCCTCGCCGCCCGCTGGCTCGGCTTCGAGGCCTCCTTCGGCGCCCGCATCCGCCTGGACCCCACCTCCCTCTCGGTCCTGGGCTGGGCCTACGGGGCCCCCGCGCTGGAGCGCTGGAACGACACGGGCCACCTCGACGGCTGACCGCGCCCCGTCCCCGCGCCCCGGCCCTCACTCCCGCGGCCCCGCCGCCGGTCAGGCCTCGGCGTGCCGGGTCAGGAAGGCGCCGACGCGCGGGGAGCGCTGGTGGGGGACCAGGGTGCGGGCCGTGCCCGAGAGCATCGAGCGGATCCGGGTCGACTGGACCTCGGAGAGCAGGTCCAGCACCCGCCCGCCCGCCCAGGCGGCCTCGTCGGGGGCGCCCGCCCGCGCCAGGTCCTCGGCCAGTTCCGCCGTGTAGAGGGCGACGTTCCGCGCGAAGTGGGGGTCCTGGAGGTCGGCCGCCCGCCGGGCGTGGCGTGCCGCGCGGGCGTGCTCCCCGAGCGCCGCCCAGCAGCGGGACTCCAGCGATTCCAGCTCGGCCTCGCCGAAGAAGGACATCCACTCCGGGTCGGCGCCCGACGCGCCCCGCGCGAACTCCGTGTGCGCCCGCGCCAGCGCCTCCTCGCAGGCCCTGCGGTCCGCGAGCCCCGACCAGCCGCCCGCCTCCCTCAGGGCCAGCAGCGACAGCAGCCGGGGGGAGCCCAGCGAGCGGGCCGCGCGCCGGCCCGCCTGGGCGGCCCGTACCGACTCGCGGGGGCGCCCGCAGTCCCGGGCCAGGAAGGCCATGTTGCTGAAGGCGTGCGCCTCCAGGGCCGCGTCCCCCGACACCCGGGCGGTGGCCAGGGCCTCCGCGTAGTGCGAGCGGGCGTCCTCGAAGCGGCCCGAGTCGTGCGCCAGCCATCCCACCGAGACGGCCAGCTCCCCGGCCCCGGCGTGCAGCCGGTCCTCGGTGGACTGGCGGGTGGCCCCCGCGTCCAGCAGTGCGTAGGCGGTCCGCAGGGGCTCCGCCGCCCGCCGGTAGAGGGCGTCCGCCCCGTGCCGGTCGTCCAGCAGCCGGATCTGGCGTACGGCGTCCTCGACGGCGGCGGCCTCGGCCTCGCCCGCGCGGGTGGGGATCCGGCGGGTGTCGCCGAGCAGGGTGAGGCTGAGCGTCGCGGCCGCCACGGTCGCGGAGCCGCCCGCCATGAACGCGCGACGCAGCACGTCGCTCTCCTTGGAACGGTGGACGATGGGGGCGAGGACGGCAGGCTCGGGCACGGCGCGCTGCGCGGAGCGGCCGCGCACCGCCTCGCGCGGGGAGAAGCCGAGGTCGGCCAGGGTGCAGCCGGGGAACATGTGGAGGAAGACGCGCTCGTAGGCGTAGTTGGGGCAGCGGATCTCGCCGGATTCGACCCGGCCGATGTAACGGGCGTCGCAGGAAACCGTTTCGCCGATCTCCCGTGCGGCCCGGCGCACCAGGGCCGCGAACTCGGCGGGGGAGTGCTGCCCGCGCAGCCGCCGGAAGGAGGAGTTGGGTGAGTGGGGGGACGCCGCCATGGACGTGGCCTCTCTGGACAATCTCAGGTGATCCCGGTGGATCCCTGTCGATCTCGCCCCGGAGCGCGGCTCCGGCGCGCATGAAAGTACCGCCGCCGGGGGCCTGTTCATGCGGTGTTTGGCTACAAAACGGATATCTCACCCGCGATCCGCCATGAACTGCCATCCTTTGCGGCGTCTTGCCGCCGCACCCGTTGACGCCGCCGTGCGTTGAACCCATGCGGATACGGATCGAGGAGGGGTTCCCCTTGGTGGAGGCCGGCATGGACAGCACTGCAACGGACACCGCGCACGAGCCCGGCGCGACCCCCCTGCTCCCGGTCCCGGTTCCGGCCGCGGCCCCGGACCTGGTGACCGTGCCCACCCGGCAGGGCCTGGAAGCGGTGGACATCATCCGCCGCGGCGCCGGCCGCTCCGCCCCCGGTACGGGCCCCTGCGCCCCGGGTGTCGGCCCGGTGCTCCACGACGGCTCCGACGACACCCTCGGCTTCCTCGTGCCGCCCGGCACCGCCGACGCGTGGGACCTGCCCGGCAGCGCCTGTACGCAGACCAACGGGCGCGGCATCCGCTTCGGCGACGCCGTCTCGCCGACCTCCGGCGGCACCGGCTGGCTGCTGCCCCCCGACGCCGTGGGCCCGGTCACCGACCCCGAGGTGCTGCGCGCCGCGCTCGGCGAGGCGGCCCGGCTGATCGAGGCGGCGGACAACTGCCGCTGACGCGCCCGAGGTCCTGACCAGCCATAATGGAGGGGTGGCAGGCAAGAGCAAGGGTGGCAGGAGCGGTGGCGGCGCTCCCCGGGGCGGTACTCCCCGGGGCGGCGGCGGGGCGGTCGCCGGGCCGGTGGCGGGGCAGGTGGCCGGCGGGCTGGCGGAGCTGACCCCCGACCGCGAGCGCTCCCGTGCCTGGACCCTGCTGATCGACGGGGCCCCGCAGTCCCACGTCGACCTCGACGACCCCGGTCACCTGGACTTCTCCTACCAGCGCCGGATCGGCCACCTCATCGACCTGATCGCCCCCGCCCGGCAGCCCCTGAACGTGGTGCACCTGGGCGGCGGCGCCTTCACCCTGGCCCGCTACACCGCGGCCGCCCGCCCCCGCTCCACGCAGCAGGTGGTGGAGATCGACGGGGCCCTGGTGGCCTTCGTACGGGAACACCTGCCGCTGGACCCGCAGGCACGGATCCGCGTACGGGCCGTGGACGCGCGGGCGGGACTGGCGAAGGTGCCGGACGGCTGGGCGGACCTGGTCATCGCGGACGTGTTCGGCGGGGCCCGCACCCCGGCGCACCTGACCAGCGCCGAGTTCCTCGACGACGTACGACGGGCACTGAAGCCCACCGGCTGGTACGTGGCCAACCTCGCGGACGGCCCGCCGCTGGCCCACCTGCGGGGCCAGATCGCCACCGCCGCCTCCCGGTTCAGTGAGCTGGCGCTCGCGGCGGACCCGGTGGTGTGGCGGGGGAAACGTTTCGGCAACGCGGTGCTCGTCGCCGCCGACCGGGAGCTGCCCGTGGCGGAGTTCACCCGGCGGGTGGCGAGCGACCCGCACCCCGGCCGGGTCGAGCACGGCCGGGCCCTGGCCGACTTCACCGGCGGGGCGGCCCCGGTGGCGGACGCCTCGGCGGTGGCCTCGCCGGAGCCCCCGCCGTCGGTGTTCCGCTAGGCCGGGGGCGGGTAGGGGGCGGGTAGAGGGAGCGGGCCGGCGGCGGTCCCGGTGGCCTCAGCGGCCCCCAGCGGCCCTGGTGGCCTCAGGGGCCCCGGTTGCCCCGGTGACTTCAGTGGCCTCAGTGGCCTCAGTGGCCTCAGGGGTCGACGATCTCCACCGTCGGCGGGTGGTCGTGCCAGGTGCAGAACACCGACACCTCGCGGCCGTCGCGGGTGAAGGTGACCCGGATCCAGAAGTCCTGCTTCCACACCTGCATCCGCCAGCCCGCCTCCGGCGTCGCCGAGACCAGGCCGGCCGCGGAGGCGCCGAGGTCGAAGACGACCCGCCCGCCGGAGACCGAGTAGCCCTTCACCGTGCCGGAAGCGGAATCCCCCTCGTCCGTCTCGCGGTAAGGGCGTTGCCCGGCCGGCGGCGCGGGCTTCGACTTCGACGGCGCGGCCGACGAGGGGTCGGCCGAGGGGGACGCCGAGGCCGGGGCCGGGGCCGACGCGGAGGTGGAAACGGAGGAGGACGGGGAGGCCGTCGGCCCCTGAGTGGAGGACGACAGCGGTGACCCGGTCAGGGGCTGCGTCGTCAACGGCACGGCGAGCGGCGGATCGTAGGCCGTCCCGGACATGACCGTGTGCACGCCCCACCACGACAGGGTCACGGCGGCCGCGGTCGCCAGTACCCACGCCAGGGCGTGTACAAGTCCTCGTCGCATCAGGGCACATACTGCACCACCCACCACAGAGGTGGCCCGGCACCTCCCCGGGTCCCCCGAATGGACTACGGTGCCGCCATGGCAAGTGTGCTCGTGGTCGAGGACGACCAGTTCGTGCGTTCCGCCCTGATCCGGCACCTGACCGAGGCCTCCCACACCGTGCGGAGCGTCGGCACGGCCCTGGAGGCCCTGCGCGAAGTCGCCCACCACCGCTTCGACGTGGTCATCCTCGACCTCGGCCTGCCCGACCTCGACGGCTCCGAGGCGCTGAAGATGCTGCGCGGCATCACCGACGTGCCCGTCATCATCGCCACCGCCCGCGACGACGAGGCCGAGATCGTCCGGCTGCTCAACGACGGCGCCGACGACTACCTGACCAAACCGTTCTCCGTCGAGCACCTCTCCGCCCGGATGGCCGCCGTGCTGCGCCGCTCCCAGGCCGCCGCCGCCGAACCGCCCTCCCGCGTCCTGCGCGTCGGCGGACTCGCCATCGACCCGCTGCGCCGCCAGGCCGAACTCGACGGCTCCGTACTCGACCTCACCCGACGGGAGTTCGACCTGCTGGCCTTCCTCGCGGGCCGCCCCGGGGTGGTCGTGTCCCGGCGCGAGCTGCTCGCCGAGGTGTGGCAGCAGTCGTACGGGGACGACCAGACCATCGACGTGCACCTGTCCTGGCTGCGCCGCAAACTCGGCGAGACCGCCGCACGACCCCGCTACCTGCACACGCTGCGCGGGGTCGGGGTGAAGCTGGAGCCGCCGCTGTGAGCCGGTTCCGATGAGATGGGCCCTGGTCAAGGTGTGCCTCGCGGTCACCACCATGGTGGTCCTGGCCTTCGCCGTACCCCTGGGACTGGTGGTGCGGGAGATGGCCAGCGACCGGGCCTTCTCCAACGCCGAGCGGCAGGCCGCCACCATGGGGCCGACCCTGTCCATCACCACCGACCCCGTCCAACTGCGCAAGGCCGTCGAGTCCACGCAGATGGGCGCCGCCCGCCGGATGGCCGTCCACGTCCCCGCCATCGGCGGCGCCGCCCCCGTGGACATCGGCGAAGGCTGGGCGGGTGCCCGCGCCGTGGCCGAGACCCGCAGCCTCGGCCGTGCGACCACCGCCCGGGTGACCGGAGGGGGTTCCGCCCTGCTCCAGCCGACCGCCCTGGGCTCCGGCGACATCGCCGTCATCGAGATCCTGGTCCCGGAGAGCGAGGTCAGCAACGGCGTCACCACCGCCTGGCTGGTCCTCGCCGGGGTCGGGCTCGCGCTGGTCGTGGGCTCCGTCGCGGTCGCCGACCGGCTCGGCGCCCGCCTCGTGCGGCCCGCCGAACGGCTCGCCGACGCCGCCCACCAGCTGGGCGACGGACGGCTCGGGGCGCGGGTCCCCGAGGACGGCCCCAAGGAACTGCGCTCGGCGGCCGTCGCGTTCAACGCCATGGCCGACCAGGTCGTGGAACTCCTCGCCAACGAGCGGGAACTGGCCGCCGACCTCTCGCACCGGCTGCGCACCCCCCTGACGGTCCTCCGGCTCAACGCCGCCTCGCTCGGCGACGGCCCGGCCGCCGAACACACCCGGGCGGCCGTGGAGCAGCTGGAGCGGGAGGTCGACACGATCATCCGTACGGCCCGCGAACAGCGCCCCGCCACCCAGGCGGCCGGTTCGGCGGGCGCAGGCTGCGACGCCTCCGAGGTGATCCGCGACCGGATGGCCTTCTGGTCGGCGCTGGCCGAGGACGAGGGCCGCGAGGTCCGGCTGGCGGGCGTGGACCGTACCGTACGCATCCCCGTGGCCCGTCCGGAGCTCGCCGCGGCCCTCGACGCCCTGCTCGGCAACGTCTTCCGGCACACCCCCGAGGGCACCCCCTTCGCGGTGGACGTGCACGACGCCGGTGACGCCGTCATCGTCCTCGTCTCCGACGCCGGACCCGGCATCGCCGACCCGGACGCCGCCCTGCGGCGCGGCAACGACGGCCGCCGCGACGGCTCCACCGGCCTCGGCCTCGACATCGCCCGGCGGGTCGCGGAGTCCACCGGCGGTGACGTCCGGCTGGGGCGCTCCGTACTGGGCGGCACCGAGGTCCGGATCTGGATCGCCCTCGACGGCCGGGCCCGGGGCGACGGCCGCGGACCCGGCGTCCGGCGTGGCCGGCGCAAGCGGCGGGGCAACTGACCGACCCCGGGGGCGCGCCGCGCTCCCGCCCCCGGCCTGAGCCACTGACCGTGGCCGCGCCGAGCGGCCCGTGCCGGACGGGCGGACGGGTGGACGCGCGGACGGGCGGACGGGTGGACCAATGGCGGGTGGGCGGGTGGCGGGTGGGCGGTTGGAATACCGTACGGGCCGGGCGAGTTGAGGCCGCCGGGTGCGCGGGTGCGTCCCCGGGCGGGTCCCGTCCGCTCGCCCCACGTGCTGAAGCCCTCGCCTGATTGGAAACCGCATGCGTTACGCAATCCTCGGCACCGGCGTCGTCGGCCGGACGGTCGCCGCCCGGCTCGACTCCCTGGGCCACGAGGTGGTCATCGGCACCCGCGACCCCGGGGCCACCCTGGCCCGCGCCGAGTACGCCGCCTGGCAGGAGGCGCATCCGAGGATCTCCCTCGCGGACTTCCCCGAGGCAGCCCGGCAGGGCGACACGCTCGTCAACGCCACCGGCGGGAAGGTGAGCGTCGCCGCCCTGACGGAGGCCGAAGCCGCGCACCTGGACGGCAAGATCCTGATCGACATCGCGAACCCGCTGGACTTCTCGAAGGGCTTCCCGCCGAGCCTGGACCCCGTCGACACCGACAGCCTGGGCGAACTGATCCAGCGGACGTTCCCGCGGCTGCGGGTGGTCAAGACCCTGAACACCATGAACTGCGAGATCATGGTCGACCCGGCCCGGGTGAAGGGCGACCACACCGTCTTCCTCTCCGGCGAGGACGCCGACGCGAAGAAGACCGTGCACGCCCTCCTCTCCTCCTTCGGGTGGCCGGACCGTTCGATCCTCGACCTCGGCGGCATCGAGACCGCCCGCGGTACCGAGATGCTCCTGCCGATCTGGCTCCGGCTGATGGGAGCCCTGGGGCACTCGGAGTTCAACTTCCACATCCAGGGAGCCTGACCCGGCGCGCCCCGGTCCGGCCCCGTGGGCGGGGTCTTCCCGGAGTCGGGGAGGCCTCGCCCGGACGGGGGTGCAGATGTTGCCGGGCCCCCCGCCCGCCCGGAACGTGGGGGTGACGGAAGGAGTCACCCCATGAGAGTCATGCTCAGGGCCCATATGGACACGGCCGCCACCAACGAGGGCATCAAGACCGGTGCTCTCCAGCAGGCGATGAAGAAGCTGATGGAGGCCGTCGAGCCGGAGGCGGCCTACTTCGGGCTGCACGAGGGCGTGCGGTCCTGCTGGATGGTTTTCGACCTCCAGGACAGCTCGCGCCTGCCGGCGCTGCTCGACGACCTCTTCACGCAGTTCAACGCCGAGATCGAGGTCGGTCCGGTCATGAACGCCGAGGACCTGGCGAAGGGGCTGGCGGCGGTCGGGGCGAGGTCTTAGGGGGATCGGCGGGGGGCGGCTCGGCTGGTGGCATCGGGGTGACGCGGCGGCGTGGTCGTCGTGGGTGTTGATGTGGGCGTGGGCGTGGGCGTGAGTGCGGGTGCCGGTGTCGCCGGAGCGGACCCGCCCCGAAGCCGCCGCCGCCGACGCGGCTGCAGCCCGGCCCCGCCCGGCACGACACGTCGAGGGCGGTCCGGTGCCGGTACGCCGAGGCCGCCCGGCCCGGTCCCGGGCAGGACGCACGAGGCGCCCCGGAGCCGCGAAGCCCGAGCAGCGGCAGGGTGAACACCGTCCGGCTGCCGATCGTCCACCGCGGCCGACCGGCGAACCGGCGGGAGCGCTGGCCCCCGTATCGGCCGCGCTCCAGGTGGCCCTTGCGGTACGGCCATGGCGAACGGCGGGTCCGGCCCCCCGACCACAGCCGTACGTGTACCGGGCCGCCCGCGCCCGCGCCGGCGGCCCGACCCGAGCACGGTGAGCCTGGCGGCGACCGTGAGGCCCGTCCGTGGCCGACGGCAGCCCGCGGAGCACGGCGGCGACCAGGGCGGCCGGTACGGGGGCGCCGGCGCCGTGGGCGGCGGGCGACGCCGGACGGGGACCGCGCCGGACGTGAGCAGGCCGATTACCGGGCCGCCCTCCGGAAGACCCGTTCGCGGCGCGGTCAGGCGTGGTCCTCGGCGCGCAGCCGCTGCGTCTGGGCCCGTCCGACCTCGGCGGCCCGGTGGAGGTAGTCGGCGATGACCGTCAGCTCGGCATCCGAGTAGCCGTCCAGTACGGCACCGAAGGCGCGGCCCGGGACGTCCCAGGCCGCGCCGATGCGTTCGCGGGCGGCGGGCGCGAGGACGACGAGGGAGCGCCGCCGGTCCTCGGGGTCGGCCCGGCGTTCGACGACCCCGGCCTTCACCAGGCGGTCGACGAGGCGGGTGGCGGAGCCCGAGGTCAGGCCGGTGAGGCGGGCGATGTCGCCGGTGGAGACGGGGCCGGGCTCCGTGTCGAGGAGGGCCACGCACTGCATGTCCGTGGGGTGCAGGCCGACGTGGTCGGCCATGGCCTGGGCGAAGAGGGAGTAGTCGGCGTAGTGCCGCTGGCTCTCGGTGACGATGCGCGCCATCAGCTCGGCGCGGCTCCACTCACCCGAACGGGGGGAATCGGTTGACATCGGCTTCTCCATGCCTGAGATTTATCTGTGTCACGCAGTGAATGTGTGACGCAGAATCTGCACCACGTAACTCTTGCTCACCCTACCCGGGCCCGAAGGCCGTGGCGCCGGCTGCGACAGCGATACGCACGACGACCACCTGACGAACGCATGACGACACGCATGACGACACGTACGGCAATACGGGCAGCACCACGGACCTGCGATCGCAACGACAGCAACAACCCCCATGAATCAGGAGTCCCACCATGTCCCTCCTCGTCACCGGCGGCCGCGGCGCCGTCGCCCGCCACCTCGGCGGCCTCCTTTCGGCCCGCGGGATTTCCCACCGCGTCGGCTCGCGGGAGCGGGACACCCCCGGCGCCGTGCACTGCGACCTCTCCGACCCCGCCACCTTTCCCGCCGCCCTGGCCGGAATCCGGTCCGTCTTCCTCTACGCCGAGGCCTCCGCCGCCGAAGCCTTCGTCGAGGAGGCGGTCTCCGCCGGGGTGGAGCACGTGGTCCTGCTGTCCTCCTCCTCGGTGCTCGGTCCGGATCCGGCCGGGAGTCCGCTGTCGGCCGGACACCTCGCCGTCGAGCAGGCCCTCCTCGCGTCCCCGCTGCGCAGCACCCTGCTGCGGCCCGGCTCCTTCGCGAGCAACGCCATCGGCTGGTCCTGGGCACTGAAGTCCGGCCGCCCGGTCCACCTGCCCTACCCGGGCTCCTACGCCGACCCCGTCCACGAGGCCGACATCGCCGAAGCCGCCCTCGCCGTCCTGACCGACCCGGCCCTCGGCGGCCGCGCCCACACCCTGACCGGCCCGCAGGCGCTGACCTTCACCGCGCAGCTCGCCATACTCGGCTCCGTCCTCGGCCGGCCCGTGCCCTTCACCGCCGTCACCCCCGAGGAGTGGAAGGCCGAGGTGGAGGGTTATATACCCGGCCCGTACGCCGACGCCCTCCTCGGCTTCTGGGCCGCCTCCGACGGCCTGCCCGTCCCGGTCACCGATGCCGTCGAGCGGCTCACGGGGCATCCCGCCCGTTCCTTCGAGACCTGGGCCCGGGACCACGCCGAGGCCTTCGGGGGCTGAGCGGTACCGACCGCCTTCCAGGGGCGCCGGCGGGCAGGCCGGGAGTAGATTCGCAGCCTGGAGGCAGCGATGAAGGCTCACGGGCGCAGCGGGGGCCGGCCGACGTTGGAGGAGGTCGCACTCCGGGCCGGGGTCGGGCGCGGCACCGTCTCGCGGGTGGTCAACGGCTTGCCCGGGGTCAGTGCGCGGACCAGGGCCGCCGTCGAGGCCGCCGTCGCCGAGCTGGGTTACGTACCCCACCGGGCCGCCCGGGCGCTGGCCGCCGACCGTGCCGACGCCGTCGCCCTGGTCGTTCCCGACCCGGAGGCGCCCCTCTTTCCCGGCGGCTCCTTCATCGAGGTCGTGCGCGGGGTCGGCGCCGTCCTGGCCGACACCGACGTGCAGCTGGTGCTGGCCCTGGCGGGCGGCGAGCGGGAGCGCCGCCGTCTGGAAGGG
This sequence comes from Streptomyces sp. NBC_01276, assembly GCF_041435355.1. Lineage (GTDB taxonomy): Bacteria > Actinomycetota > Actinomycetes > Streptomycetales > Streptomycetaceae > Streptomyces. Next base: position 4,934,253 of record NZ_CP108442.1, read on the forward strand.
TTCCTCTCCGGGCGGCGGGTCGACGGGGTGCTGCTGGTGGGGCTGGGCTCCGGGGATCCGCTGGCGGAGCTGGCGACACGGCTGGGCATCCCGGCGGTGCTCGGTGGGCGCCGCTCGGCCGCCGAGACGCTGCCGAGCGTGGACTGCGACGACCGGGAGGGCGCCGCCGCGGCCGTGCGCCACCTCCTGGAGCGGGGCAGGCGGGCGATAGCGGCGATCACCGGGCCGCTCGACGCGTACGGGGACCGGTGCCGACTGGAGGGCTACCGGCAGGCCCTGGCGGCGGCGGGGCGCCCCGTGGACGAGCTGCTGATCTCGGCGGGGAACCCCACCGCGGAGGGCGGCCGGCGGGCCGTGCGCGAACTGCTGGAGCGCCGCCCCGAGCTGGACGCCGTCCTCGCCGCCTCCGACCCGCTGGCGGCCGGGGCGCTGGCCGGGCTGCGCGCGGCCGGCCGTCGGATACCGGGCGACGTGGCGCTGGTCGGCTTCGGCGACTCCGCGACGGCCCGGTACCTGGATCCGGCGCTGACCAGCGTCCGGCAGCCCGGGGAGGAGATGGGCCGGGCCATGGCGCGGCTGCTGCTGGAGCGGATCGCGGGCGGCCGGGGGGCGCCGGGAGCGCCGGGGGAGGGGTCGGTGGTACTGCCGACGCAGCTGGTGGTCCGCGGGTCCTCGTAGGGCGTTCCGGGGGCGGGGAGGGGAATGCAGAAGGCCCCGGTCCGCTTCCGCGTACCGGGGCCTTCCCGCAGGGTGAGTGACGGGACTTGAACCCGCGGCCACCTGGACCACAACCAGGTGCTCTACCAACTGAGCTACACCCACCATGTCCGGTCGCAGAACGACCGGCCGAAGAAAAGGGTACAGGGTCCGGGAGGGTGCTCGCTCCACCCTTTTCCCGCACCCCTCTCCGGGGGGTCCTACTCGCCCGCCACCACGTGCTTGGCGGCGATGGTGCGGGCGGTGTCCGAGTCGGGTCCGGGCTGTGGCACGAAGACCGCCTCCCGGTAGTAGCGCAGCTCGGCGATGGACTCCTTGATGTCCGCGAGCGCCCGGTGGTTGCCGTTCTTCGGCGGGCTGTTGAAGTACGCCCGCGGGTACCAGCGGCGCGCCAGCTCCTTGACCGAGGACACGTCCACGATCCGGTAGTGCAGGTAGCCCTCCAGCGCGGCCATGTCGCGCAGCAGGAATCCGCGGTCGGTGCCGACCGAGTTGCCGCACAGCGGCGCCTTGCGCGGCTCCTTGACGTGCTCGCGCACGTACGCGAGGACCTGGGCCTCGGCGTCGGCCAGGGTGGTGCCGGCGGCCAGCTCGTCGAGCAGACCGGAGGCGGTGTGCATCTCGCGCACCACGTCCGGCATGGTCTCCAGGGCCCGGTCCGGCGGGCGGATCACGATGTCCACGCCTTCGCCGAGCACGTTGAGTTCCGAGTCGGTGACCAGTGCGGCCACCTCGATAAGTGCGTCGTCCGTCAACGAGAGCCCGGTCATCTCGCAGTCGATCCACACCATGCGATCGTTCATGCGCCCCACCTTATGCCGAAGGTCCCCCACATTGGTGCTCGGCCGATGTGGGGGACCTTCGTCAGGCGATGCCGGGAGTGGCCGCTACGCGTGCTCGCGCAGGACCCGTCCCGGGGAGTACAGCTCCGTCACGCTCGGACCGGAGGCGGCCAGGGCCGCCGCCGCCCGCTGGGGCTGCGGCGTGCGCTGGTGCGGCAGCGGACCGCCCGAGAGCTCGGACACCGGGGACACGTCGGCCTGCGGCCGGCGCGCACGGTAGGCGGAGCGGTAGGCGGCCGGGGAGGATCCCAGCTGCCGGCGGAAGTGCCCGCGCAGCGCGACGGGGGAACGGAACCCGCAGCGTCCGGCGACCTCGTCGACCGAGTAGTCGGAGGTCTCCAGCAGCCGCTGTGCCTGGAGCACCCGCTGGGTGATCAGCCACTGGAGCGGAGCGCTGCCGGTGAGCGAGCGGAACCGCCGGTCGAAGGTGCGCCTGCTCATGTAGGCGCGGGCGGCCAGCGTCTCCACGTCGAACTGCTCGTGGAGGTGTTCCAGGGCCCAGGCGACGACCTCGGCGAGCGGGTCGGCGCCGATCTCCTCGGGCAGCGACCGGTCGAGGTAGCGCTCCTGGCCTCCCGTGCGGCGCGGCGGGACGACGAGCCGGCGGGCCAGTGCCCCGGCCGCCTCGCTGCCGTGGTCCGTGCGCACGATGTGCAGGCACAGGTCGATTCCGGCCGCGGTGCCCGCGGACGTCAGCACGTCGCCGTCGTCGACGAACAGCTCGCGCGGGTCGACGTGGACGGACGGGTAGCGCTTGGCCAGCGTCGGCGCGTACATCCAGTGCGTCGTCGCGGGCCGGCCGTCCAGCAGCCCGGCGGCGGCGAGCACGAACGCTCCCGTGCACAGGCCGACGATCCGGGCCCCCTCCTCGTGCGCCAGACGCAGGGCGTCCAGGGCCTCCGGCGGCGGCGGTGAAGTGATGGAGCGCCAGGCCGGAACGACGACCGTGCCTGCCCGGGCGATCGCCTCCAACCCGTACGGCGCGGTCAGTTCGAGTCCGCCGGTGGTCCGCAGCGGACCGTCCTCCCCGGCGCACACGAGCAGTCGATAGCGTGGAACTCCCGCGTCCTGCCGGTCGATGCCGAACACGGAAAGTGGAATGGAACTCTCGAAGATCGGCCCGCCGCTGAACAGCAGCACGGCGACGATCTCCCTGCGGCGACGCCCCGCGAGCTTCCGGCCCGCGTCGGCGACGACTGCGGCGGTGGAATCCTGGCTCATGGCGCTAAGCCCCCCTTGGGTGTCGCGACTCCTTGGTCTGGTCGCACCTGCACGTTTCCCCTCGGCCTTGCACGTGGATCCCCCGCCGTAAATACATGATCGAATCTACTGCGTCCCGTGGTGTCGGCGTGACAAGTTCAGCACGGAGCGCTATGTCGACTTGGCAACTTGGCGAAAAGCATTCGATCAGGAAGCGTTCCACTCCGCTACCCGGGTGGGAAGCTCGCTGTCCGGCCATGGCCAGTACCCGTAGGGCCTCAGCGCCCCCCGAGGCTTGTAGTCGCTGGTGGTAGGGGGGTTGGGGGGACATTCCGGCAAGGGGGGCACACGGTCGGGAAGTTGGCTGAAAACAAGCGGGTGTGTACGTGCGAACCGGTCAGTCGTGAGGGGAGAGGGCGCCGGAACCGTGGCAACCGCGGTGCGAACCGGCCCCGCTGCGGGAGTGCCGGCCCCGGTGGCCCAGCGGAAGCGGATCCTCCGAACGCACCCGCGCGGCGGCCCGTTCCGTCTTCTCCGAGTGCCTCAGCAGCACCCGGCAGGCGGCGGTGACGGCGGCCAGCCCCAGCGTCGCCACGGCGGCCCCGCCGTAGGAGGTGCCGTAGACGACCAGCACGACGGGAACGAGGAGGCAGCTGAAGGCGGCCCAGCGCACCACGTCACCCGCCGGGTCGTCAGGGGCGCGCCCGGCGGACCGCACGGACGGGTGAAGAACGGAGGGCGCGTGAGGCCCGGCTGCGGAGTGGGGGGACGGGAGGGACTGCGTCGGCGGAGCGGGCTGGACGGGCTGGACGGGGTGAACCGGATGGCCGGGCACGGCGTACTCCCTGCGGGCTCTTCCTGGACGGTCGGACGTCTGTCCAACGCCCCGGTGCGCGGCTCGGTCACTGCGCGCACGGGTGGCGCGCGGGCCTCTCGTCACTGGCTGTAGGGGACAGTCGCCATTGCCAAGGCGCCGTCGCTCCGGCATGCTCCCTGGGACGCTCTCCAAGGGCGGCATGCCCTGTGCAGGACAGGAGTGTCGCCGTACCCTGGTGGGTAAGGGCTTGGGAAGATGCTTCCCGGACAGAGCTCCGTCACCCTGCGTCGTCAAAAACCCGCGTCGTCAAAAACCTGCGTCGTCACACACCTGCGTCGTCGAAATCGCCCCTGTCGCTTCCCCCGAGGACTCTTCACCGAGACACCCATGGCCGGTCACGAATTCTCCGAACCCGCGGACCGCAAGCGCAAACCCCTCGCCGATTCCGTATCGAGCGACCTGCGCGCGGTGGAACAGACCCGACTCCCCTGCGACCCGGCCTTCCGGCACGGCGTGGTGGTGGGCTTCGACGGCTCCATGTCCAGTGAGCGAGCCCTCGCGTACGCGATCGGAATGGCCCGGCGCTCGGGCTCCGGTCTGATCATCGTGCACGTGGCCAACCGCCTCCCCACCACCGTGTGGGCGGGCTGCGAGCCACCCGTCTTCGTGGACGTGCCGGACCACCGCACCGAGGTGCTGGGGCTGGAGCTGGCCTGCGCCGACTACCTGTCCGAGGTGCCGTGGATCCTGGTCGAGCGCGGCGGGGACATCTGCCACGAGCTGGAGGAGGTCGGCCGGGAGTACTCGGCCGACGCCATCGTGGTCGGCTCCACGCACGGGATCGTCGGCCGGATCTTCGGCTCGGTGGCGGGCCGGCTGGCCAAGCGGGCGCAGCGACCCGTCGTTGTCATTCCGTAACCCTCTGTACGTCGGTTGTGCGGTTGTGAACCCCCTTGTAAAGGGTAGATAAATGCTGCTGGGACGCAGCAAACAACTGCAGATCGAAGGGAGCCCGCCGTGGACAACGGTGTCTCTGCGGGAAGCACGGCCTCGACTTCGACCCTGGGGAACATCGCCCTGGGGCTCACCCTTCTCGCGTTCGGTATCGGCCACACGGGCGTCGTCAGCGGCGTGACCGTGGCCGACTCCGTGTCGCTCGCCATGTACGTCGGCGGTCTCGCCCTGTTCGTCCTCGGACTCCTCGAATTCCGGGGCGGCAACGGCTTCAACGGCACGGCGTTCGCGGGCCTCGGCGCCTTCTGGTTCACCTGGGCCGGCGGCGCCGACGGAAAGGTTTCGCCGCACGCGGCCGGCCTGTTCCTCGCCCTGTTCGCCCTGCTCGCGCTGACGCTCACCGTGAGCGCGGCGAGCGGACTGTTCGGCCAGGGCGTCTACGCCCTGCTCACCCTCTCCCTGGTGCTCCTCGCGATAGGCGCCTTCGCCGGCGGCGACGGGCTCGGCAAGGCGGCGGGCTGGGTGGCGGCGCTCTCCGGGCTGCTGGCCTGGTACGGGGCCACCGCCGCGCTGGCGCACTGGCCGACGGCGCTCGGCAAGGCCTCCGGCAGCGGCGCGGTCGCCGCGGGCTGAGCGGCCGGGCACCGTACGCGCGAGCGGCCCCCGGGGGACATCCCCCGGGGGCCGCTTCGTGCGTGCCGTGGTGGTGGCGGTCCGACTACTCGACGGTGACCGACTTCGCCAGGTTGCGCGGCTTGTCGATGTCCCGGCCCAGGGCCAGGGCGGTGTGGTACGCCAGCAGCTGGAGCGGGATGCCCATCAGGATCGGGTCCAGCTCGTCCTCGTTCTTGGGCACGAGGATGGTGTGGTCGGCCTTCTCCTGCTCGCGGTGGGCGACCGCGAGGATGCGGCCGCTGCGGGCCTTGATCTCCTCCAGCGCCGCGCGGTTCTTCTCCAGCAGGTCGTCGTCGGGGACGATCGCGACCGTCGGCATGGCGGGCTCGATGAGGGCGAGCGGGCCGTGCTTGAGCTCGGAGGCCGGGTAGGCCTCGGCGTGGATGTAGGAGATCTCCTTCAGCTTGAGGGAGGCCTCCAGGGCCACCGGGTAGCCGCGCACCCGGCCGATGAACATCATCGACTTGGCCTCGGCGTACTCGGCCGCCAGCTTCTTGATGTCCTCTTCGCCTTCGAGGATCTCCTGGATCTGCGCGGGCAGCTTGCGCAGGCCCTCGATGATCCGCTTGCCGTCGGTGACCGACAGGTCCCGGATCCGGCCCAGGTGCACGGCGAGCAGCGCGAAGGCCGTGACCGTGTTGGTGAAGCACTTGGTGGAGACGACGCAGACCTCCGGGCCGGCGTGCACGTACACGCCGCCGTCGGCCTCGCGGGCGATGGCGGAACCGACCACGTTGACCACGCCGAGGACGCGGGCGCCCTTGCGCTTGAGCTCCTGCACGGCCGCGAGCACGTCGTACGTCTCACCGGACTGGGAGACGGCGATGTAGAGGGTGTCGGGGTCCACGACCGGGTTGCGGTAGCGGAACTCGGAGGCCGGCTCGGCGTCGGCGGGGATCCGGGCCATGCTCTCGATCAGCCCGGCGCCGATCAGGCCCGCGTGGTAGGAGGTGCCGCAGCCCAGGATCTTGACCCGGCGGATGCCGCGGGCCTCGCGCGGGTCGAGGTTCAGGCCGCCCAGGTGCACGGTGTTGAAGCGGTCGTCGATCCGGCCGCGCAGCACGCGGTCGACCGCGTCGGGCTGCTCGGAGATCTCCTTGTGCATGTACGTGTCGTGGCCGCCCATGTCGTAGGAGGCGGCCTCCCACTCCACGGTCTCCGGGGTGGAGGTGGTCTTCGTACCGCTGGTGGTGTAGGTGCGGAAGTCGTCGGCCTTGAGGGTGGCCATCTCGCCGTCGTTGAGGGTCACGACCTGGCGGGTGTGGGCGATCAGCGCGGCGACGTCGGAGGCGACGAGCATCTCCTTCTCGCCGATGCCGAGGATGACGGGCGAGCCGTTGCGGGCGACGACGATGCGGTCGGCGAAGTCGGCGTGCATCACGGCGATGCCGTAGGTGCCCTCGATGACCTTGAGCGCCTCGCGGACCTTCTCCTCCAGGCTGTCGGCCTGCGAGCGGGCGATCAGGTGGGTGATCACCTCGGTGTCGGTGTCGGAGACGAAGACGACACCGTCCGCCACCAGCTTCGCGCGCAGCTCGTCGGCGTTGTCGACGATGCCGTTGTGGACGACGGCGACCTTGTTCTCGGGGTCCAGGTGCGGGTGCGAGTTGATGTCGCTCGGGGCGCCGTGGGTGGCCCAGCGGGTGTGGGCGATGCCGGTGGTGCCGGCGAACCGCTTGGGAACGCGGGACTCCAGCTCGCGGACCCGGCCCTTGGCCTTGACCATCTTCAGCGCCGCGGCCTTCGGGCTGTTGACGACGATGCCCGCCGAGTCGTAGCCCCGGTACTCCAGCCGCTGGAGACCCTCCAGCAGCAGCGGTGCCACGTCGCGCTTGCCGATGTAACCCACGATTCCGCACATACGGTCTTGCCCCTCCTGTAGTTCGGTGTCCGTGCCCTGCGCCGTCCCGGTCGTCTCAGCCGTAGACGATGCGGCGCAGCTGCCGGAGCGAGAGCTCCGGGGGCGCCACGGCGCGGTGCGGCAGTTCGGCGGCGATCCGTTCGAAGATCTCCGCGTTGACCGCGCCGCCCGACTGGAGCTCGCGGTGACGACGACGGACGAACTCCTCGGTCGTCTCGTCGAAGTACGCGAGCACGTCGAGCACCACCCGGGCGGCCTCTCCGCGCTGCAGCGCGGTGCTGCGCACCAGGTGGTCGACGAGGTCGTCATGGGACGGGCGGCGGTCGAGCACCTGTAGATATTGACGGTCCACGGGCTGGAACGCAAAGATCCTGCCCGAAATCGGGCAGGATCCTGCTGGTCTGGACCAGGGAATGGGTAATTCCGGTCCGGGTCGGTCAGAAACGACCCAAAATGGCGGCCTTCGCGGCGCTGAACTCCTCGGCGGTCAGGATGCCCGTCCGGTGCAGCTCGCCCAGCTCGCGCAGGCGTCGCAGCAGGGTGTCGTGGTCCACCGGCTCGCCCGCCAGGGCCGCGCGCGCCTCGGGCAGCGGCAGCGCCTCGGGCGCGGGGGCCGGCGCGGGCGCCGCCGGGTGCGGGATCCGCACCGCCACGGCCGCCGCGACCAGCGCCATCAGGGGGTCCTTCTTGAAACCGAAGAGCTCCAGGGTGTGCGGGTCGTACTTGGGCGCGGCCGCCGCCGTGGCGCCCTTCAGGGTGAACCGCAGCCAGCCGTGCTCCAGCCCCCTGGACGGCGTCCACTCCACCGACCGCACGTCGCCGACGCGGAACTCCCGCGGTCCGCCGGAACGCTTCGCCTCCTCCGTCGTCCAGTTCCAGTCCAGCAGCACCCGGTCGCCGTCGAAGGCCGCCGACCCGTCACCCGCGCCGACCGAGATCGGAACGGCGGGCCCCGGCAGCAGGTAGGCGTCCGAGGGGCCGGGATCGACCTGGTCCAGCAGCAGGGCGTTGCGCAGCTCGTCGACGAAGTACTCCGCGACCCCGGTCCGGTCCGGCTCCACCGTCAGGAGATAGGGGTCGGAGGGCTCCGGCAGCCGCCCTCCCGTCACCTGCAGCAGCGGGTCCGCCCCGTCCCGCAGCCGAAGCCGCAGCCGGCCCGCCTTGCGGCCCGGCTCGTGACTGACCCCCGCGACGGCCCGCAGCGGTACGACCACTTCGCCGAGGTGCTGCCGGAGCAGCCCCACCCCCTTGTCGCGGCCCGGCACGATGCGCACCGCGTCCCCGTCGAAGGTCCAAGTGCCGTCCTTCTGGATGATTTCCGCCATGCGGTGATTCTCCCATCGGCAATCCAGGGCCGGTTGGCCTATACCTGGGCGCATGAGAGTCCTGCGACGCGCGCTCGGCACCCTCCTCGCCCTCGGGGCGGTCGTCTCCTGCACCGCGGCCCACGGTGACGACGCCAAGGCCACCCGCCGCCCCGCCGCCCTCGCCCCCTACGAACGGCTCCTGCCCGCGCCCGCCTCCGCGCGGGCCGAAGGCGCCCCGTACGTCTTCGGGGCCGGCACGGTGATCCGTACGGGTGTGGCGGCGCCGGAGGAGGTCCGGCGGGTCGGCGAGCTCCTCGCGGAGCAGCTGCGCGGCCCCGGCGGGCTGCCGCTGCCGGTGGTCGACGGCGAGGACGGGGACGGGGTCCGGCTGCGGCTCGACACCGGGGACGCGGAACTCGGCGCGGAGGGCTACCGGCTGCGCACCACCGCCGCCGGGATCACCCTGACCGCCCGCACCCCGGCCGGGCTCTTCCACGCGGGGCAGACGTTGCGCCAGCTGGTGCCGGTCCGGGGGGCGGGCGGGGTTCCCGGCGGGACGGTGGTGGACGTCCCGCGGTTCGCGTACCGGGGGGCGATGGTGGACGTGGCCCGTCACCACTTCCCGGTGGAGCAGGTGAAGCGGTACGTCGACCAGCTCGCCCAGTACAAGATCAACACCCTGCACCTGCACCTCACGGACGACCAGGGCTGGCGGATCGCGATCGACTCCTGGCCCCGGCTCGCGGAGTACGGGGGCGCGAGCGAGGTCGGCGGCGGGCCCGGCGGCCACTGGACCAAGGAGGAGTACCGGGACCTGGTGGCGTACGCGGCGGAGCGGTACGTGGACGTGGTCCCGGAGGTCGACATGCCCGGCCACGTGAACGCCGCGCTCGCCTCCTACCCGGAGCTGACCTGCGACGGGAAGGCCCCGGAGCGCTACACCGGGATCAAGGTCGGCTTCAGCTCGCTGTGCGTGGGCAAGGAGCGGACCTACGAGTTCATCGACCAGGTCCTCGGCGAGCTCGCGGAGCTGACCCCCGGCCGCTACCTGCACATCGGCGGCGACGAGGCCCGCGCCACCCCGGCGGCGGACTACGCGGCCTTCATGGACCGGGCCCAGCAGGTGGTGGCCCGCCACGGCAAGACGGTGGTGGCCTGGCACCAGCTCGCCTCGGCCCGCCCGGCGCCGGGCGCGGTGCTCCAGTACTGGGGCCACGACAAGACAGCCGCCGCCGAGAAGGCGGCGGTCGTGGCGGCGGGGAAGTCCGGCCACCCGGTGATCCTCTCCCCGGCCGACCACGCCTACCTGGACATGAAGTACGACACGGCGACGAAGCCGGGCCTCGCCTGGGCCGGCTACGTCCCGGTGCGGCGCTCCTACTCCTGGAACCCGGGCTCCTACCTCCCGGGCCTCCCGGAGTCCGCCGTCCTCGGGGTCGAGGCCCCGCTGTGGACGGAGACCGTCGCGACCCGCTCCGACTGGGAACTGCTGGCCTTCCCGCGCGTCCTGGGCCTGGCGGAACTGGGCTGGTCCCCGGCGAGCGCCCTCGACTGGCCGGCGTACCGCGAACGCCTGGCCGCCCAGGCCCCCCGCCTGGAAGCCCAGGACATCACGTACTACCGGGCCCCGGAGGTCCCCTGGGAGTAGCCGGATCGGGCCCGCCGGCGTCCGTGCGACGATCTGACGACGGACGGCAAGAGGTCCGGTTCCTGGTGGGGCCGGACGGGGAGGGGCGGCATGAGCGGCGACGGAGCGGATCTCGGCGTCCCGGAGGCGGCGCCGGTGCGGAGGGCTGAGGGCGTCACGCTCGACGAGGCCGTCGAGGCGGCGAGGCCCTGTCTCGCCCGGGCCTTCGCCCATGAGCCGTGGACGATCGTCCTCCAGCCGGAGCTCAGCGAGGAACTCGACCTGGCCTGGGTCATCCGCTTCGACACGCAGGAGAGCATCGACGCCGCAGACCACTGGATCGGTCCGCTCACCAAGGGGGTTCTCGTCCCGAAGGACGGCGGCGCGGTGCGGTTCCCTCCGTCGCACCTGCCGATGGAGGAGTTCCTGGCCTATGTGCGCCACGGCGGCTGGGAGTCGGCCTCGCTGGCGAGGACCCGTAGCGCCACGCCGTGGCAGCGGGCCCTGGAATGGCTCCTCACCACCTACCAGGGGCGCGTCGAGCTGGCCGGGATCGAGCCGGTCGCCGAGGACGCCGGGACGTGGCTGTTCGCCTGCCGGACCATCGAGCGGCCGGGGTACCCGCGCACGCCCATGCTGACCGCCTCCGTGGTGGTGCCCAAGGACCTGGGACGGCCCTTTCACCCGGCTTCCGACGACCCTTGGACCGATGCCGGGGAGTACACCCGGACCGAGCAGGAACGGGACCCCCAGGTCCAGGCGCGGCGGTTGAACTCGCGCGGATGTGTCGTGACCGTGGCCGCCGCCATCGCCGGGGCGCCGTCGACGCCCCTGCCGTGGCAGCCCGCGCACGAGGCGCCGGGGTGGTGGGAGCTGCTGCTCGAGCGGTACTTCCCGGCCGCCGTGCAGATCCGCTGCGGGAGCTGGGACGAGGTGATCCGGCGGGCCGGGGAGACCGGGCCGGACACCCAGGGCGTCGTGTGGGTGCGCCGGGTGATCCGCGGCGCCGAGGTCAGCGGACACCTGCTGTACGTGCACAACAACAACGGCAGCGTCGTGTTCCTGGACGGCATGACCGGTGGCCTGGCGCGGCTGGACACCGTCGGTGTGCTGGAGCTGGTGTTCGCGCGACTGCGGCCGTAGCCCGGAAGAGCGGCGGGAACCGGGCCGGGCGGCGGAGTCGGGGCGGGCGGGCGACAATGAATGCGCGTTCCTGCGCCCACGGCGACTCGCGCCCGGCGCACGGAGACGTCCGCGCCGAACGTGGCCTGGGTGGTGGGCACGCAGCCCTGGCACGACCCGGTGCGGTGCGGGCCGGGGGTGTTCCCGACCCCGTAGAACTCGTAGAAGGCCCGGCACTCCCCGAAGGGACCGTATTTCGGGGAGTGCCGGGCCGGGGCCGTCAGCGCCGGGCGAAGGGCGCGACGGGGTTCTTGAGGGTGCCGATCAGCTGCAGGGCCGCCGACGGGTCGGCGAGGTCGACCATCTGCTTGTTGTTGCGCAGCTGGAGGCGGTTGAGGCAGGACAGCTGGAACTCGGGCGCGAAGAGGTCGTAGCGCTCGAAGCGGTCCGCGAGGGCCGGGACCGAGTCCTGGTAGGCGTGGGCGCAGTCGGCCACGGCCTTCCAGAAGGTGTCCTCCTCGCAGATGCCCTCGGTGGCCAGGATCGGGCCGAGGAAGCGGAAGAAGCAGTCGAAGACGTCCGTGAAGACCGACAGCAGCTTCATGTCCTCCGGGATGTCCGCCCGGACCCGCTCGACCGCGGGCGGCAGGACCGCGTCCGGGTCCATGACCACGATCTCCTCGGCGATGTCCTTGAAGATCGCCCGCTTCACCACGCCGCCCTCGATGACGAGGATCGTGTTCTCGCCGTGCGGCATGTAGGCGAGGTCGTACTGGTAGAAGCAGTGGAGGAGGGGGACGAGGTAGGCCCGGAGGTAGGAGGCCAGCCACTCGGCCGGGGTGAGGCCCGACTCCTCGATCAGGGCGCCGACGAAGGACTTGCCGTCCGCGTCCACGTGCAGGAGGGAGGCCATCGTCGCCAGGCGCTCCTCGCCCCGGACGAAGTTCACCGGGGACTCGCGCCACAGCGCGGCGAGCATCTTGCGGTACGGGGAGTACCGGTCCGTCGCGCGCTCGTACTGGCGGTGGTGGTAGCCGATCGCCGCGCGCTCGCGGATGATCGAGAAGTCGACGGACCGCAGGACCTCGTCGTTCTCGATCAGCTGGTGCAGCCAGTCGTTGATGGCCGGGGTGGCCTCCATGTACGCCGCCGAAAGGCCACGCATGAAGCCCATGTTGAGGACCGAGATGGCGGTCTTCACGTAGTGCTTCGTGGGGGTGGTGGTGTTGAAGAAGGTGCGGATCGACTGCTGCGCGAGGTAGGCGTCGGAGCCCTCGCCCAGCAGGACCAGGCGGCGGTTGGCGATCTCGGCGGCGAAGGTGACCGTGGTCTTGTTCCACCACTGCCAGGGGTGGACGGGCAGCAGGTGGTAGTCCGCGAGGTCCAGGCCGAGGGAGGCCATTTTCGCCGCGAAGAGCGTGAGGGCGTCCTCGCCGAGCTCCTCGCGGACGAAGGCGTCGTGGTCCAGGCCCGCGCCCGCCGTGAAGGTGGAGACGTCCCTGCGGGCGGCGACCCACACCAGGTGGACCGGGCTCGCGGTCTCCGGGGCGTACGAGAGGTACTCGTGCACGCCGAAGCCGAGGCGGCCGTTGTTGGCGACGAAGCAGGGGTGGCCCTCGGTCATGCCGGTCTCGATGTCCTGGAAGGAGGACTTCGCGAGGACGGCGGAGGAGACCTGCGGCTTCGTGTACTTGTAGCCCGAGCCCGCCAGGGTGGAGGAGATCTCCTCCAGGTAGACGGGCAGGACCTCCGCGCTCAGGCCCAGGGTCCGGCGGAGCTCGATGTGGAAGTCGAGGGCGTCCAGGTCGGCCGGCCCGCCGTCGCGGTGGCGGGTGATGGAGGCCTCGTCCACCGACCAGTGGTCCAGCGCGTGGAGGGTCGCGGCGAAGCGGTACTCGACGGTGGCGTCGTCGCTGAGGACCGAGTACAGGCCCGAGTCCAGCAGCTTCGGGGTCAGCAGGCGCTCGTGCGAGAACTCGGCGAGCGCCTTGCGGACCAGGGCGCGGTTCGCGCGGGCCCACAGCTCCGGGGAGAGGTGGGAGATGGCGTCGGACAGGCTCATATCGACTCCTGCTGGGTGGCCTCGAACTGCTCGCGGGTGCAGAAGCTGAGCAGGGCGGTCTTCTCCGGCTTGACGACCTCGCGCTCGGGGACGAAACCGACCGCCTCGTTGAGGGCGTGGACGGCCTTGTTGCGGACGTCGGGCTCGACGACGACGCGGAGGTTCGCCGGGTCGGCGAAGAGCGAGGCCATCACCGTGGTGATCACGGCGCGGGTGAAGCCGCTGACCGGGGTGTCGGTCGGGGCGACCAGGAAGTGCATGCCGACGTCGCCGGGCTCGGGGTCGTACAGGCCGACCAGCTCCAGGCGCGCCGGGTCGTAGCTCTCCATGAGGAAGGCGGGCCGGCCCTCGTGCAGGCCGATGAAGGCCTGGTGGTGCTCGTGCGTGGTGATGCGCACGTACTCGCGCTCCACCTCGGTGAGCGTGGCGTCCTGCATCATCCAGAACGCGGCCTTCGGGTCGGTGACCCAGCCGTGCAGCAGTTCCGCGTCGGCGAACGGGTCCAGGGGACGGATCGTGAAGGTCCCGAGGACGGCGTCGGTGCGGGTGAAGAGGATCTCGGCGGTGGTGCTCATGCGTGCGTGCCTTCCGGGGCGGCGAACTGCTGGAACGCGATGGACTTCTCGACCTTGTAGTACTCGCGGCCGAGCAGCTCACCGACGATGTACGCGTTGCGGTACGCGGCCATGCCCAGGTCGGGCGAGGTGATGGAGTGGTTGTGGGTCGTGCCGTTCTGGAGGTAGACGCCCCGGCCGGTCGTGTCCACGCTGTAGTTGCGGCCCGCGTCGAGGCGGCCGCGGCCGTCGAAGTTCAGGCGGTCGCGGACCGGGTCCAGGAATCCGGGGACGACGTACTCGTAGCCGGTGGCGAGCACCAGGCCCTCGGTGGCGAGGGAGAAGTCCCGCTCCTGCTCCTCCTGGCGCAGCCCCAGGGTGTAGGTGCCCGTGGTGGTGTCGTACGCCGTGCCGTTCAGGGAGGTGTTGGTCAGCAGGGTGGTCGGGACGGGGCCCGGCATGCTGATCTTCTTCTGGTAGAGCAGGTCGAAGATCTCGTTGATCAGGTCGCCGTCGATGCCCTTGAAGAGGTTCTTCTGCTGGGTCTCCAGGCGGTAGCGGGTGTCCTCCGGGAGGGCGTGGAAGTAGTCCACGTATTCCGGGGAGGTCATCTCCAGCGTCAGCTTGGTGTATTCGAGGGGGAAGAAGCGGGGGGAGCGGGTGACCCAGTTCAGCTGGTAGCCGTACGAGTCGATCTCGGCGAGGAGGTCGAGGTAGATCTCGGCCGCGCTCTGGCCGGAGCCGATCAGGGTGATCGACTTCTTCTTCTGCAGCTCCGCCTTGTTCTGCATGTAGGCCGAGTTGTGCAGGAAGTCGCCGCCGAGGTCCCCGCAGGCCCGCGGGACGTGGGGCGAGGTGCCGGTGCCCAGGACCAGGCGGCGGGCGAGGTGGGTCTCGCCCTTGTCCGTGTGGACCTCGTAGAGGCCGGCGGCCCCGTCGTAGGTGACCTCGGTGACCGTGGTGGAGTACAGGACGTTGTCGAGCCGGTCGGCGGCCCAGCGGCAGTAGTCGTTGTACTCGGCGCGCAGCGGGTAGAAGTTCTCCCGGATGTAGAAGGAGTACAGCCGGTCCTTGTCCTTCAGGTAGTTCAGGAAGGAGAAGGGCGAGGTCGGGTCGGCGAGGGTGACCAGGTCCGACATGAACGGCGTCTGCAGGTGCGCACCGTCGAGGAACATGCCGGCGTGCCACTCGAAGTGCGGCTTCGACTCGATGAAGAGGCCGTCGAGCTCGTCGATCGGCGCGGTCAGGCAGGCGAGTCCCAGGTTGAAGGGACCGAGGCCGATGCCGATGAAGTCGTGGGGCTTAACGGTGGACGGCAAGGGATTCTCCCAGGAACTGCTCGGCGTGTGCGGCGAGGAGGTCGAGGACGGCCGCGATGTCGGACGTCGTGGTCTGCGGGTTGAGGAGGGTGAACTTCAGGTACTGGCGGCCGTCCACCCTGGTGCCGGCCACGACGGCCTCGCCGGAGGCGAACAGGGCCTTGCGGGCGTGCAGCTGGGCCTCGTCGAGGAGGTCCGCCCGGTACTCGCCGCCGGCGGGGACGTAGCGGAAGACCAGGGTGGAGATCTGCGGGCGGACGACGACCTCGAAGCGCGGGTCGGCCTCGATGACCTCGTAGCCGGCGGCGGCCAGGTCGATGACCTCGTCGAAGAGTGAGCCGAGGCCGTCGGCGCCCATGACGCGCAGGGTCATCCAGAGCTTGAGGGCGTCGAAACGGCGCGTGGTCTGGATCGACTTGTCGACCTGGTTCGGGATCCGCTCCTCGGCCATCCGGCGCGGGTTGAGGTAGTCCGCGTGGTACGTGGCGTGCTTGAGGGTGTCGCGGTCGCGGACCAGCATCGCGCTGGAACTCACCGGCTGGAAGAAGGACTTGTGGTAGTCGACCGTGACCGAGTCGGCGTGCCCGATGCCGTCGAGGAGGTGCCGGCGGGTGGGGGAGACCAGCAGTCCGCAGCCGTAGGCGGCGTCCACGTGCATCCACGCGGAGTGCTCGGAGGTCAGGCGGGCGATCTCGGGGAGCGGGTCGATGGACCCGAAGTCGGTGGTGCCGGCGGTGGCGACGACGGCCATCGGGAAGAGGCCCTCGGCGGCGCAGTTCTCCAGCTCCAGGGCGAGCACCGAGGTGTCCATGCGGCGGTTGCGGTCGACCGGGACGGAGATGACCGCCTCGTAGCCGAGGCCGAGCATGGCGGCCGACTTCTGGACGCTGAAGTGGCTGGCCTCGGAGGTGAAGATGCGCAGCTTCGGCAGCAGTTCGGCCTTGGCGAGCTCGACGCCCCGGTCCAGGGCGCGCTTCATGACGATGCGGCAGGCCTCGTCGCGGGCCAGGAGCAGCGCGTGGAAGTTCGACTGGCTGCCGCCGGAGGTGAAGATGCCGTCGGCGCCCTCGCCGAGGCCGATGCGGCGGGCGGTCCAGTCGATCAGGCGGCGCTCGATGAGCGTGCCGCCGATGGACTGGTCCCAGGTGTCGAGCGAGGAGTTGACGGCCGAGAGGACCGCTTCGCCGACCACCGCGGGGATGACCACCGGGCAGTTGAGGTGGCCCAGGTAGCGGGGGTGGTGGAAGTAGACCGCGTCACGGAGGTAGACGCCTTCGAGCTCGTCGAGCGCGGCCGCGGTGTCGGCCAGCGGGGTGTCGAGGTCGATCGAGGCGATGACCGGGGCGAGCTCGTCGACGGACACGCCGGTGTGGGGTTGTTCCGTGGTCGCGAGTTTGGCGGCGACGCGGTCGACGCCCTCGGTGACGGAGCGCCGGTAGAGGTCCGCGGTCGTCTCGTTCAGCAGATGCGAGCGCATCAACTTTCCTCCGGGCAGGGGGAGAAGCGGGTGGGGTGTAATGATTAGGTTAGCCTAACCTAATCATTCGGCCAAATAGGGAAGGGCCCCGGCGAATGCCGGGGCCCTTCTTCCAAATGCCGTGCGTGGCGCGCGCGTTGCTACAGCTCGGACGCGGGGTCCTCGCTCGCGGCCTTGCCCGCGTACGCCTCGGCGAGCAGCTGCTCCTCGCTCGCGCCGAGGCGCCAGTAGCCGGTGAAGCGCACCGCGCGCCGGTCGACGGAACGTTCCTGCACCAGGTGGCGGCGTACCGCGCGGATGGTGCCGGCCTCGCCCGCGATCCAGGCGTACGGGGCCTCGGCGGCGGGCAGCGCGCTCGCCCGCACCCGCTCCACCACCTCTTCGGTCCGCTCCCGGCCGGCCCCCTTCTCGCGCACGATCCAGGTGACGTCCGCGTCCGCCGGAGCCGGCAGGGCGATCCGGTCGTCCTCGTGCGGGACCTCGAACCACGCCTTCACCCTGGTTCCGGCGGGGAGCCGGTCCAGGATCGCCGCGGCGGCCGGCAGGGCCGTCTCGTCCGCGTACATCAGCACCGCGTCGGTGCCCGCAGGGGGCTGGAAGCGCACGGACTTGTTCTCCGCGACGGCCGGGCCGATCGCCATGATCCGGCGGCCGGTCACCGCCTTGCCCGCCCAGCGGGAGGCCGGGGAGGAGTCCCCGTGCAGGACGAAGTCGATGTCCACCTCGTCCGCGCCGCCGGGCGTGCGCCGCTGCTCGCGCACGGTGTACGAGCGCATCACGGGCCGCTCCTCCTCCGGCATCCCCCGCCACTCGGCGAACCAGGTGTCCTCGGCGGTGGAGGGGAGTTCGGTGTGCTCCCGGTGCTCGGGCGGCAGGAAGAGCGAGAGGCTCTGGTCGAAGCCCCCCGACCGGAATCCGGCGAGGGACTCCCCGCCGAAGGTGACGCGCAGGAACGAGTGGCCGAGGCGCCGCGTGCGCAGGACTTCGAGCGTGAAGAAGCCGAAGTGCGCGGCGGATTCGGTGGCGGTCATGCGGAGGATCCCCCCTGGGATTTCGCCGTTGTGGCGGTGGTCAGCTGACCTTCTTGGCGTTCTGGACGGTCTTCGCGAGGTCTTCCAGGATCTGCGCGCACTTCTCGTACGAGTAGATCGGCTCCGTCACGCGCGGGGCGATCTGGCCGGCCTTGACGGCGGGCAGCGCGGCCCAGGTGGGCTTCTCCTTCGTCAGCTGCTCGTTCTGCAGGGTGCCGGTGCGGTTGTCGAGCAGGACGACGTCGGCCTTGTACTTGCCGGCGTTCTCCCAGCTCAGGCTCTCGAAGAAGACGCTGCCCTGGTCGAGGTGGTCCGGGGTCACGAACTCCACGCCGAGGGACTCGAAGTACTTCAGGTCGGCCGAGGTCTTCGGGGTGGAGACGTAGAGGTGGTCCGCGTCGCCCGAGCCGACGAGCACCTTGACGCCCGGGTTGGCCTTGGTGGCCTCGCGGACCTTCGCGGCGGCGGCCTCGAAGCGGGCCTTGGCGTCGACGGTCTTCTGGTTCTTCGGGTCGGCGCCGAGGGACTGGGCGAGCTCCGCCGTGCGGGCGAGGGCCTTGTCCATCGAGGCGTCGCTGCCCGTGGCGATGGCGGCGGCCGGGGCCAGCTTCAGGATCTTGTCCTTGGAGGCCTCGGGGACGTACCAGTACGAGCCGTCCCAGGTGTTGGTCAGCAGCACGTCGGGCCGCAGGGCCGCGTACTTCTCGACGTTGAACTCGTCGTAGACGTTGCCCAGGATCTCGACCTTGGAGATGTCCATGGAGCCGGCCTGCGGGTCCGGCTTGCCGTCGGCGAGCTTGGTCGGGCCGAACACGCCCTTGACTTGGACGCCGTAGTCGTAGAGGGCGGCGGCCGTGCCGGTGAAGGCGACGATGTTCTTCGGCGCGGACTTGGTGCTGACGTCCTTGCCGAGGTCGTCCTTGAACGTCCAGGGGCCGGAAGCCGCCGCGGAGGCGCCGCCCTTGTCGCCCGCGCCGTCCTTCGCCGTGCCGGTGTTGCCGCCGCAGGCGCTGAGCGCCGCGACGAGGCCGAGGGCGCCGCCCGCCGCGACGAAGCCGCGACGGGAGAGGACGGAGGTTCTGGGCTTGGGCATGTCGATGTCCGCTTTCGTACGCGCAGGGGGCGGCCACCGGGGGTGTGACCGTTCGTGGGAAGGTTAGCCTAACCTTGGCCAAAAACAGTAAGGGGACCCTAATTTTCTCGGGTCCCCTTGCCGCTCCCCGCGCGTCGCGGGGGTTCCGTCAGCCGGCGAAGCCCAGCTCACGGGCGATGAGCATGCGCTGCACCTCGCTCGTGCCTTCGCCGATTTCCAGGATCTTGGAGTCCCGCCACATGCGGGCCACGGGGTACTCGTTCATGAAGCCGTAGCCGCCGTGGATCTGCGTGGCGTCACGGGCGTTGTCCACGGCCACGGTCGAGGAGTACAGCTTCGCGATCGCAGCCTCCTTCTTGAACGGCTCCCCGGCCACCAGGCGGGAGGCCGCGTCGCGCCAGCCGATGCGGGCCATGTGCGCGCGCATCTCCATGTCCGCCAGCTTGAACTGGATGGCCTGGTTGTCGCCGATCGCCTTGCCGAAGGCGTGCCGTTCCTTCGCGTACTTGACCGACTCGTCCACACAGCCCTGCGCGAGGCCGGTGGCGAGTGCCGAGATGGCGATGCGGCCCTCGTCCAGGATCCGCAGGAACTGGGCGTATCCGCGGCCCTCGTCGCCGACGAGGTTGGCCAGCGGGACGCGGACGTCGGCGAAGGAAAGCTCGCGGGTGTCCGAGGAGTTCCAGCCGACCTTGGAGTAGGGCGCGGCGACCGTGAACCCGGGAGTGCCCGACGGGACGATGATCGAGGAGATCTCCGGACGGCCGTCCGCCTTGCGACCGGTCACGGCGGTGACGGTCACCAGTCCGGTGATGTCCGTACCGGAGTTGGTGATGAAGCACTTCGAGCCGTTGATGACCCACTCGTCGCCGTCCTTGACGGCGGTGGTGCGGGTGCCGCCGGCGTCGCTGCCCGCGCCGGGCTCGGTCAGGCCGAACGCGCCCAGGACCTCCCCGGAGCACATCTTGGGCAGCCACTCCCGCTTCTGCTCCTCGGAGCCGAAGAGGTAGAGCGGCATGGCGCCCAGCGAGACGCCCGCCTCCAGGGTGATGGCGACCGAGGAGTCGACGCGGGCCAGCTCCTCCAGGGCGATGCCGAGGGCGAGGTAGTCGCCGCCCATGCCGCCGTACTCCTCCGGGAAGGGCAGGCCGAACAGGCCCATGCGGCCCATCTCGCGGACGATCTCGTACGGGAACTCGTGGCGCTCGTACAGGTCGCCGATCTTCGGGGCGATGACGTCGTGGGCGAACGCCTCGACGGTGCGGCGGAGTTCCTCGTGCTCGGGGGTGAGCCGGTGGTCGAGGGCCATGATCTTCGTTACTCCTTGTGGGAGAGGGCGCGGACGGTGCGGGAGGGGCTGGGACGGCCCAGCTGTTCGGCCATCCACACGCTCGTGGCGGTGAGCGCGGCCAGGTCGACCCCGGTCTCGATGCCGAGGCCGTCGAGCATCCACACCAGGTCCTCGGTGGCGAGGTTGCCGGTGGCGCTCTTCGCGTACGGGCAGCCGCCGAGGCCGCCCGCGGAGGCGTCGACGGTGGTCACTCCGTGCTGGAGCGCGGCGAGGGTGTTGGACAGCGCCTGGCCGTAGGTGTCGTGGAAGTGCACGCCGATCCGGTCCGTCGGCACGCCCTCCTCGTTGAGCTCGCCGAGGAGGCTTTGGACATGGCCCGGGGTGGCGACGCCGATGGTGTCGCCGAGGCTGAGCTCGTCGCAGCCGAGGTCGAGCAGGGCCTTGGCGACCCGGACCACCTGGTGGACCGGGACCGGGCCCTCCCAGGGGTCGCCGAAGCACATGGAGAGGTAGCCGCGCACGTGCGCGCCGCCCTCCTTGGCACGGGCCACGACGGGCTCGAACATGGTGAGGGACTCGGCGACGGTCCGGTTCAGGTTGCGGGACGCGAAGGTCTCGGTGGCCGAGCCGAACACGGCGATGCGGTCCGCGCCGAGCGCCAGGGCGCGGTCGAGGCCGCGCTCGTTGGGGACGAGGACGGGCAGGTGCACCCCGGCCAGGTCCTGGAGCCGCGGGAAAAGCTCCTCGGCGTCGGCCAGCTGGGGCACCCACTTGGGGTGCACGAAGCTGGTCGCCTCGACGGTCGTCAGGCCGGCGGCGGCGAGGCGGTGGACGAACTCGGCCTTGACGGCGGTGGGTACGGCCGTCTTCTCGTTCTGCAGTCCGTCGCGGGCGCCGACCTCGTGGATGCGGACCCGGGCCGGCAGCCCGGGGGCCGGGACGTTCATGGGCAGTCCGTTCACCGGTCCCCCTCCTCTTCCCCGTCCGGGGTCACGACCGCCAGGACCTGGTCCATGGCGACGGTGGTGCCCGGGGTGACGTCGAGTTCGGTGACGGTGCCGGCGTGCGGGGCGGAGATGACGTGCTCCATCTTCATCGCCTCGACGACCAGCAGGCTCTGGCCCGCCGCCACCTTGTCCCCGACGGCCACCTTGACGACGGTGACGGTGCCGGGCATCGGCGCGGCGAGGGTGTCGGCGCCGGTCCGTCCGGCCCCGCCGAGCAGGGCGGCGACGGGGTCGTGCCGCTGCACGTGCCAGGCGTCGCCGTCGCGGCCGAGCCAGGTCCCCTCCGAGGAGGCGGCGTGGCTGAACCGGTGCGTGACGCCGTCCAGTTCGACGGTGACGAGGTCGCCGGTGCGCGCCACGACCCGGCCCGCGGCGGAGGCGGCGACGCCGTCGCCGTCCGGGGCGAGCAGCAGCTCCGTACCGGGGCCGGACGGGCGGGTGCGGACCTCCACCGGGTCCCGGCCGGGGAGGCGGAAGTGGTGCACCGTCCACGCCGGGGTCCCGCCCAGGCGCCAGCCGTCGGCGGCGTCGAACGGGTCGGCCCAGCCCTGCGGCCGGGCGGGCGGGGCCGCCGCCAGCAGCGCGGCCGCCGCGTACACCTCGGCCGGGACCCCCTCCGGGAGCAGGGCCTGCAGGTCGCGTTCCACCAGGCCCGTGTCCAGGTCCCCGCTGACCACGTCCGGGTGGGCCAGGAGCCTGCGCAGGAAGCCGGTGTTGGTCTGGACGCCCAGGATCACGGTGTCGGCCAGGGCCGCCCGCAGGGAGCGCAGGGCCGAGGCCCGGTCGGGTCCGTACGCGATGACCTTCGACAGCATCGGGTCGTACGTGGAGCCGGTGTCCACGCCGGCCGTCAGCCCGGAGTCGGTGCGCACCGCCCCGCCCTCCGGCTCCGACAGGGCCAGGACCGTACCGCCGGACGGCAGGAAGCCGCGGGCCGGGTCCTCGGCGCAGACGCGGGCCTCGATGGCGTGGCCGGTCAGCCGCACGTCCGCCTGCCCGAACCCGAGGGGAGCCCCCGCCGCCACCCGCAGCTGCTGCTCCACCAGGTCCAGGCCCGTGATCAGCTCGGTCACCGGGTGCTCGACCTGGAGGCGGGTGTTCATCTCCATGAAGTAGTACGAGGACGGGTCCCCGCCCGGCACGATGAACTCCACGGTGCCCGCGCCGACGTACCCGCAACTGCGGGCCGCCTCCACGGCCGCGGCGCCCATCGCCGCGCGGACCTCCTCGTCGAGCAGGACCGAGGGCGCCTCCTCGATGACCTTCTGGTGGCGCCGCTGGAGGGAGCACTCGCGCTCGCCGAGGTGGACCACGTTGCCGTGCGCGTCGGCCAGCACCTGGATCTCGATGTGCCGGGGCCGGTCGACCCACCGCTCGACGAGCAGGGTGTCGTCGCCGAAGGAGGACTTCGCCTCGCGGCGGGCGGCCGCGATCTCCTCGGCCAGCACGGCCGCGTCGCGGACCAGCCGCATGCCCTTGCCGCCGCCGCCCGCGGAGGGCTTCAGCAGGACGGGCATGCCGATGGCCTCGGCCGCGGAGACCAGCTCGGCGTCGGTGAGACCGCTTCCGGAGGAGCCGGGGACCACGGGCACGCCCGCCGCCTTCACCGTCTCCTTGGCCCGGATCTTGTCGCCCATCAGGGAGATGGCGCTCGCGGGCGGGCCGATGAAGGCCAGCCCGGCGTCGGCGCAGGCCCGGGCGAAGCCGGCGTTCTCCGCGAGGAAGCCGTAGCCGGGGTGGACGGCCTCGGCGCCGGTGCGGCGGGCGGCGTCCAGGAGCCGCTCCACCGACAGGTAGCTCTCGGCGGCGGCCGCC
This sequence comes from Streptomyces sp. NBC_01276, assembly GCF_041435355.1. GTDB lineage: Bacteria > Actinomycetota > Actinomycetes > Streptomycetales > Streptomycetaceae > Streptomyces. Next base: position 4,957,024 of record NZ_CP108442.1, read on the forward strand.
GGGCCGATCCGGACGGCCGTGTCGGCCTCCCGTACGTGCCGGGCGTCCGCGTCGGCGTCGCTGAAGACGGCCACGGAGCGGATGCCGAGCTGCCGCAGCGTGCGGATGACCCGTACCGCGATCTCGCCCCGGTTCGCGACCAGAACAGTGCTGAACATCGAAGAGGTCCTCACGTCACATCACGTCACATACGGAAGATGCCGAAAGCGGGGTCGCCCAGCGGGGCGTTCGCGCACGCGGTCAGGGCCAGTCCCAGCACCTGCCGGGTCTCCATCGGGTCGATGACCCCGTCGTCCCACAGCCGGGCGGTGGCGTAGTAGGCGTTGCCCTGTTCCTCGTACTGGGCGCGGACCGGGGCCTTGAAGGCCTCTTCGTCCTCGGCGGGCCACTCCTGGCCCGCGCCCTCGATCTGGTCGCGCTTGACCGTGGCCAGGACGGAGGCGGCCTGCTCCCCGCCCATCACGGAGATCTTGGCATTGGGCCACATCCACAGGAAGCGGGGGCTGTAGGCCCGTCCGCACATCGAGTAGTTGCCCGCGCCGTAGCTGCCGCCGACGACCACCGTGAGCTTGGGGACCCGGGCGCAGGCCACGGCCGTGACCATCTTGGCGCCGTGCTTGGCGATGCCTCCCGCCTCGTAGTCCCGGCCGACCATGAAGCCGGAGATGTTCTGGAGGAAGAGGAGGGGGATGCCGCGCTGGTCGCACAGCTCGATGAAGTGGGCGCCCTTCTGCGCGGACTCGGAGAAGAGGATGCCGTTGTTGGCGATGATCCCGACCGGGTGGCCGTGGATCCGGGCGAAGCCGGTCACCAGGGTCTGGCCGAACTCGGACTTGAACTCCTGGAAGCGGGAGCCGTCGACGATCCGGGAGATGACCTCGCGGGCGTCGTAGGGGGTCCGGGAGTCGACGGGGACCGCGCCGTAGAGCCCGGACGGGTCGACCTTGGGCTCCTCGGGCGCCTCGACCGACCAGGGCAGGGCCCCGCGGTCGGGCAGGGTCGCCACGATGTTCCGTACGATCCGCAGCGCGTGCGCGTCGTCCTCGGCGAGGTGGTCGGTCACTCCCGAGACGCGGGAGTGGACCTCGCCGCCGCCCAGTTCCTCGGCCGTGACGACCTCTCCGGTGGCGGCCTTCACCAGCGGCGGGCCACCGAGGAAGATCGTGCCCTGGCCGCGCACGATGACGGCCTCGTCGCTCATGGCCGGGACGTACGCGCCGCCCGCCGTGCAGGAGCCGAGGACCGCGGCGATCTGCGGGATGCCGGCCCCCGACATGCGGGCCTGGTTGTAGAAGATGCGGCCGAAGTGCTCGCGGTCGGGGAAGACCTCGTCCTGCATGGGCAGGAAGGCGCCGCCGGAGTCGACCAGGTAGAGACAGGGGAGACGATTCTCCAGGGCCACTTCCTGGGCCCGCAGGTGCTTCTTGACGGTCATCGGGTAGTACGTGCCGCCCTTGACGGTGGCGTCGTTGGCGACGATCACGCACTCACGGCCGCTGACCCGGCCGATGCCCGCGATCACGCCCGCGGCCGGCGCGGCGCCCCCGTACATCCCCTCGGCGGCCAGCGGGGCCAGCTCCAGGAAGGGGGACCCGGGGTCCAGGAGGGCGTCCACGCGGTCGCGGGGAAGCAGCTTCCCGCGGGCGGTGTGGCGGGCGCGGGCCTTCTCCCCGCCGCCGAGCCGGGCCGCGTCGAGCCGGGCGCGGAGGCCCTCGGCGAGCTCGCGGTGGGCGGCCTCATTGGTCCGCCAGGCCTCGGACGCCGGGTCCGCGGCGCTCGTCAGCACTGGTGCCTGCTGCATCGGTCGAGCTCCCTTGCTCGGTGCACGCTTTGTTAATGACCGTTAACGCGTATGCGCCCAGGTTAACGAGCGCTAACGGCCCTGTCTAGAATGGATTCCCATGAGCACCAGAGCCGCCGCCCCCACCCGTCGCGAGCAGATCCTCCGTGAGGCCGCTCGGCTCTTCGCGGAGCGCGGGTTCCACGGCGTGGGAGTGGACGAGATAGGGGCAGCGGTCGGTATCAGCGGCCCCGGTCTGTACCGCCACTTCGCCGGCAAGGACGCCATGCTGGCCGAGCTGCTGGTCGGCATCAGCGAGCGGCTGCTGACGGGCGGCCGGCGGCGGGTCGAGGAGGCCGGCGCGAACCCGCGCGAGGTGCTGACCTCCCTCGTCGAGGGCCACATCGACTTCGCGCTGGACGACCGGGCGCTGATCACCCTCCACGACCGGGAGCTGGACCGGCTGCGCGAGGCGGACCGCAAGCTGGTGCGCCAGCTCCAGCGCCAGTACGTCGAACTGTGGGTGGCCGTCGTACGGGAGCTGCACCCCCAGGTCGGCGAGACGGAGGTACGGGTCTGCGTGCACGCGGTCTTCGGGCTGCTGAACTCCACCCCGCATCTGGCGGTCCTCGGCCGGGACGCGACCGAGTCGCTGCTGCGCAGGCTCGCCGACGGCGCCTTCGGAGCGCTGTCGGGGTGAGGCGGACGTTCCGGCGGCCGAGGCGGAACGGACGGCTCCGGCCGAGCGACGGCAGAATGGGCCGCATGCCGATAGAGACGCCCGTACCCAGCCGCGCCGAACTCGTCGAACACCTCGTCCGTACGCGGATCGCGGGGGAGGTGGCCACCCCGCGCGAGAACAACCTGAGCCACTACCGCAAGCTCGCCAACGGCGACCGCCACTACTGGCTGGGCCTGGAGCTCGGCGACCGCTGGACGGACGAACAGGACGTCCTGGCCGTCATGGCGGAGCGGTGCGGGGTCGTCGACGACCCCGAGCACCGGCACGGCCAGGACACCATCGACCCGGAGCTGACGGTCGCGGGCCTGGACCGGCTGGCCGCCCGGCTGCGCAAGGCCGCCTCCGACCGCCAGCGCGTGCTGCTGGCCACCGGGCACCCGGGCGGGCTGCTCGACGTCCACCGCGCCACCGCCGACGCCCTGCGCGCCGCGGGCTGCGAGATCGTCCGGATCCCGCAGGGGCTGACCGCCGACGAGGGGTCGGTGTGGCAGTTCGCGGACATCGCCGTGCTGGAGCGCGGGGCCACGCTGTGGCACACCCACTCCCCGGCGCCGATGGCCGCGATCCTGGACGGCCTCACGGCGGAGGGCCGCCCGCAGCCGGACCTGGTCGTCGCCGACCACGGCTGGGCGGGCTGCGCGGCGCAGCGCGGGCTCGACGCCGTCGGGTACGCGGACTGCAACGACCCGGCGCTCTTCCTCGCCGAGGCGGAGGGCACCCTCCAGGTGGCGGTCCCGCTGGACGACCACGTCCGCGACCCCCGCTACTACGACCCGATGGTCGCCTACCTCCTCGCGGCGGCGGGCCTCACCGCCTGACCCCGCCGCCGCCCGGCCGGTCAGGGCCCGGCCGGTCAGGGCACGGCCGGGCCGGTCGGGCCGCCCGGCCAGGCCGGGCCCGTCCGGCCCGGAGGCGGCGCCGGCGCACGCCCGGCCGCCGGCCAGGGCGTCGGGTCGAGGTAGACGTGGCGGATCGCCGGGAAGCGCTCGCGGAGCTGGTCCTCGGCGTCCTCGCAGGCCGCCTCCACCTGGCGGGCCGACGCCAGGTCATGGAAGTCGATCTTCGCGGCGATCAGCACCTCGTCCGGGCCCTGCACCAGGGTCGTCAGCTCCAGCACCCCCTCGATGTGCGGCACCGTCAGCAGCTCCTCGCGGACCTCCTCCCGCATCCCGGCGGGCAGCGGGCGCCCGATCAGGTACCGCGCGTTCGAGCGCCCCAGCTCCCAGGCCACCGCCACCAGCAGGGCGCCGATCAGCAGCGAGGCCACGCCGTCGTACGCCCCGGATCCCGTCAGCTGCGCCCCCAGCAGGCCGCCCGCCGCCAGTACGAGCCCGATCGGCGCGGCCACCTTCTCCAGCGGGACGGCCTTCACCGCCGTGTCCGGCGTGTGCTCCACGTACGGGCCCAGCGGCGCCCGCATCCGCTCCGCCTCCCCCGTCATCCGCCGCCGGGCCGTCAACAGCGAGCAGCCCTCCAGCAGGAAGGCGACGGCGAGGACGACGTACGAGACCGTCGGGTCGCCCGGCTCCTCCCCGTGCGCGAGGGTGCGGACGCCGTCGTAGAAGGCGAAGACCGCGCCGCCGGCGAAGGTCGCGACCGAGGCGAGCAGCGCCCGGCCGCAACGCTCGGACCCGTACCCCCGCGGATGCGCCTCGTCGGCGGGCCGGGCGCCCCGCTTGAGGGCGGTCGGCAGCAGCAGTTCCGTCACCGTGTCGGCCACCGAGTGCGCGGCTTCGGAGAACATCGCGCTGGACCCGCTGACGACTCCGCCGACCGCCTTGGCCACCGCGATCCCGAGGTGGGTGGCGGTGGCGACGACGACGGGGCCGGCGCTTTCGGATTCTTCGGACATGGGGTGACGTTATGTCCGCGACGCGGGCCGGATGCCCAGTGACACCCGCCCCGCCGAATACGTCAGGCCCGCGGTACGCGGACGACGCCCTCCTGGATGACGGTCACCGCGAGACGGCCGTCCTGGGTCCAGATGCGGGCCTGGCCCAGGCCCCGGCCGGCCGCGGCCGAGGGGGACTCCTGGTCGTACAGGAGCCACTCGTCGGCACGGAAGGGCCGGTGGAACCACATGGCGTGGTCCAGCGAGGCGCCGACCACGTCGCCGACCGCCCAGCCGCCCCGGCCGTGCGCGAGCAGCACCGAGTCCAGCAGGGTCATGTCCGAGACGTAAGTGGCCAGGCAGGTGTGCAGGAGCGGATCGGCTCCCTCCAGCTTGCCGGCCGTACGGAACCACACCTGGGAGCGGGGCTCGACCGGCTCGCCGACGCTGCCCCACGGCGGGGTCGTCGCGTACCGCAGGTCCACGGCGGCCCGCGCGTCGATCAGCCGCTCCACCGTGCCCGGGTCCCGGAAGGTCTCCCGGTACGCGGGCAGGGACTCCTCCGCGGTCGGCAGGGTCTCCGGATCCGGGGCGGAGGGCATGACGGCCTGGTGGTCGAGGCCCTCCTCGTACGTCTGGAACGACGCCGAGAGGTGGAAGATCGGCTGCCCGTGCTGGACGGCGACGACCCGGCGCGTGGTGAAGGAGCGCCCGTCGCGGATCCGGTCCACGGAGTAGACGATGGGCGCGCCGGGGTCCCCGGCGCGCAGGAAGTACGAGTGCAGCGAGTGCGCCGTGCGGTCCTCGGGGACGGTGCGCCCGGCCGCGACCAGTGCCTGGGCCGCGACCTGACCGCCGAAGACGCGCGGTACCAGCGCCGAACGGCTGGTACCGCGGAAGATGTTCTCCTCGATCCGCTCAAGGTCGAGCAGATCGAGGAGAGTCGTCAGTGCCTCGTTCATGGGGGAAGGGTAGGACCCTTACAGACCCATCGACTTGGCGATGATCGACTTCATGACCTCGCTGGTGCCGCCGTAGATGCGGTTCACGCGGTTGTCGGCGTACAGACGGGCGATCGGGTACTCGTTCATGTAGCCGTAGCCGCCGTGCAGCTGGAGGCACTTGTCGATGACGCGGTGCGCGACCTCGGTGCAGAACAGCTTCGCGGAGGCGGCCTCGGCGGCGGTCAGCTCGCCGGCGTCCAGGGCCTCCAGGGCGCGGTCGGCGACCGCCTCGGCGGCGTCCACCTCGGCCTGGCAGGAGGCCAGTTCGAACTTGGTGTTCTGGAAGTGCGCGACCGGCTTGCCGAAGACCGTGCGGTCGGTCACGTACTGCTGGGCGAACCGGACGGCGGCCTTGGCCTGCGCGTACGCGCCGAAGGCGATGCCCCAGCGCTCGGAGGGAAGGTTCGCGCCCAGGTAGTAGAAGCCCTTGTTCTCCTCGCCGAGCAGGTCCTCGACCGGCACCTTCACGTCGACGAACGCCAGCTCGGCGGTGTCGGAGGTGCGCAGGCCCAGCTTGTCCAGCTTGCGGCCGATGGAGTAGCCCTCGGACTTGGTGTCCACGGCGAAGAGGGAGATGCCGAAGCGGCGGTCCTGCTCGCCCGGGGCGGAGGTGCGGGCGCAGACGATCACGCGGTCGGCGTGGACGCCACCGGTGATGAAGGTCTTGGAGCCGTTGAGGACGTAGTGCGTGCCGTCCTCGGAGAGCTTGGCGGTGGTCTTCATGCCCGCGACGTCGGAGCCGGTGCCCGGCTCGGTCATCGCGAGGGCCCACATCTCCTCGCCGGAGACGAACTTCGGCAGGTAGCGCTTCTTCTGCTCGTCGGTGGCGAGCATCTTGATGTAGGGCAGGGCGAGCAGCACGTGCACGCCGGAGCCGCCGAAGTTCACGCCGGCGCGCGAGGTCTCCTCGTACAGGACGGCCTCGAACTTGTGGGTGTCCAGGCCCGCGCCGCCGAACTCCTCGGGGACGTTGATCCCGAAGACGCCCAGCTCGCCGAGCTTGTAGTAGAAGTCGCGCGGGGCCTGGCCGGCCTGGAACCACTCGTCGTAGACGGGGACGACCTCGGCCTCGATGAAGGCGCGGATGGTCTCGCGGAACGCCTCGTGGTCCTCGTCGAAAACGGTACGGCGCACAGCCGGCCCCTCTCTGCGGCTGAACCGCCGCCCGCTCTCGCGGGGGTGGTCGTGCGCCGTCGTGGTTGCTCGAATGGTGAAATGCCTAAGCGCTTGCTCAGATTAAGTTACCGGCGGGTTGTTCTCCCTGTCCAGAGTGAGGAGCAGCACGCTGCCGTGCACGGGGCGCGCTGGGCGGGCCGGACCGGCGCGCTCAGTCCGCGGCGGGGCCGAGGTGCTCGGCCAGCACCTGCTGGGTGAGGTGGATCCCGGCGCGCAGCACGGCGTCACGCGCGCCGGGGTGAGCGGCCCGGTGCGCGGCTTCGAGCTCCCGGGCCAGGCGCAGCCGGTCCGCGCAGGGACCGCCCCGCAGGGCCTCGTCCAGCGCCCGGCCGGTCGCCTCGATCAGCGGGGCCATGGCGCGCGCCGACGCGTCGTCGGCGGCGGGCCGGGTCTCCACCTCCCGCGTGAGGAACTGCAGGGCCGGGGCAGTCCGCGCCGCCAGCCGCAGGCGCGGCCACAGCGGGCCCGCCTCGTCGGCCGCATCCCGTCGCGGCGGCAGCAGCAACAGCCGCCCGGTCCCGTGCTCCAGCGCGGCGGACAGTTCGTACGGGCGGTGCCACAGGGCGAAGGCGGCCACGGGGGCGGGGGAGGGGGCGCCGGCCGGAGCGGGGGCGGAGGCGCGGGCGGCGGTCCGCGCGAGGCGGTCGGCGAGGCCGGTGCGGTACTCCTCCAGGCCGCGCGCCGTCTCCCGGTACGGGTCCGGCGGCCAGAGCAGCGGGCCGAGGAGCGCCACGACGGCGATGCCGATCGCGCTCTCCATCAGCCGGGCCAGGGGGTACCCGGGCACCGGCGTGGAGTAGATCACCAGGGCGGTGATGAGCACCTGCTGGTTGGGGGAGCCCCCGTGGCGCAGCAGGTACGTCCCGGCGCAGGCGCACACCAGGAGTACCGGGAACGACAGCGGGCCCGTGGGCAGCCAGTGCAGGACCGCCACGCTCAGCAGTACCCCGACGGCCACCCCGGCCAGGCGCTCCAGGGCCAGCCGGGGCGCCGCGAACACGTCCCCGCGCAGGATCAGGACGGCGGGCAGCGCGGCCGCCACCGGGGCCGTGCTCGTGCCGAGCCACACGCACGCGTACCAGGGCAGGGCGGCACACACGAGCAGCCGGGCCGCCGACGCGAGGCGCCCGCCGGAGGCGCGGCCGTTGCCGTGGCCGCTGCCGCGCACCGGTCTGGACATGCGGAACATGCGGAACATGTCGTGCATGCCGGACATCGTAGGGCGCGGTGGGGCGGCGGCCCTGCGGTCAGCCGTCCCCGCCGGGCGGGGGTCCGGCCGGGGGTTCGGCATGGGTCTTCGGCCCGGGTTCCCAGCGCAGGGCGAACCACAGCTCCATCCGGGTGTCGGGGTCGTCCGGGTCGACGCCCAGCAGCCCGGCGGCGCGGGCGATGCGCTGGCGGACGGTGTTGCGGTGGACGCCGAGGGCGGCCGCGGTGCGGTCCCAGCTGCCGTGGTGCGCGAGCCAGCCCCGGAGGGTGTCCCGCAGGGCGGGGGAGAGGGGGCCGAGCAGGGCCTCGGCGTGCGCCCGCGCCTCGGCCTCGCCGACCAGACCCGCGAGACCCGGCTCGGCGTGCCGGGCCAGCGGGGTCCGGGCCGCCTCCGCGCGCTGCAGTGCCCGGCGCGCCTGGGCCCCGGCCGTGCCCAGCCCGGCGGGCGCGGCGGGGGCGCTCACCCCGAGCCGCCAGCCGGGCTGGGGGGCGGGCTCCCGGTCGGTCAGCAGCCGTACGCCGTCCCCGCGCGGGTCCAGCAGTACGGTGCCCAGCGCGGCGGCCAGCGCCCGCGGATCCCCGCCGCCCCGGGCGTGCACGGCGTACCAGGGCCCGGGCGAGAGCGCCCCGGCCGGATCGCCGTCCAGCAGGAGCCGGGTCAGGGAGGCGGCCTCGTCCCCCGCCGGGCGGCTCGCGGTGAGCAGGGTGAGCAGCACGGCGGCGACGGAGGCGATGGTGTGGTCGCCCGGGGCCCGGGCGGGGGTGGCGAGCGCGAGCACCCGGCCGCCGCCGACGGCGTACGCCGCCAGGTGCGTGCCGCCGAGGGTGTCGGTGGCCGTCGCCACACCCCCGGCCGCCACCCGCGCGGCCAGCGCGCCGAGCGCCCCGAGCGCGTCCTCCCCCGGCGGCGCCCCGGCGTCCACCGTCGCCCCGTACGGCCGGAACCCGCCGCCGGCCGCCCCACCGGGGACGGGCAGTCCGGCCGTACGGGCCCCGCCCGGGCCCGCCCCCGAGCCGGGGCCGGCGCCGACCGTCGCCCCGGCCGTCGCACCGGCTCCGCCGGTCGTGTCCCGGCTCCCGCCGGCGCCGGTCCCGGCCGGGCCGCCCGCGGGGGCGGACTCCGCCGGGGCCGGCCCCGTTCCCGCTCCCGGCGGCGGGGTCAGCAGTGCCGCCCAGCCGTTCAGGCTGGCCGCCAGGCGGGACAGGACCGCCGCCACCGGGTGGGGGCGGGCGGCGGCCGACGCCAGGGACTGCTGCGCGTCGGTCACCCGGCGCAGTTCCCGGGTCCGGGCCTCGGCCATCAGCCGCCAGACCGCCCGGCCGACCGCCGTGAAGGGGGTGCCCGGCGGGACCTCCACCAGCGGCAGTCCGTACCGCTCGCAGGCCTCGGCGAGGGCCGGCGGCACCGTCTCGTGCACCGGGGTGACCCCGAACCCGACCGCGCCCACGCCGGCCCGGACCAGCCGCGCCACGTACTCCGCGGGATCCGCGGGAGCCGCTCCCGCCGGAGCCGCGCCCGCCGGAGCCGCGCCCGCCGGAGCCGCTCCCGCGCCCGCCGCGCCCGCGAGCCCCGCCCCGGCCGTCAGGAGGAGCTCGCCGCCCAGCAGGTAGGGCGACGGGTCGGCCATCTCCGAGGCGTGCACCCCGTACACGTCCGCGCCGGCGGGCCCCGCGAGGAGCCGCAGCCCCAGCTCCCGGTCGGCGGTCAGGGCGGCCAGCGGAACCGGCGGGGTGAGCGGGGCCTCCATGGCTACTCCGTACATATCGGTGCCGAACAGTGGATGAAACGTACACTTCGCGCCCCATCGGCGCCCGCTTACGCTCGAAGGACCGCACCCGTAGGACCACCAGAAGGGCACCCCCCATGAGCACGCAGCCGCGCGGCCCCGTCGACTCCTCCCGCATCCCGCGCTACGCGGGCCCGGCGACCTTCGCCCGGCTGCCCCGCCTCGACGAGGTCGGCTCCGCCGACGTCGCCGTCGTCGGCGTGCCCTTCGACTCCGGTGTCTCCTACCGCCCCGGCGCCCGCTTCGGCGGCAACGCCATCCGCGAGGCCTCCCGCCTCCTGCGCCCGTACAACCCGGCCCAGGACGCCTCCCCCTTCGCCCTCGCGCAGGTCGCGGACGCCGGTGACATCGCGGTGAACCCCTTCAACATCAACGAGGCCGTCGAGACGGTCGAGGCCGCCGCCGACGAGCTCCTCGGCAACGGCTCCCGCCTGATGACCCTCGGCGGCGACCACACCATCGCCCTCCCGCTGCTGCGCTCCGTCGCGAAGAAGCACGGCCCGGTCGCCCTGCTCCACTTCGACGCCCACCTGGACACCTGGGACACCTACTTCGGCGCCGAGTACACGCACGGCACCCCGTTCCGCCGCGCCGTCGAGGAGGGCATCCTCGACACCGAGGCGCTGTCCCACGTCGGCACCCGCGGCCCGCTGTACGGCAAGCAGGACCTGGACGACGACGCCAAGATGGGCTTCGGCATCGTCACCTCGGCGGACGTCTACCGCCGCGGCGCCGACGAGGTCGCCGACCAGCTGCGCCAGCGCATCGGCGACCGTCCCCTCTACATCTCCATCGACATCGACGTGCTCGACCCGGCCCACGCGCCCGGCACCGGCACCCCCGAGGCGGGCGGCATGACCTCCCGCGAGCTCCTGGAGATCATCCGGGGTCTGTCCTCCTGCAACCTCGTTTCCGCCGACGTCGTGGAGGTCGCCCCGGCGTACGATCACGCGGAGATCACCTCGGTCGCGGCCTCGCACACCGCGTACGAGCTCACCACGATCATGAGCCGTCAGATCGCTGCCGCCCGGCAGGGTCGCTGAGCACGACGCGGCGGCGAACGGCGAAGGGCGAAGAAGCACCGTGACGCACGACCACGACCTGGTACTCCGCCCCACCGAGGCCCAGACGGCGGCCGCACTCGCGCCGCCACCGGGCCGCACGGGCGGGGACCTGGTCGTGGAAACGCTGCGCGGACTCGGCGCCACCACCGTCTTCGGCCTCCCCGGCCAGCACGCGCTCGCCCTCTTCGACGCGGTCGGCCGCTCCGACCTGCGTCTCGTGGGCCTGCGTACGGAGAACAACGCGGGCTTCGCCGCCGACGGCTACGGCCGCCTCACCGGCGAGGCCGTTCCGCTGCTCCTCTCCACGGGGCCGGGCGCCCTGATGTCCCTGCCGGCCCTCGCCGAGGCGGCGGCGGCCTCCGCCCCCGTCCTCGCGATCTCCTCCCAGGTCCCGTCCCCGGGCCTGGGCGGAGGCCGGCGGGGCCACCTGCACGAGCTGCGCGACCAGTCCGCCTCCTTCCGGGACGTGGTCAAGTCCGTCCACACCGCCCGGACCCCGTCCCAGATCCCGTCCGTCATCGCGGCGGCCTGGGAATCGGCCCTCACGGTCCCGTTCGGCCCGGTGTGGGTGGAGATCCCGGAGGACGTGCTCCGCGCGGAAACGGTCATCCCGCAGGTCACGGGCATGGACGCGACCCCGCACGAACTGCCCCCGCGCCCCGAGCTCACGGCCCTCGCCGCGCACTGGCTCTCCCACGCCTCCCGCCCGGTGGTCATCGCGGGCGGCGGAGTGATCCGCGCGGACGCGGCGGGCAAGCTCAGGCAGCTCGCGGAACTGCTCAATGCCCCGGTCGTCACCACCTTCGGCGGCAAGGGCGCCTTCCCCTGGACGCACCCGCTGTCCCTCCGGTCCTGGCTGGAGGACCGCCACACCACGGACTTCCTGGAGGACGCGGACGTCGTCCTGGTCGTCGGCTCCGGCCTCGGGGAACTCTCCTCGAACTACCACACGTTCTTCCCCACGGGCCGGGTCGTCCAGATCGAGGCCGACCTCGGCAAGCTGGAGTCCAACCACCCCGCCCTCGGTATCCACGCCGACGCCCGCCTCGCCCTCCAGGCCCTCCTGGAAACGGTGACCCCCCGGGAGGACCCGGGTGCCCCGGAGCGGGTCGCGTCCCTGCTCGCCGCGGTCTCGGACCGCCTCGCCGCCCAGGACCTCACCCTGGAGCAGGAGATCCTGACCTCGGTCCGCGCGGCCCTCCCGCCCCGATCCCCGTCCTTCTGGGACATGACGATCCTGTCCTACTGGGCCTGGTCCGCCTTCGACCCCGGGCACCCGAACACCATGCACTCCGCCCAGGGCGCCGGAGGCCTCGGCTACGCCTTCCCGGCGGCCCTCGGAGCGGCCGTCGCGGAGCCGGGCACCCCGGTCCTCGCGGTGTCGGGCGACGGCGGCGCCATGTACTCGATCGCCGACCTGGCCACCGCCCGCCAGCACGACCTCGACGTCACCTGGCTGATCGTCGACGACGGCGGATACGGCATCCTGCGCGAGTACGGCTGCGCCACCGGCACCGACCTCACCCGTCCCGACTTCGCCGCCCTGGCCGCCTCCTTCGGCGTCCCGGCGACGGTCACCACCCCGGAAGCCCTCCGGGCGGACCTCACCCAGGCCCTCAAGACCCCGGGCCCGTCGGTGGTCGTCCTCCCGGCCACCCTGAAGATGTTCGCCCCGACCCACCTCTGAGGTCCTTTGCCCCGCTCCGGTGACCCCTATGCTCGATATGCGGCGGCCATACTGGGCACCAGGTCCAAGAAGGACGCCGTCAACGCGGCGCTCCAGGAAGTCGCGCGCAGGCACAAGCGGCTCGCCGCGCTCGACCGGCTCGCGGACATGGGCGCGAGGGGGGACTTCGACGTCCTCCTGGACAAGGGCGCATACCGCCGAAGAGTCATGTGACCTTCCTGATCGACGGCCCATGCCCGACACCGTCCACGTGCGCGCCCGTGCCGTGCAGCGGCTGCTCACCGACCGGGGTGGGCACCGCAGCGCGGGCGCGGTCGACCTGCTCGTGGCGGCCACCGCCGAACTCACGGGTCTCACCCTGCTGCACCACGACCGCGATTTCGAGACGATCGCGCGCAGCACCGGGCAGCCCACCCGCCGGGTGGGTGGTCGCTGACGCGCCGGGCTGCCCCGAGCCCCGCTCGACACCCGGTCGGATCAAGCTCGCGCGCCGCCCCCGTACGGCCGTGCGATTGTTGCGGCGGGATGAAATCCGCCGGTCGGAGCGTTGGGGTGGCGGCAGGACAGGACCTACGGGGAGGTATCACGTGACGGCGGCCGGCGGGAAACAGGGCTGGGGCAGGCGGCTGACCGCCTACACCTGGCGGTACAGGCGCAACGTGCTGCTCGCGCTGGGGTCCTCGCTGGCCGGCATGGCCGTCATGGCCCTCGTACCGCTCGTCACCCGCGTGATCATCGACGACGTCGTCGGGAACAAGACCGAGGACATGGCCCCCTGGGCCGGCCTGTTCATAGGCGCCGCCCTGCTCGTGTACGTCATGACCTACATACGCAGGTACTACGGCGGCCGCCTCGCCCTCGACGTCCAGCACGACCTGCGCACCGACATGTACGACACGATCGCCCGCCTCGACGGGCGGCGTCAGGACGAGCTGTCCACCGGACAGGTCGTCGGCCGGGCCACCAGCGACCTCCAGCTGATCCAGGGCCTGCTGTTCATGCTCCCCATGACCATCGGGAACTTCCTCCTCTTCGGGATATCCCTCGGCGTCATGCTCTGGCTGTCCCCGCTGCTGACCCTGGTCGCCCTGCTGATGGCCCCCGCGCTCTGGTTCATCGCCAAGCGCAGCCGCAAGAAGCTCTTCCCCGCCACCTGGTACGCCCAGGCACAGGCCGCCGCCGTGGCCACCGTCGTCGACGGCGCCGTGACCGGAGTCCGCGTCGTCAAGGGCTTCGGGCAGGAGGAGCAGGAGACCGGCAAGCTCCGCGAGGCCGGCCGCAGGCTGTTCGGCGGCCGGATGCGCGCCATCCGGCTCAACTCCCGCTACACCCCCGCCCTCCAGGCCGTTCCCGCCCTCGGGCAGGTCGCGATGCTGGCCCTCGGCGGCTGGATGGCCACCCGGGGACAGGTCACCCTCGGCACCTTCGTCGCCTTCTCCACCTACCTCGCCCAGCTCGTCGGCCCCGTCCGCATGCTCGCCATGATCCTCACCGTCGCCCAGCAGGCCCGCGCCGGCGCCGAGCGGGTCTTCGAGCTCATCGACACCGAGCCCGTGATCCGCGAGGGCACCCGCGAGCTGCCCGCCGACGCCCCGGCCACCGTCGAGTTCGACGACGTCCGCTTCGGCTACGACCCCGAGCGGCCCGTCCTCGACGGGTTCTCGCTCACCATCGCCGAGGGCGAGACCGTCGCCGTCGTGGGCTCCTCCGGCAGCGGCAAGTCGACCGTGGCCCTGCTCCTGCCCCGCTTCTACGACGCCGACCACGGCGCCGTCCGCGTCGGCGGCCACGACGTCCGCGAGCTGACCTACGACTCCCTGCGCGCCGCCATCGGCCTGGTGCCCGAGGACTCCTTCCTCTTCTCCGACACCATCCGCGCCAACATCGCCTTCGGCCGCCCCGACGCCTCCGACGAGGAGGTCCGTGCCGCCGCCCGCGCCGCCCAGGCCGAGGGCTTCGTCGAGGCCCTCGCCGCCGGGTTCGACACCCGTGTCGGCGAACAGGGCCTCACCCTCTCCGGCGGCCAGCGCCAGCGCATCGCGCTCGCCCGCGCCATCCTCACCGACCCCCGGCTGCTCCTCCTCGACGACGCCACCTCCGCCGTCGACGCCCGCGTCGAGCACGAGATCCACGAGGCGCTCCGGGCCGTCATGGCGGGCCGCACCACCCTCCTCATCGCCCACCGCCGCTCCACCCTCGCGCTGGCCGACCGGATCGCCGTACTCGACCACGGGCGGCTCGCCGACATCGGCACCCACGAGGAGCTGGAGCGCCGCTGCGACCTGTACCGCAGGCTGCTGACCGACCCCGACGCCCTCGGCGCCGCCTCCCCGCGCACCCCCGACGCGCCGGCGATGGCCGAGTTCGAGCGGGACATCGAGCGGGACCTGGAACTCGAAGCGGAGATCGACTCCGAGCCGGTCAACGCCAAGCGCCGGGTCGCGGACGGGGTCACCCCCGAGCTGTGGCGGCGCGAGGAGAGCGGCAGGTCCGCCACCACCCCCGCGGCCCCCGGCATGCCCGCCACCCCCGAACTCCTCGCCCAGGTGGCGGCCCTGCCGCCCGCCGCCGACGAACCGGCGGTGGACGAGGACCGGGCCGCCGCCGCCGAGGACAGCTACGGCCTGCGCCGCCTGCTGCGCGGCTTCTGGGCGCCGCTCGCCATCAGCCTGGGCCTGGTCACCCTCGACGCCGGCTCCGGACTGCTGCTGCCCGTCCTGATCCGGCACGGCATCGACCAGGGCGTCGAGCAGGCCGCGCTCGGAGCCGTCTGGGCGGCATCCGGCCTCGCCCTCCTGCTGGTCCTCGGCCAGTGGGCCGCCCAGTTCGCCGAGACCCGGATGACGGGCCGCACCGGCGAGCGCGTCCTGTACGCCCTGCGCGTCAAGATCTTCGCCCAGCTCCAGCGCCTCGGTCTGGACTACTACGAGCGCGAGCTCACGGGCAAGATCATGACCAGGATGACCACCGACGTGGACTCCCTGTCCAGCTTCCTGCAGACCGGGCTCGTCACCGCCGTGGTCTCCGTCCTCACCTTCTTCGGGATCCTCGTCGCCCTGCTCGTCCTCGACGTCGAGCTCGCGCTGATCGTCTTCGCCACCCTGCCCGTGCTGGTCCTCGCCACCGTCGTCTTCCGCCGCAAGTCGGTCGCCGCCTACGAGCTCGCCCGCGACCGGGTCAGCGTGGTCAACGCCGACCTCCAGGAGTCCGTGGCCGGGCTCCGCCTCGTGCAGGCCTTCCGCCGCCAGTCCACCGGCGCCGCCCGCTTCGCCGAGCGCAGCGACTCCTACCGCCAGGCCCGGGTGCGCGGCCAGTGGCTGATATCCGTCTACTTCCCCTTCGTGCAGCTGCTGTCCTCCGGCGCGGCCGCGGCCGTGCTGATCGTCGGCGCGGGCCGGGTGGGGGCGGCCACCCTCACCACCGGCGCGCTGGTCGCGTACCTGCTGTACATCGACCTCTTCTTCGCCCCGGTCCAGCAGCTCTCCCAGGTCTTCGACGGGTACCAGCAGGCAACCGTCTCCCTCGGCCGGATCCAGGAGCTGCTGCGCGAGCCCACCACCACCCCGCGTCCCGCCGCCCCCGTCGACGTGCCGAAGCTGCGCGGCGAGATCGCCTTCGAGGACGTGCGCTTCCGCTACGGCACCGCCGAGGAGCGCGGGGAGACGGGCGAGGCGCTGGCCGGGATCAGCCTGCGGATACCCGCCGGACAGACCGTCGCCTTCGTCGGCGAGACCGGGGCCGGAAAGTCCACGCTGGTCAAGATGGTCGCCCGGTTCTACGACCCGACCTCCGGCCGGGTCACCGCCGACGGCGCCGACCTGCGGGAGCTGGACCTGACGGCGTACCGCCACCGCCTCGGCGTGGTCCCCCAGGAGCCCTACCTCTTCCCGGGTACGGTCCGCGACGCCATCGCCTACGGGCGGACCGGCGCGAGCGACGCCGAAGTGGAGGCCGCCGCCCGGGCGGTCGGCGCCCACGACATGATCGCCACCCTCGACGGCGGCTACCTGCACGCCGTCGCCGAGCGCGGCCGCAACCTCTCGGCGGGCCAGCGCCAGCTGATCGCGCTGGCCCGCGCCGAGCTCGTCGACCCGGACGTGCTGCTCCTCGACGAGGCCACCGCCGCCCTGGACCTGGCCACCGAGGCGCAGGTCAACCAGGCCACCGACCGGCTCGCGGGCAAGCGCACCACCCTGGTCGTCGCGCACCGGCTGACCACCGCCGCCCGCGCCGACCGGGTGGTGGTCATGGACCGCGGCCGGGTCGTCGAGGACGGCAGCCACCTCGAACTGCTGGCGCGTGGCGGCCGCTACGCCGAGCTGTGGCGGACCTTCGCCGGGGAGGACGAGCCCGCGGCGGCCGCGTGAGCGCGTCCGGTCAGAGTTCGCCGAAGAGCAGGTTGCCGGGGGCGTCCTCGTCGTCCCCGGTGTAGTACTCGCGTACGGCGTCGAGGAGTTCGTCCAGCGACAGGTAGCCGTCGTGGTTCTTGTCGATCTTCGCGAAGAGGACGTCCGCGTCGGCGGGCTCCAGCTTGGTGTCGAAGGCCAGCTGCGCCGTGTGGAACTCCTCGGGGCTGATGTGCCCGTCGCCGTTGGTGTCGACGACCGTGAGGATCGCCTTCATCATCGGCCGGAAGGACTTCTCGTACGCGGGGCCGCCGTCCTTGTACAGGCGGGTCATGCCGTCCCGGTACTGCTCGGGCGTGAGCTTCTGGTCCTCGCCGACGCCCAGCTCGTTGAACAGGTCCACCCAGAAGTCCGTGAGGCCGCGGAACACGTCGGCCGCCTTGGGGGAGGTGGCCGGCTCCGACAGCGCCGAGAGCAGGCGGGACCCGAGCGCGATCATGTCCTGCTCGTCGATCACGCCGTTGGAGTCCGCGTCCAGGTGCGCGAACGCGCGCTCCAGCTTGCGGTCGAGCAGATCGTTCGTCATGTCAGATGCCCTTCACGGCTACCACGGATACGCTGAGCGGTCACTCGGCCACCTAGCGTAATCTGTCCGTCGGTCGCGAACTCCCGCTCTCCCGCCGGGAAGTCGGGGATGCACTCTTACGGGGTAGGGCCGGGCCCGTGGGCGCGGGCCCGGGTCCGGTCGCCGTGCGCAACCTTCCGCCGCGCCTGCGCGTCGTACGTGCGTACGTGTTGCGTACGGCCGATCGGGGGCTCAAGGGTGCTGCGTCAGGGGCAGAAGGTGCGCGAGGTGCGGGGCAGGGAGGGGCGTGGCCGGGGGAGGGCCGTGTCCCTGGGGGCGTTCGGGGCGGCGCTCTGGCTCGTCGTGGGGGCGGTGTTCGCGGCCGCTCCGGCGCAGGCCGCGACCGGCGGGTGCCCGGGCGAGCTGGTCGAGGCGCTGCCCTTCGCCACCGGTGAGGTCCGCGTGTACAAGAGCCGGGACCGGGTGTGCGCGGTGACGGTGGCCCTGCGGGCCGGGGAGCGCCGTCACATGTGGGTCAGTATTCAGCCACGTGGTGGCGTCCCGGTGGGCGATGCGGGGCAATTCACCCGGTACGCGGGCCCCGTCAGCGTGGGGGCGATCAACCGATGTGTGTATGTAAAGGGCGGAGTGGCGGCCGGATCCGTCGATTCCGGCTGGATCCTGTGCTGAGCTCGCGACCCAACTGGGACTGTTCATGGGCGTGTTGCCCCCGCTAGGTTCACGGCGACCACAGTGAACTCAAGGGGAGGGTGAATGCGCAAGACGCTCGGATGGCTGCTGTCGCTCGTGGTGCTGATCGGCACCATGGGCGCGGCCGGCGCCACGGCACAAGCGGCCACCGCCGCGGGGCCTGCCGCCGCCACGGACATCAAGGACCAGATCCTCAGCATTCCGGGGATGAGCCTGATCGAGGAGAAGCCGTACCCGGGGTACCGCTTCTTCGTACTGAACTACGAGCAGCCGGTCGACCACCGGCAGCCGTGGAAGGGCACCTTCAAGCAGCGCCTGACCCTGCTGCACAAGGACGTCTCGCGGCCCACGGTGTTCTTCACCTCGGGCTACAACGTCAACACCAGCCCGCGCCGCAGTGAGCCGACGACCATCGTCGACGGCAACCAGATCTCCCTGGAGTATCGATTCTTCACCCCCTCCCGGCCTGACCCGGCCAACTGGGGGAACCTGGACATCTGGCAGGCCGCCAGCGACCAGCACCGCATCTTCACCGCGCTGAAGAAGGTCTACCCCAAGAACTGGCTGGCCACGGGCGGCAGCAAGGGCGGTATGACGGCGACGTACTACGAGCGCTACTACCCGCGTGACATGGACGGCGTCGTCGCGTACGTCGCCCCCAACGACGTCGTCAACAAGGAGGACTCGGCCTACGACCGGTTCTTCACCAAGGTCGGCACCAAGGAGTGCCGCGACAAGCTGAACAACGTGCAGCGCGAGGCCCTGGTCCGCCGCGAGCCGCTGGAGGCCAAGTACACGGCCGCCGCCGCCGCGAACGGCTGGACCTTCACCACGGTCGGCAGCCTCGACAGGGCCTTCGAGGCCGTCGTCCTCGACTACACCTGGGCCTTCTGGCAGTACAGCCTGCTCTCCGACTGCGCGGCCATCCCGACCGCCGCCACCGCGAGCGACCAGGAGATCTGGGACACGGTGGACACCATCTCCGGCTTCTCGGCCTACGCCGACCAGGGCCTGGAGACCTACACGCCGTACTACTACCAGGCCGGTACGCAGCTCGGTTCGCCCGACATCAAGCAGCCCCACCTCAAGGGCCTGAGCCGCTACGGCTACCAGCCGCCGCGCACCTTCGTGCCCCGCGACATCCCGATGACCTTCCAGCCGGGCGTCATGGCGGACGTGGACAACTGGGTCCGCAACAACGCGAACCAGATGCTCTTCGTCTACGGGCAGAACGACCCGTGGGGCGCCGAGCCCTTCCACCTCGGGTACACCGTGCGCGACAGCTACGTGATGATCGCGCCGGGCGCCAACCACGGGGCCAACGTCGCCAAGCTCCAGGAGGGCGAGAAGGCCCTCGCGACCGCGAAGATCCTCCAGTGGGCCGGGGTCGCCCCCGCCCAGACCCTGTCCGGCCGGGCCCAGGCCCCCGCGCCGCTGGCCGCGCCGGACCCGGTGCTCGACCAGGTCGACCTCAGGCACGAGCCGCAGCTGCGGCCGTAGTCCCCGGTCGTTTCAGGGAGTACGGCTACCGGGCCACGGGCGGGTACGACAGCCCGTGGCCCAGGGGGTAGCGGCCCGGTACGGGGACCGGGAGGCGGCCGGCGGGCCGCCTCGCACCCGTCAGTACCCGGGCCGCCGCCCGCATCTCCACGTCCGTCCAGCAGTACGTCGCCAGCTCGGCCGCGCACTCCGGCAGCCGCGCCGGGTCGTACGGGTTGCGGATCGCCACCAGCACCACCGGGACGCCCGTCGCGACCAGGTCCGCCACCAGCGCGCGCTGCGGACTCTCGCCCTCCGGGACGTTGTACGTGCACACCAGCACCGCCGCGTGGCCAGGGGCCGCCGCCGGCGCCCCGGCGGGCGCGAGCGCCGTCGCCCGGCAGCCCAGCGCCGTCAGCTCCCGCGCCAGGACCGTCGTGGGCGGGCCGGTGGTACCCGTGGGGGAGACCGGGTCGGTCCCGGTGACCAGCAGCTTCGGCCCGGCCGCCGCGTCCAGCGGCAGCAGGCCCCGCGGATTGGCCAGCAGGGTGGTCGTGGCCGCCGCGATCTCGTCCGCCGCCGCCAGGTGCCCGCCCGTGCCGACCACCGCGTCCACCCGGGCCGCCGAGGTGTAGGGGTCCTCGAACAGGCCGCGGCGGGCCTTGAGTTCCAGGATCCGCAGCACCGACTCGCCGATCCGCTCCCGCGTCAGCTCGCCCGACTCCACCGCCGCCCGCACGCTGCGCTGCGCGAGGGCGAGGTCCGGGGCGTTCAGCAGCTGGTCGCAGCCCGCCTTCAGGGCCAGCACCGGGACCCGGTCGTCCCCGTACTTCTGGCGGACCCCCGCCATGTCGAGGGCGTCGGTCACCACCACCCCCCGGAAGCCGAGGCGTTCGCGCAGGATGCCGGTGACGATCGGCCGTGAGAGGGTCGCCGGATCCCCCGAGGGATCGAGCGCGGGGAAGACGATGTGCGCCGTCATCACGACGTCCACGCCCGCCTCCACCACCGCCCGGAACGGCGGCTCGTCCAGCTCCTCCCACTGCGCGCGGGTGTGCCGCATCACCGGCAGCCCGACGTGGCTGTCGGTCTCCGTGTCCCCGTGCCCCGGGAAGTGCTTCGCCGTCGCGGCCACCCCGGCCCCCTGGTAGCCGCGCACCTGGGCCGCGGCCAGGGCCGCCACCGCCCGGGGGTCCGCGCCGAAGGACCGTACGCCGATCACCGGATTTGCCGGGTTCACGTTCACGTCCGACACCGGGGCGTAGTCCTGCCGGACGCCCAGCGCCGCCAGCTCGGACCCCGCCACGCGCGCCGCCCGGCGGGCGTCGGCCGTGGACCCGCCCGCGCCCAGCGCCATCGCCCCCGGCAGCAGGGTGGCCGGCCGGCCGATCCGGGCTACGGCCCCGTGTTCCTGGTCGGTGGAGAGCAGCAGCGGGATCCCGGCGCCCGAGCCGGCCGCCGCCCGCTGGAGACCGTCGGACAGCCCGGCGATCTGGTGCGGGGTCCGGGTGTTGTGGGCCCAGCCGAAGTAGACGACCCCGCCCAGGCGGTAGCGGGTGACCACCTCGGCGGCCGTGCGGACCCCGAACTGGGCCAGGTTCAGCTCGGCGTCCGCCGCGTCGGGATCGGTCGCGGAGTGCCCGTAGGCCCGGGACACGAACAGCTGCCCCACCAGCTCGGGCAGGCTCATCCGGGAGACCGCAGCGCGCAGCCGGGACCGGTCCGGGTGGCGGCCCAACGGCTCCTGCGGGGAGCGGGAGTCGTCCGGTGCGGTGGCGCGGGAGCCCACGGCGGCGGAGGAGGTCCCGGCGGCCGTGACGGCGGCCATGGCGGCGGCGGCGAGCAGGGCCCGGCGGGAGGCTTGGTACGGCACCCGCCGGACCCTACTGGCGGGCCGCACCGTCCGCCCGGGGGACACTCGGGAGGTCCCCCGGAAGGGGGGCCGCGGCGGGCCAGTGCTCCTGGAGGGCGCGCACGGCCTCGGTGATCGCCGGCCGGCGGGCCGCCCCCGTCCGCCACAGGGCGTACAACCGGCGTACGGGGCCCGGCTCCAGTGCCACCGCCACCGCGCCCGGCGGCAGCGCGCCCGTCCCCAGCCGCGGCACGACGGCGATGCCCAGCCCGGCGGCGACCAGCGCCACGATCGTGTGGTTCTCCTCGGCCACGTGCGCGATGTCCGGCTCCAGCCCGGCCGTGCGCAGGGTCCGCACCAGCCAGTCGTGGCAGACCCGTCCGGGCGGCTGGCACACCCACCGCTGCCCCGCGAGGTCCGCCCGCCGCACCGCCCCGCGGGTGGTGAAGGGGTGCCCGGCCGGCACCACCAGGTCGCACCGGTCGTCCCCGATCACCGCCTGCTCCACCCCCTCGGGGGCCGGCAGCGGGGCGATGTCCCAGTCGTGCGCCACCGCCAGGTCGGTGACCCCGCGGGCCACCAGGTCCACCGAGAGGTGCGGGTCCACCTCCGTGAGGCGTACGTCCAGCGCGGGATGCCGGTGGGCCAGGTCGGCCAGCACCCCCGGAAGCAGGCCGCGCGCCGCCGAGGCGAACGCGGCCACCGTCAGCAGACCGCTCGGCCGTCCGCGCCGCTCCTCCAGGGTGGTCTCCGCCCGCTCCACGATGGCCAGCAGCTCCCGGGCCGTGTCGGCCAGGTGCCGGGCCTCCTCGGTGAGGGCGACCCCGCGGCCGCGCCGTTCCAGCAGCGTGGTGCGGGTCTCCCGCTCCAGCTTCGCGATCTGCTGGGAGACCGCGGAAGGGGTGTAGCCGAGGGCGGCCGCCGCGCCCGCGACCGAGCCGTGGACGGAGACGGCGTGCAGGGCGCGCAGCCTGGAGAGGTCGAGCATGCGCCAATCGTAAGCATCGCTTCATCCAACGGGGAAGAAATCCGCGCTGGTGCTACATGGTCGGGGTCGCCGATGCTCGGGGAATGCGTCCCGTACACACCGCACTCGCCGTACTCGTCGCCGCCGTCTGGGGGTTCAACTTCGTCGTCATCGAGATCGGCCTCGGCCATTTCCCGCCGCTGCTGCTGTCCGCGCTGCGCTTCCTGGTCGCCGCGCTGCCCGCCGTGTTCTTCGTCGGGCGCCCCAAGGTCGCCTGGAAGTGGATCCTCGGGGTCGGCGCCGCCCTCGGCATCGCCAAGTTCGGGCTGCTGTTCACCGGCATGGCCGCCGGGATGCCGGCCGGGCTGTCCTCCCTGGTCCTGCAGATCCAGGCCGTCTTCACCGCCGTCCTCGCCGCCGTCGTGCTGCGCGAACGGCCCGGCCCGGTGCGGGTGCTGGGCATGGCCGTGGCCCTGGCCGGCATCGGGGTCGCCGCCGTCGACCGGGGCGTCTCGGGGCCGGTCACCGGCTTCGTCCTGGTCGTCGCGGCCGCCGCCTGCTGGGGCGTGTCCAACGTGCTCACCCGCAAGGCCGCCCCGCCGGACGCCCTGAACTTCATGGTGTGGGTGTGCACCGTCCCCGTGATCCCGCTGTTCGCCCTCTCGCTGCTGCTGGAGGGGCCCGACCGGGACCTGGCCGCGCTGCGCGCCCTGGACTGGTCGGGGGTCGCCGTCATCGGCTACGTCGCCTGGGTGTCCACCGTCTTCGGCTTCGGCGCCTGGGGCTACCTGCTGCGCCGCTACCCGGCCTCCTCCGTGGCGCCGTTCTCCCTGCTCGTGCCGGTCTTCGGGATGTCCTCGGCCGCGCTGGTGCTCGGTGAGGGGATCTCGGGGACGCGTTGGCTGGCGGCGGTGCTGCTGGTCGGCGGCGTCGGGCTGACCTCCCTGACCCCCGCGCGGGCCGGCCGGCGGGCCGCCGTCAGCGCGGGGCGTCCTCCCGCAGCGACAGCCGCCAGTCCTGCCCCGTGAGGTCGGCCCCGTACGAGCGGTGCGCGCGCTCCGCGACCAGGGTGAACCCGGCCCGCAGATAGAGGGAACGGGCCGAGACCAGCACGTCGTTGGTCCACAGCACCAGCTCGCGGTAGCCCACCGAACGGGCGAAGGCGACGACGGCGTCCACGAGCCGGGCGCCCACCCCCAGCCCGCGCGCGGCGGGGTCCACCAGCAGCAGCCGCAGCCGGGCGGTGCCGGGGGCGCCCTCCTCGCGCACGCACATCACCGAACCGACCGGGCGGCCCTCGTGTTCGGCGATCCAGACCCGCTCCAGGTGGGGGTCGTGGTCGCCGGCGAAGTCCGCGACGATCCGGGCGACCAGGCCCTCGAACTCCTGGTTCCAGCCGTACTCGGCCGCGTAGAGCGCGCCGTGGCGCTGCACGATCCAGCCCAGGTCGCCGGGCTCGGGGTCCCGCAGCCGCACCGGCCGGCCGGGGCTGTCCTCAGGGAGCGCAGGGGGCTTCATGGCGCCCGAGGATAGCGCGCGGCCCGGACCGGCGGGACGGCGCGCGGTGCGGACCGGGGGACGGCCCGCACGTCCCGGTCCGCGCCACGCGCCGTGCCGTACGGGTTACTTCTTGCCGCCGCCCAGGATCTGGCCGAGCAGGTCGCCGAGCCCGCCGGCGTCCGCGCCCGCCGCCGGGGCCGCGCTGGGGGCCGGGGCGCCGTCCGCCGTCGGGGCGCCCGCGCCCGCCTTGCCGTCCGCGGCACGCTTGGCGAAGACGGCCAGCACCACCGGGATCAGCACCTCGATGACCCGGCTGACGGTCGCGGCCGGGATGCCGGTCTTCTTCGAGACGGCGTTGGCGACGGGCTTGCTCAGCTTCGCCAGCACTCCGGCCATCATGCCGCCGCTGAGCAGCCCGCCGAGGCCGCCGAGGGTGGCCACGCCCTGCAGCGGGGGTTCGGCCACCTCCGCGAAGGCCTGGCGCACCTCGCCGTCCTCGCCTTCGGCCGCGGCCTTCTCCCGGAGGCCTCCGGCCATGGCTCCGGCGGTCTCGCCGACCGCGGCGCGCGCGCCGTCGGCGTCGGTGCCGAGCAGTCCCGCGATCTCGGTCAGCCTGTCGTCGCCGAGCTCGCCCAGCACGTCGTCCTGGAATGAAGATTCGCTCATGCCGGAAACGCTACGTCCGTCCCGATTCGCTGGCACCTTGGGTAGGCGTTTGGTAACGGAAAGGCAAATCCGGCGGTCGGCGTGCAACCCTGCGGGCCGATCGGGGGTCGTACGGTGCGTCGGCACTTCCGGGAGGGGATCCGGGGGGATCGGGAAGTCCGACGAGGGAGGGGTAACCGTGAAGGGGTCCGGCCGGAAGGCCGGACCCCTTTCGCGGTCAGCTGGTCTGGACGGTGTAGGTGGAGGAGTTGTTGCTGGCGTTCGTGTCGCCGGCCACGCTGATGGAGGCGTGCACGGCACCGAAGCCCTTCTTGGCCACCGTCGCCAGGAGCGGGATCTGCCCCTTCTCGCCCGCCTTCAGGGTGCCGCCCGTGCAGCGGAAGCCACCGGTGGCTCCGCCCGAAGCGCCGACGGCCGAGCACTGGAACCCGTTGAACGTGCCCGATGACCGACCGCCCCACACCCGGGACGGCGGGGCCCGGGAGCTGCCTCCTCACGGGTGCGGCGGCGGGATCGCCCTGTTCCCTCAGGGTGACGAAGAAGGCGAGGTCCGGCTCGGAGTTGTCCGTGAAGGTGACGGTGGCGTCCGCGCCGTCCAGACGGAGGGTCTGGAGGGTGGGCGGGTTGGGCAGGTACGTCGTGCACCGCCGCCGCGGGCACGACGGCCACGCGACCAGACCGCACAGCACTCCCGCCCCGAGCGGCAGTGACCACAAGCGACGCATGCGTCGGCTGGGTGTCGTGGGGATCATGGGATTTCCGTTCCGCAGTCGCCGGAGGGCACTGTCGGGAGGAAGCCGCCCCGGCGCCCTACGGGCGCGCCCGACGTGCCGGCACACCGCCGATTGTCCGCTCGGCCACGGGCCGCGGCAACGCGGGCGGTGACGTTGTCCACAGGAGCCCCGGCCCCCTGTCGGCGCCTGCCGGTAGTTTCGTGCCATGACAACCAACGGGGCGGTGCAACTGGCGGTGGTCGAGGGGGTGCTGGAACGCATCACCTACGCCAACGAGGAGAGCGGGTACACGGTCGCCCGGGTCGACACCGGCCGCGGCGCCGGGGACCTGCTGACCGTCGTCGGATCGCTGCTCGGCGCGCAGCCCGGCGAGTCCCTGCGCATGGAGGGCCGCTGGGGCTCGCACCCCCAGTACGGCAAGCAGTTCAGCGTCGAGAACTACTCGACCCTGCTGCCCGCCACCATCCAGGGCATCCGCCGCTACCTCGGCTCTGGCCTCATCAAGGGGATCGGCCCGAAGATCGCCGACCGGATCGTGGAGCACTTCGGCACCGACACCCTCGACGTCATCGAGGCCGAGCCGAAGCGCCTGATCGAGGTCCCCGGCCTCGGCCCCAAGCGGACGAAGATGATCGGCGCCGCCTGGGAGGAGCAGAAGGCCATCAAGGAGGTCATGGTCTTCCTCCAGGGCGTCGGCGTCTCCACCTCCATCGCCGTGCGGATCTACAAGAAGTACGGTGACGCCTCCATCTCGGTGGTCAAGAACCAGCCCTACCGGCTCGCCGCCGACGTGTGGGGCATCGGCTTCCTCACCGCCGACCGCATCGCCCAGGCCGTCGGCATCCCGCACGACAGCCCCGAGCGGGTCAAGGCCGGCCTCCAGTACGCCCTGTCCCAGTCCACCGACCAGGGCCACTGCTTCCTCCCCGAGGAGCGGCTGATCGCCGACGGGGTCAAGCTGCTCCAGGTGGACACCGGCCTGGTCATCGAGTGCCTGGCCGAACTCGCCGCCGATCCGGAAGGCGTCGTACGGGAGTCCGTGCCGGACCCCCAGGGCGGCCCGGACCCCCTCACCGCCGTGTACCTGGTGCCCTTCCACCGCGCGGAGCTGTCCCTGGTCGGGCAGGTCCGGCGGCTCCTGAACGCGGAGGAGGACCGGATGCCCGGCTTCCGGGACGTGGACTGGGACAAGGCGCTCGGCTGGCTGGCCGGGCGCACCGGGGCGTCCCTCGCGCCCGAGCAGCGGGACGCGGTCCGCCTCGCCCTCACCCGTCGGGTCGCCGTCCTCACCGGCGGGCCGGGCTGCGGCAAGTCCTTCACGGTGCGCTCGATCGTGGAGCTGGCCCGTGCGAAGAAGGCCAAGGTGGTGCTCGCCGCCCCCACCGGCCGGGCGGCGAAGCGGCTGTCGGAGCTGACGGGGGCCGAGGCCTCCACCGTGCACCGGCTGCTGGAGCTGAAGCCGGGCGGGGATGCGGCGTACGACCGGGACCGGCCCTTGGACGCCGATCTCGTCGTGGTGGACGAAGCCTCGATGCTGGATCTGCTCCTGGCGAACAAACTCGTCAAGGCCGTGGCCCCGGGCGCGCACCTGCTGCTCGTCGGCGATGTGGACCAGCTCCCCTCGGTGGGGGCCGGAGAGGTGCTGAGGGACCTGCTGGCCGAGGGCGGCCCGGTCCCCGCCGTCCGTCTGACCAGGATTTTCCGCCAGGCCCAGCAGTCGGGCGTGGTCACCAACGCGCACCGGATCAACACCGGGGTCCCGCCGATCACCGACGGGCTGCCGGACTTCTTCCTCTTCCCCGAGGAGGACACCGAGGCGGCCGGTCTGCTCGCCGTCGACGTGGCCGCCCGTCGAATTCCGGCCAGATTCGGTCTGGACCCGCGGCGTGACGTCCAGGTGCTGGCCCCCATGCACCGCGGCCCGGCCGGCGCCGGGAACCTCAACGGCCTGCTGCAGCAGGCGATCACCCCGGCCCGGCCGAACCTGCCCGAGAAGCGGTTCGGCGGCAGGGTCTTCCGGGTGGGTGACAAGGTCACCCAGATCCGCAACAACTACGAGAAGGGGGCCAACGGTGTCTTCAACGGCACCGTCGGCGTGGTCACCGCGCTTGACCTCGACGAACAGCGGCTGACCGTCAGGACGGAGGAGGACGAGGAGGTGGGGTACGAGTTCGCCGAGCTCGACGAGCTCGCCCACGCGTACGCCGTCACCATCCACCGCTCCCAGGGGAGTGAATATCCGGCGGTCGTGATCCCGGTCACCACCGGGGCTTGGATGATGCTCCAGCGAAATCTGCTCTACACGGCGGTGACCAGGGCTAAGAAACTGGTCGTCCTGGTCGGGTCCCGCAAGGCCCTGGGGCAGGCGGTGCGTACCGTTTCCGCAGGCAGGAGGTACACGGCGGTCGCCGCCAGGCTGTCCGGTCGGATACCGGTGGGAAACATCACCTAGATGATCGATCATTTGGGGTATCCGCCACGGTGTGGAGGGGGCAGGATGAGCAGGTTGAAGGCACTCAGTGCCGTCAAATAGACCAAAGGCCGACCCCGAGTGCACTTTCCTGCGCCAAATGGGGGAAGGTAGAGGCAGTCAGGGCACCTCGAAGAAGAGGCACTACGTCGGTGAGGGATGACGTGAGCGACAACTCTGTAGTACTCCGGTACGCGGACGGTGAATACACCTACCCGGTGGTCGAAAGCACTGTCGGTGACCAGGGCTTCGACATCTCGAAGCTGAGGGCCCAGACCGGGCTCGTCACGCTGGACAGCGGCTACGGAAACACCGCCGCCTACAAGTCCGCGATTACCTACCTCGACGGCGAGCAGGGCATCCTGCGCTACCGCGGTTACCCGATCGAGCAGCTGGCGGAGCGCTCGACCTTCATCGAGGTCGCCTACCTGCTGATCAACGGTGAGCTGCCGACCGTCGACCAGCTCGCGTCGTTCCGCAACGACATCACCCAGCACACGCTGCTGCACGAGGACGTCAAGCGGTTCTACGACGGCTTCCCGCGCGACGCGCACCCGATGGCGATGCTGTCCTCCGTGGTCAGCGCGCTGTCGACGTTCTACCAGGACAGCCACAACCCGTTCGACGAGAAGCAGCGCAACCTCTCGACGATCCGCCTGCTGGCCAAGCTCCCGACGATCGCCGCGTACGCGTACAAGAAGTCGGTCGGCCACCCGGTGGTCTACCCGCGCAACGACCTCGGCTACGTCGAGAACTTCCTGCGCATGACCTTCTCCGTGCCGGCCCAGGAGTACGACCTGGACCCGGTCGTGGTCTCGGCGCTCGACAAGCTGCTGATCCTGCACGCGGACCACGAGCAGAACTGCTCGACCTCCACCGTGCGTCTGGTCGGCTCCTCGCAGGCGAACATGTTCGCCTCGATCTCCGCCGGCATCTCCGCCCTGTGGGGCCCGCTGCACGGTGGCGCCAACCAGTCCGTCCTGGAGATGCTGGAAGGCATCAAGAACGACGGCGGCGACGTCGACGCCTTCATCCGCAAGGTGAAGAACAAGGAGGACGGCGTCCGCCTGATGGGCTTCGGGCACCGCGTCTACAAGAGCTTCGACCCCCGGGCGAAGATCATCAAGGCGGCGGCGCACGACGTCCTCTCGGCGCTCGGCAAGAGCGACGAGCTGCTGGACATCGCGCTCAAGCTGGAAGAGCACGCGCTGGCCGACGAGTACTTCGTCGCGCGCAACCTCTACCCGAACGTGGACTTCTACACCGGTCTGATCTACCGGGCCATGGGCTTCCCGACCGAGATGTTCACCGTGCTCTTCGCGCTCGGCCGGCTCCCCGGCTGGATCGCCCAGTGGCACGAGATGATCAAGGAGCCCGGCTCCCGCATCGGCCGCCCGCGCCAGATCTACACCGGCGAGGTCCTGCGCGACTTCGTCCCCGTCGAGGCCCGCTGACCGCGAGCCCGCGAGGCCTGAGCGTACGAAAAGCGCCCCGCCGTCGATCCCCCCACGGGTCGACGGTCGGGGCGCTTTCCTTTTCCCCGGCAGCGGATTCCCCCCACGGGATCCGCGCCGGGGCGTCGGTGTGTGCCGGGACCCGTTCGGGTCGGGAGGGCCGCTCAAGGCTTCCCGAGGGCACGCGTCCCGGCCGGCAGATGCCCGGGACGTCCCCCAAGACCTCCGTGAAACATCCCCCAAGACGTTTCTGGCATCGCCCTATTAGACCCGTGTCGACCCCGGATGGTTACGTTGCGATCACTGTGATCTGCGTCTCCAGTGAAGGAACTGTGGAGGGCCGGGGGAGGAGGGCCACTAGCGGAAGGACCGCAGCCGCAGGCTGTTGGTGACCACGAAGACCGAGGAGAAGGCCATCGCGGCCCCCGCGATCATCGGGTTGAGCAGCCCGGCCGCCGCCAGCGGCAGCGCCGCCAGGTTGTAGCCGAAGGCCCAGAAGAGGTTGCCCTTGATGGTGGCGAGGGTGCGGCGGGAGAGCCGGATGGCGTCCGCGGCCACCCGCAGGTCGCCCCGTACGAGGGTCAGGTCCCCGGCCTCGATGGCCGCGTCGGTACCGGTGCCCATGGCCAGGCCGAGGTCGGCCTGGGCCAGCGCGGCCGCGTCGTTGACCCCGTCGCCCACCATGGCGACCGTCCGGCCCTCGGCCTGGAGCCGGCGGACCACGTCCACCTTGTCCTGCGGGAGCACCTCGGCGATGACCTCGTCGATGCCGACCTCGCGGGCCACCGTCTCGGCCACGGCCCGGTTGTCGCCGGTCAGCAGGACCGGGGTCAGGCCCAGTGCGCGCAGCCGGGTCACGGCCTCGGCGCTGGTCTCCTTGACCGCGTCGGCCACGCTCAGCACCCCGCGGGCCGTTCCGTCCCAGGCCACCAGCACGGCCGTGGCGCCGGTGGCCTCGGCGGCCTCCTTGGCGTCGGCGAGCGCGGCGGGCAGCGGCACCGACCGGTCGGCCAGCAGCCGTTCGCGGCCCACGAGGACGGCGTGTCCCTCGACGGTGCCCTCGACGCCGAGCCCGCCGTGGTTGCGGAAGTCCTCCGGGACGGGCAGCCCCTCGGTGAGCTCCGCGGCCGCCGTGGCGACGGCCCGCGCGATCGGGTGCTCGGAGAAGTGCTCCAGGGCGCCGGCCAGGCGCAGCAGTTCGCCGGCGTCGACCCCCTCGGCGGGATGGGTGGCGGACAGGGTCATCCGGCCGGTGGTGACCGTCCCGGTCTTGTCCAGGACGACGGTGTCCACCCGGCGGGTCGACTCCAGCACCTCGGGGCCCTTGATCAGGATGCCGAGCTGGGCCCCCCGTCCGGTGCCGACCATCAGCGCGGTCGGCGTGGCCAGGCCCAGGGCGCAGGGGCAGGCGATGATCAGGACGGACACGGCGGCGGTGAAGGCGGCGGTGGCGTCGTCGGTGATGAGCAGCCAGGCGACCCAGGTGCCGAGTGCGAGGAGCAGGACGACGGGGACGAAGACGCCGGAGACGCGGTCGGCGAGCCGTTGCACCGCGGCCTTGCCGTTCTGCGCGTCCTCGACCATCTTGGCCATCCGGGCGAGCTGGGTGTCGGCCCCGATCCGGGTGGCCTCGACGACGAGACGCCCGGAGGCGTTGACCGTGGCTCCGGTCACCGGGTCCCCGACGGCCACCTCGACCGGGACGGATTCCCCCGTCAGCATCGAGGCGTCCACGGCGGAGGAGCCCTCGACGACGGTGCCGTCGGTGGCGATCTTCTCGCCGGGTCGGACGACGAAACGGTCTCCGACCACGAGCGCGGCGACCGGGACGCGGACCTCCCGGCCGGCGCGCAGCACCACCACGTCCTTGGCGCCCAGTTCCAGCAGGGCCCGCAGGGCGGCCCCGGCCTTCCGCTTGGAGCGGGCCTCCAGATAGCGGCCCAGCAGGATGAAGGTGACGACTCCGGCGGCGACCTCCAGGTAGATGGCGGAGGAGCCGTCCGCGTGCGAGGCGCCCACGTCGAAGCCGTGCCGCATGCCGGGCGTGCCCGCCTGCCCGAAGAACAGGGCCCACAGCGACCAGGTGAAGGCGGCGAGGGTGCCGATGGACACCAGGGTGTCCATGGTGGCCGCGCCGTGCCGCAGGTTCGTCCAGGTGGCCTTGTGGAAGGGGAAGCCGCCCCAGACGACCACGGGCGCGGCCAGGGTCAGCGAGAGCCACTGCCAGTTGTCGAACTGGAGGGCCGGGACCATCGCGAGCACGACGACGGGCAGGGTGAGGACGGCGGAGACCAGCAGCCGCTCCCGCAGCGCGGCGAGTTCGGGGTCGGGCCCGGCGGGCCCCCGCGCTTCCCGTTCCGGTCCGGCCCCGTCGGCCGTGGCGGGGGACGGGGGCGGGGGCGCGGGCGCGGGCTCCTGCGCGGTGTACCCGGTCTTCACGACGGTGGCGATCAGGTCGGCGACCCGCACGTCCCCCGTGCAGGAGACGTGGGCCTTCTCGGTGGCGTAGTTCACCGTGGCCTCGACGCCGTCCATCCGGTTGAGCTTCTTCTCGATCCGGGCGGCGCAGGAGGCGCAGGTCATCCCGCCGATCGAGAGCTCGACCGCCGTTATGGGCCCGTCGTGCACTGTGCTGGTCATGTTTCCGGCTCCAGGGGGAGGGCCGGCCCGTACGGGACCAGTATGAGCTGGCCGGTACGGACCGGCTGGGTGCTGCGGGGGTGGCGGGGCGCGGCTCAGACCCGGCCGGCGAGCTCGTAGCCGGCCTCGTCCACGGCGGCGCGGACGTCTTCCTCGGAGAGCGGGGCGGCGGAGACCACGGTGACCTCACCGGTGGCGGCGACGGCCTCGACCGAGGACACGCCCGCCAGGGCGGTCAGCTCGGCGGTCACGGCGCCCTCGCAGTGCCCACAGGTCATGCCGGTGACCTTGTACACGGCGGTGGTGCGGGTGTCCGTCTCGGCGGTCATGTCGTTCTCCTTCATCGGGGGTGTCTCTCTGCTCCCAGATTATACCCCTAGGGGGTATTGAGCGAGCATCTGGCGGGACTTGGCGGGATCCCAGTGAAGCGTGCGGGGGGCAAGATCGCCGCAATCCCAGTAAACGGCGTTTACGGTGCATATGGAACGCTATCCACTGATAGTGGTCGCCGGGCCGTCAGCCGTCGTGGCGCCCCCGGTTGCCCGGGCGGCGGGCCACCCAGGCGCGGATGGTGTCGGCGTACCAGTAGGGCCTCGAGCCCTCCACGTGGTCGGGCGCGGGGAGCAGCCCGTGCTTCCGGTAGGAGCGCACGGTGTCCGGCTGGACCTGGATATGGGCGGCGATCTCCTTGTACGACCACAGCGTTCGGTCGCTCATCCACGACACCTCCTGGTCCACGCCGCGGGGCCGGCCGGACGGCCGTCGGGGGAGCCGGCGCGTGGACAGTGACGATCACTCGGGTTGTGCCCGGAGAACGACGCCCGGTGAGTGCGGGGCAGCGGCTGTCGACGGCCTGTGACGGAAAACCCGCGAAATGCGGACATCCGTCACAGGAGGGTGACTCCCGTGACGGAATACGACACAGGAGTCACCGGGGCGTCCGGGGTGCTGCGGGGCGCTTCCAGCCCGCTTGCGGCCCGCTCAGTCCCGCCCGGCCGCGTACAGCTCCGGCCGCTCCGCCAGCCGCACCTCGGTCCGTACGCCGCTGCGCGCGGCCACCAGCCCCGCCCGCGAGACGGCCGCCGCCGCGTACCCGTCCCACGCGTCGGGTCCCGCCACCCGCCCCCGCGCCGCCGCGGCCACCCAGCGCCGCACCTGGCGGTCGTAGGCGTCGGCGAACCGGGTCGTGTAGTCCTGGACCACCTCCCCGCCCCACCGGCCGCCCGACTCGACCACCATCGCGTGGCCGTCGCCGATGCGGGCGGTGCCGGACTCGCCGACCGCCTCGCAGCGCACCTGGTAGCCGAAACCGCAGTTGACGAAGATCTCCACGTCCACGATCGCGCCGCCCGAGGTCTCCAGCAGGACGAAGCGCGGATCGCCCAGCGCCTCCGGCGCGGCCGAGGTGGGGGTGGGCGCGAGCACCGTCACCGCGGTGACCTCCTGGCCCAGCAGCCAGCGGGCCGCGTCCACCTCGTGCACCACCGAGTCGCTGATCAGCATGTCGCCGGTGAAGAAGGAGGGCGAGGAGGCGTTGCGGTGGCGGCAGTGCAGGAAGAGCGGCCGGCCGATCCCGCCCGCGTCCAGCAGCTCCTTGAGCCGCTCGTACTCGGCGTCGAAGCGCCGCATGAACCCCACCTGCACCAGCCGCCGCCCCAGCCGCCGCTCCGCCTCCATGATCCGCAGGGCTCCCTCCGGATCCGGGGTCAGGGGCTTCTCGCAGAGCACCGGCAGCCGGCGGTCCAGGGCGTGCAGGACCGCCTCCTCGTGGGCGGGACCGGGGGAGGCGATCAGTACGGCGTCCACCCCGGGCGCCGCGATCGCCGCGCCCGGGTCCGTGTACGCGCCCGCGCCCTCCAGCCCCGCCGCGACCTCCTTGACGCGGTCCCCGTCCGGATCGGCGACGGCCACCACCCGCGCTCCGCCCACCGTGGTGCCGATCCGCCGGACGTGATCGGAGCCCATCCTTCCGGTGCCGATGACCGCGATGCCGAGCGTGCCGCTCATGTGTCTCTCCTCCAGGGTGTCAACGGGCGCCGCAGGAGCGCAGATGGGCCCGGGTGCGCCGGGCGATGGGCAGCGGCCGGTCGGGCGGGCACGGGTACATGTCCTGCTCCACGATGGCGAAGAGCTCCACGCCGAGCCGCTGGGCCGCCGCCAGTACGGGTTCCAGCGCGGGCACTCCCGACGGCGGCTCGCACATCACCCCGCGGGCCACGGCCGGCCCGAAGGGCAGCTCCTCGGCCCGCACTTCGGCGAGGACCCGCGGGTCCACCTGCTTGAGGTGGAGGTAGCCGATCCGCTCGCCGAAGGTCTCGATCGCCTCGACGCTGTCCCCGCCGCAGTACGCGTAGTGCCCGGTGTCCAGGCACAGCGAGACCAGGGCCGGATCGGTGGCGTCCAGGAAGCGGGCCACGTTCGAGGGGGTGTCGATGTGGGTGTCGGCGTGCGGGTGGACCACGATCCGCAGCCCGTAGCGGTCCCGGACCTCCCGGCCCAGCCGCTCGGTCTGCGAGGTCAGTTCGCGCCATTGGTCCGGGGGCAGGACCCGGTCCTCCAGCACCGCGCCGGTCTTGTCGTCGCGCCAGAAGGAGGGGATGACGACCAGGTGCTCCGCGCCCGTGTCCCGGGTGAGCGCGGCGATCCGCGACACGTGCTCCCAGGTCTCCTCCCAGACGGCGGGCCCGTGATGGAGTCCGGTGAAGACGGTGCCGGCGGACACCCGCAGGCCCCGCTTCGCGGTCTCGTCGGCGAGGCGGGCCGCGTCGGTGGGCAGGTAGCCGTAGGGGCCGAGCTCGATCCACTCGTACCCGGCGTCGGCCACCTCGTCCAGGAAGCGCTCCCAGGGGGTCTGGAGGGGATCCTCCGGAAACCAGACACCCCAGGAGTCCGGAGCCGAACCGACACGGATACGGGTCAACGCGGGTGGGGAGGAGGTCATGACGGCCACCTTAGGGTGCGAGGCTCAAGGCAACGGGGAAGGCGAATGGGACGGGCACGGGGAGCGGGAGGAGCGGCGCAAGTGGCAGGAGTTGCGGGAGTGTCGGCTGTGAACAGCGCGGACGGGTCCGCGTACGACCTGATCACCATGGGACGGATCGGGGTGGATCTCTACCCGCTCAAGAGCGGTGTACCGCTCGGCGAGGCCGACACCTTCGGCAGGTTCCTCGGCGGCTCGCCCACGAACGTCGCCGTCGCCGCCGCCCGGCTGGGCCGCCGCACGGCCGTGATCACCCGGACCGGGGCCGACCCCTTCGGGGCGTACCTGCGCGCCGAGCTGCGCGCCTTCGGCGTCGACGACCGGTGGGTGGGCGAGGTCGAGCGGTACCCGACGCCCGTCACCTTCTGCGAGGTCTTCCCGCCGGACCACTTCCCGCTCTACTTCTACCGGCTCCCCAAGGCCCCCGACCTGGAGATCGGGGCGGACGAGGTGGACCGGGAGGCGGTGCGCGCGGCCCGGGTCTTCTGGATGACGGGCACCGGACTCAGCGCGGAGCCCAGCCGCAGCGCCACCCTCGGCGCGCTGGAGGCCCGCTCGAAGTCCGGGACCACCGTCTTCGACCTGGACTGGCGGCCCATGCTCTGGGAGGAACCGCCGCAGCCCTGGTACGAGCGGGCCCTGGCCCTGGCGACCGTCGCCGTCGGCAACACCGAGGAGTGCGCGGTGGCCACCGGCCGGGACGAGCCGTACGCGGCCGCGCGGGCGCTGCTCGCCGCCGGGGTGGAACTGGCCGTGGTCAAACGCGGGCCGGAGGGCGTCCTGGCCGTGCACCGGGACGGGACGGTGGTGGAGGTGCCGCCGGTGCCGGTGACGGTGGTCAACGGGCTGGGCGCCGGGGACGCGTTCGGGGGCGCGCTGTGCCACGGACTGCTGGCCGGCTGGGACCTGGAACGGGTGCTGCGCCACGCGAACGCGGCCGGCGCGATCGTGGCCTCCCGGCTGGCGTGCTCGTCGGCGATGCCGTTCCCGCACGAGGTGGAGGAGGTGCTGGGGCGTGCCGGTGGTGTCTGAGTCGGTCATGGAGTTCACCCGGCTGCGGGTGCTGGAACTCGCGCCGGGGGAGACGTACGCCTTCGCGTGCGGGGACGCGGAGTGGATCGTCCTCCCCCTCGCGGGCGGCTGCGAGGTCCGCTGCGCGGGGGCTTCCCGGGACCCGGGTCCGGGCCCGGAGGCGGACGCCGAGCCGGAGCCGGACCCCGGCCCCGGGTCGGATCCCGGCCCCGAGCCCGAGCCGGACCCCGAGCCGGACCCCGAGCCGGATCCGGAACCGTTCCCGGACCGGCCTCCAGGGCCGGACCCCGAGCCCGAGCCGGATCCCGAGCCGGATCCGGAACCCTTCCCGGACCGGCCTCCCGGGCCGGTTGCCGGGCCCGACGCGGGCCGGCCTTCCGGCGGGCCGGGCGGGGCCGCCCGGAGCGCGACGCGGGTCTTCCGGCTCGGCGGCAGGAACGGGGTGTTCGACGGCCCGAGCGACTTCGCGTACCTGCCCCGCGACGGCCACGCGGACGTCACCTCGGCGCGGGGCGGCCGGTTCGCGCTCGTGGGGGCCCGCTGCGAGCGGCGGCTGCCGGCCCGGTACGGGCCCGCCGGGGCCGTACCCGTGGAGCTGCGCGGCGCCGGCACCTGCTCCCGGCAGGTCCACAACTTCGCCGCCGCCGACGTGTTCCCCTGCGACCGGCTCATCGCCGTCGAGGTCCTCACCCCCGGCGGGAACTGGTCCTCGTACCCGCCCCACAAGCACGACGAGCACCACCCCGGCGAGGAGTCCCGCCTGGAGGAGATCTACTGGTTCGAGATCGCCCCGCACGACGGCGTCCCCGGCTTCGGCTACCAGCGGGTGAGCCCCTCCCCGGCCGGGACGACCGACGTCCTCGCCGAGGTGCGGACGGGCGACACCGTCCTGATCCCGGACGGCTGGCACGGCCCCTCCATCGCCGCGCCGGGCCACGACATGTACTACCTGAACGTGATGGCCGGGCCGGACGCGACGCGGGAGTGGCTGATCCGGGACCACCCCGACCACGGCTGGATCCGCGGCACCTGGCCCGGCCTGGCCGTCGACCCCCGGCTGCCCTTCCCCCGCGCGGAGGACGACGCATGAGGCTCACCACCGCCCAGGCCCTGGTCCGCTTCCTGGCCGGCCAGTACACCGAGCGCGACGGCCGTCGCCACCGGCTGATCGCCGCCACCTGGGGGATCTTCGGACACGGCAACGTGGCCGGGATCGGGCAGGCCCTGCTGGAGAGCGGCCCGCGGGCCATGCCCTTCCTCCAGGGGCGCAACGAGCAGGCCATGGTGCACGCCGCCGTCGGCTACGCCCGGCAGAGCGGCCGGCTCTCCGCGCACGCCGTGACCACGTCCATCGGGCCCGGCGCGACCAACCTCGTCACCGGCGCCGCCCTCGCCACGATCAACCGGATCCCGGTGCTCCTGCTGCCCGGCGACACCTTCGCGACCCGGCCCGCGGATCCGGTGCTCCAGCAGCTCGAAGTCCCCTACGCCGGCGACGTCTCCGTCAACGACACCCTGCGGCCCGTCTCGCGCCACTTCGACCGGATCACCCGCCCCGAGGCCCTGGTCCCGGCCCTCCTCCAGGCGATGCGGGTGCTCACCGACCCCGTGCAGACCGGGGCCGTCACGCTCGCGCTGCCGCAGGACGTGCAGGCCGAGGCCCACGACTGGCCCGAGGAGTTCTTCGCCGAGCGGGTGTGGACCGTGCGCCGCCCGCGCCCCGACCGGCACGAGCTGGCCGCCGCCGCCGAGGCGGTACGGGGCTCCGGGCGCCCCCTGATCGTCGCCGGCGGCGGCATCCGGCACGCCGCCGCCGGGGCCGCGCTCGCCGCCCTCGCGGAGGCGACGGGGATCCCGGTCGCCACCACGCAGGCGGGCAAGGGGGCCATCCCGTACGACCACCCCGCCGAAGTGGGCGGCGTCGGCCACACCGGGACGGCCACCGCCGACGCGCTGGCCCGCGAGGCCGACCTGGTCATCGCCGCCGGGACCCGGCTCACCGACTTCACCACCGCCTCCTCGACCCTCTTCCAGAACCCGGCCGTCCGCTTCGTCGGCCTCAACCTCGACCCGTACGACGCCCACAAGCTCGCCGCCCTGCCGCTGGTGGCGGACGCCCGCGAGGGGCTGGGGGAGCTGCTCGACGCGGTCGCCGGGTACCGGGTCGCGCCCGCGTACGAGGCCGCGTACACCGGGGCCAAGGCCGGGTGGGAGGCCCGCGTGGACGCCGCGTACGCCGTACCCGCCGACGCCGAGGACCTGCCGCCCACCCAGGCCCAGGTCCTCGGCCTCCTCGACGGGCTCGTGGACGGCACCGACATCCTGGTCAACGCCGCCGGCTCGCTCCCCGGAGACCTGCACAGGCTCTGGCGGGCCCGCTCCGCCGACCAGTACCACGTCGAGTACGGCTACTCCTGCATGGGCTACGAGATCCCCGCCGCCCTCGGCACCGCCCTCGCCGCGCCCGGCCGCCCCGTGTGGGCCCTGGTCGGCGACGGGACGTACCTGATGAACCCCACCGAACTCGTCACCGCCGTACAGGAGGGCGTCCCGGTCAAGGTGGTGATCCTCGACAACCACGGCTTCGCCTCCATCGGCGGCCTGTCGGGGGCCGTGGGCGGCGAGGGCTTCGGCACGGCGTACCGCTTCCGGGGGCCCGACGGCGCGTACGACGGCGCTCCCCTCCCGGTGGACCTCGCCGCGAACGCGGCCTCCCTGGGGATGGCCACCATCCGTACCCGCACCATCGGTGACCTGCGAAAAGCCCTCTCCGAAGCGCGTGCGGCGGACCGTCCCACATGTGTCTACGCACAGACCCGAACACCCGACACTGTGTCGGGCCCACCCCCGGCACAGGCGTGGTGGGATGTTCCTGTGGCCGAGACCGCGACCCGTGCGTCGGCGGCCCGTGCCCGTGACGAGTACGACCGGCAAGCCGCGCAGCGACGTCGCCATCTGTGAAGGAGCAAGCATGAAGACCGTCAACCACTGGATCGGTGGCAAGACCGTCGAGGGCGCGTCGGGCAACTACGGCCCGGTCACCGACCCGGCCACCGGCGAGGTCACCACGCAGGTCGCCCTCGCCTCCGCCGAGGAGGTCGACGCCGCGGTACGGGTCGCGCAGGAGGCGTTCCTGTCCTGGGGCCAGTCCTCGCTGGCCGCCCGCACCAAGGTGCTGTTCGCCTACCGCGCCCTGCTGGACGCCAACCGCGACGCCATCGCCGAACTGATCACCGCCGAGCACGGCAAGGTGCACTCGGACGCGCTGGGCGAGGTCGCCCGCGGCCTGGAGATCGTCGAGCTGGCCTGCGGGATCACCACCCAGCTCAAGGGCGAGCTGTCCACCTCCGTCTCCAGCCGGGTGGACGTCTCCTCGATCCGCCAGCCGCTGGGCGTCGTCGCGGGCATCACGCCCTTCAACTTCCCGGCGATGGTCCCGATGTGGATGTTCCCGCTGGCCGTGGCCTGCGGAAACACCTTCATCCTCAAGCCCAGCGAGAAGGACCCGTCGGCCGCCAACAAGCTGGCCGAGCTGATGACCGAGGCCGGTCTGCCCGCGGGCGTCCTGAACGTCGTCCACGGCGACAAGGCGGCCGTCGACGCGCTCCTCGCGCACCCGGGCATCTCCGCCGTGTCCTTCGTCGGCTCGACCCCGATCGCCCGCCACATCCACACCACCGCCTCGGCCAACGGCAAGCGCGTCCAGGCGCTGGGCGGCGCCAAGAACCACATGCTGGTGCTCCCGGACGCGGACCTGGACGCCGCCGCCGACGCGGCCGTCTCCGCGGCCTACGGTTCGGCCGGCGAGCGCTGCATGGCGATCTCCGCGGTCGTCGCCGTCGGCTCCATCGCGGACGAGCTCGTCGAGAAGATCCGCGAGCGCGCCGAGAAGATCAAGATCGGCCCCGGCAACGACCCCACGTCCGAGATGGGCCCGCTGATCACCGCCGCCCACCGCGACAAGGTCGCCTCCTACGTCAAGGGCGCCGCGGCCCAGGGCGCCGACGTCGTCCTCGACGGCACCGGCTACACGGTCGAGGGCAACGAGAACGGCCACTGGATCGGCCTGTCCCTCCTGGACAACGTCAGGACCGACTCCGACGCCTACCGCGACGAGATCTTCGGTCCGGTGCTGTGCGTGCTGCGCACCGAGACCTACGAGGAGGGCGTGGCTCTCATCAACGCCTCGCCGTTCGGCAACGGCACCGCGATCTTCACCCGCGACGGCGGCGCCGCCCGCCGCTTCCAGCTGGAGATCGAGGCGGGCATGGTCGGCGTGAACGTGCCGATCCCGGTGCCGGTGGGCTACCACTCCTTCGGTGGCTGGAAGGACTCGCTCTTCGGCGACCACCACATCTACGGCAACGACGGCATCCACTTCTACACGCGCGGCAAGGTCGTCACCACCCGCTGGCCGGACCCGGCCGACGCCCCGGCCGGCGTGGACCTGGGCTTCCCCCGCAACCACTGATGCCCGGCAGCCGGTGACGCCCGGAGGCCTCCGGTTCCCCGGAAGCCTCCGGTTCCCCGGCCGCCGCCGTCGTCGGCCGGCGCGTCCCCGGACAGCAGGACCCCCTGGCCAACCCTCACCGGCCGGGGGGTCCTGCCGTTCGCCGCGCCGGGCCGCCCGGGGGGTCCGTGGCTCGGGCCGCCCGGGGGTCCCCGGGGTGCCAGGGGTGCCCGGGGTGCTCGGGCCGCGCGGGGCCTCGCCGGTCAGTGCGTCCGCGCCAGGTCCCGTTCGGCTTGGGGCCGTGGGGGATCCGAGCGTCGCCGCCGGCGCAGTACCAGCACGGCCGTCCCCGCCCCCGCCAGCACCAGGACCGCTCCCGCCGCCGCCCAGGGGACCGCGAGGAAGTCCGTGGCGGACTCGGAGGAGAGGTCGGGGTAGGCGGCCGCGCCCGCCGAGACCTTGACGCTCACCCAGTCCAACTGGGGCGAGTCCGGCCACGGCTCGGTCATCTCCACCCGCTGCCCCGGCAGCAGCACCAGCTTCGGCTCCCGGGCCGGCCGGTCCAGCACCCGGCGCCCGAACAGTCCCCGCGCGGACACCGCCACCTTCGGCTCCACCACCACGTTGCCCCGGTTGACCAGCGCGTACGAGACCGTGGCGCGGGCGTCCTTCACCCACGGCAGCAGGGGTGCCCCCCGGGTGACCCGTACGTCCTCCACGCTCAGCCCCGGGGTCAGCGGTCCCGGTACCCGGAAGTACAGCCGGGCCCCCACCGAACGCTTCACCCCCACCTGCACCTTGCCGTCCTTCTGTACCCCCTCGACGGCGGTGTTGAGGGCGACGATCCCGCCGACGTGATCGCCCGGCGTGGCGTCCCCGGGGACCTTGACGGTGAAGGGGATGTCGGCGCGGCCCTTCGGCGGCACGGTCACGGTGGCCGACGCCTGCGGTGCCAGCGCGATCCAGGTGCCGACGTCCTCGGGCTTCGTTTCGGCGGGCAGCAGCGCGAAGGCGCCCCCCGACGGGGTGTTCACGGCGTCGGTGGCGAAGACCTGGAAGGTCAGCTCCTTGTCGGAGGAGTTCAGGATCGTGGCGCTGTCGCTGACGGTGGCCCCGGCGGCGCCCTGGTGGAAGAAGTACGCGCGGTCGGTCATCGCGGCGCCCGCGGCGGGCGTGGGGAACACCCCCCAGGTGCCGTTGTCCGCGGCCGTGGCGGGGGCGGCGGACAGGGCGGGGAGCAGCAGCAGCCCGCACAGTCCGGCGAGGAGGACGTGCGGGAGGGTGCGCAGGCGCATGGGCGGGTCTCTCCAGTCACGGCGCGGAACGGGAAGAGGGGTGGTGCGACGCCGTGGCGCCGCCCCACCCCGGGGCCGGGCCCGGTCAGGCGATCGAGAAGGTCACGACCGACTGGTAGGTGTCGGCGAACATGAACGGCGGCAGCTGCAGCATCGCCGCGCCGCCCACGGCGAACTCGCCGCCGGTCAGCTCGTCACCGCCGGCCGCCTGGGAGGCGACCTTCATCGGGGTGTCGGTGATCGCGCCCGGCGCACCGGCGGTGCAGGTGCTCGGGCTGTCCGGGTTGGTCACGGTGCAGGACGGCTGGATGCCGATCTGCGCCTTCGCCATCGAGTGGCCGGTCGTCTGGTTCAGGAACGGCGTACGGGTCGCCGTCACGTCCCAGCCGAGGCTGCCGCCGCGGAAGTCCTGGACGGTGGCGGCGTTGAACGCGCCGAACACCGACTGGGCCTTGCCGTTGATGGTCACCGCGCCGAAGCTGACGGCCGGCTGGCCGTCCTTCGGGCCGAGGGCCAGCGGTCCGGGCAGCACCTCGACGTCCACCGGGTTCTGCACGCCCGCCTGCTCCTCGACGAACACGAAGGGCTTGGCCGGGGGTACCGAACCGTCGATCTTGATGGCGTCGGCCTTCTTGGTGACCGTGATGTTGCAGGTGGCGGCGCCGGTCGCGTCCGCCGTGCCGGTACCGGTGTCACCGGTCGCGGCGCCCGCGAGGAGGGCGGAACAGGTGACCGCGCCGGCCGGGAAGTTGGCGCCGGTTGCGGTGACGGCGGTGCCCGCCTTGCCGCTGTTGGGCGTCAGCCTCGTGGTGACCGGGTCCTTGGGCAGGGCCTCGACGGCCACCGAGCCGACGGAGGCGCTGGGACGCGGATCCGGCGTACAGGTCGTCGTGTAGACCGTGCCGCCGAGGTCGGCGTCCGTGATCACCTGGTCGATGGTGATCTGGACCGTGGTGCCCTCGGTGCCGTCCGGGACGGTGATGTTCCCGCTGAAGGCGGGCGGGTCGGCCTTCTTGCCGGCTTCCTGGTGGCTGGGGACGGCCGCGCTGGTGACCGTCTGGGCGACCCCGCCGACGAGCAGCTTCGCCTTGATCGTGTTGACCGTGTCGATGGTGAACATCGGGACGACCGGGGTCTCACCGGGGTCGATGGTGATGGGGACGCTCTGGCCGGCCTTCGCGGTGTCCGGCAGCGTGATCGTGTAGTCCTGATTGCCGTTGGCGCCCGGCTGGGGCGCCGGGGCCACGCACTTCACGGGGACC
Source organism: Streptomyces sp. NBC_01276 (assembly GCF_041435355.1). Classification (GTDB taxonomy): domain Bacteria; phylum Actinomycetota; class Actinomycetes; order Streptomycetales; family Streptomycetaceae; genus Streptomyces. The sequence goes on from NZ_CP108442.1 coordinate 4,999,707, forward strand.
GAAGTGGTCTTGGTCGCGGCCTGCGCCGTGCCCGTGAGGGCCACCACACCGCCCGTCAGGGCCAGGGAAAGGGCGCCCGCCCCGGCCAGAACTCTTCGTCGGAACGTTGTACTCACTGGGTCGCGACTCCTTCGTCAGACGAAACCCCTCCCCCCACCCGCTGTGGGGAGGAGGTTGAGCCGGTGCGGATGGCCGTCATTGACGCGTCGCGGTCATGAGAAGTCAATGGCTTGCTTTCGCCCGAAGCACACACACATTGATGTCCCATCAGACCCGGTCTGATGGGACATCGGATACCGACTGGTCGGTGGCGGGTACGCCCGGGGCGGGAGGGGTCAGCGGTCCGTCGGGACGTGCAGGAGCAGGTTCGGGGTTCCGGCCGGGAGGTTCGTGATCCGGTCCGGAACGGCGGCGCGCACCAGGGCCTGGCGCACCTGTTCGGGGGACGGGTGCATGCCGGTCACGCCGGGCAGGCCGACGGTGCCGGGCGCGGCCGGTGCGCCACCGGTCCCGCCGGTCCCGGTCGTGCCGTTCCCGGTGTCCGACAGGATCAGCGCGGCCACGCCCGCCACGTGCGGGGCGGCCATGGAGGTGCCGGAAGCGCGGGCGAGGGCGGTCGCGGAGCCCTTCCAGGCGGAGACGACGGACACGCCCGGCGCGGAGATGTCCACGCAGGGGCCGTGGTTGGAGAACGCGGGGCGGCGGTCGGCGGCGTCGGTCGCGCCGACGGTGAGGGCCTGCGGGACGCCGGAGGGGGAGCCGGCGCAGGCGTCCTTGCCCTCGTTCCCGGCGGCCACGGTGAAGGTGATCCCGGACGCCACCGCGCGGATGACGGCCGCGTCCATGGCGTGGCTACGTGAGCCGCCCATACTCATGTTGGCCACCAACGGGCCCTTCGGCGCGTTCTTGACCGCGTCCTTCACCATCCAGTCCAGGCCGCGCAGGATGGCCGACAGTCGCCCGTCACCCCGGCAGTCGGCCACCTTCACCCCGACGAGGGACACCCCCTTCGCGACCCCGTACGTAGCCCCGCCGACGGCCGCCGCGACGTGGGTGCCGTGGCCGTTGCAGTCGGACGCGCCCTCCAGGAACACCGCGTTGTAGCCGGCGCGGGCGCGTCCGCCGAACTCCTGGTGGAGGGTGTTGATTCCGGTGTCGACCACGTAGACGGTGACGCCCCGGCCCTGGGAGGCGTACGTGTACGAGCCGTCGAGCGGCAGCTCGCGCTGGTCGATCCGGTCCAACGGCCAGGGCGCGGACCGCTGCACGGCGGCGGCGGGTGCCGCGGGTGCCGGGGCCGCGGCGGCGGGGGTGGGGGTGGGGGTGGGGGTGGGAGCGGGCACCGCGGGAGCCGAGGGCGGGGGCGGCGTCGGGTCGTCGGAGATCCGGTAGAGCCCGTCCGGCTCCACGGAGGCCACCCTCGGGTCGGCGGCGAGCTCGGCGGCGCGGGCCGCGGTGGTGCGTACGGCGAAGCCGTTGAGGGCGGTGTCGTAGACCGCCGAGACCTGGTCGCCCGCCTCCGCCGCCTCGGCGGCGAGCGCACGGGCCGGGGCGCGGGAGCTGGTGTCCTTGAGGACGACGACGTAGGGGGCGGTGGGGACGTCGGTGGCACGCGCGGCGTCGGCGGTGTGCGGCGGCAGGACGGTGGCCGCCGCGAGGAGGGCGGCGGCCGGGAGGAGCGCGGTCATGGCGGTCATGCCGCCGATGCTCGGGCCGCCCCGGCGACGGCGCGCGGAGGGTGCGCCGACTGGCCGCACGACACGCCGCCGCGGGGGGCGCGGCGGACTAACCGAGCGCCCAGCCGCGCATCGTGAAGACGCCCTCGTCCTCGGCGCCCGCCGAGTCGTAGGTTGCCAGGGCGGGGCCGTTCCCGGTATCGACCCCCACCCACATGCCGTAGCAGCCGCGCGCCCTGGCCTCGTCTGCGAGGGCCAGGGTCAGGGCGCGGCCGATCCCGCGCCGCCGGTGGGCCTCGTCCACGGAGAGTTCGTAGAGGCACATCTCGGTGCCTTTGTCGGGGTGGGTCATCTCGACGCCGGAGACCATGCCGACCGGCACGTCCCCGACGTAGGCGATGAGCATCAGGTGACCGGGCGTGTCGAGGAAGCGCCGGGCCCAGTCCTCACGGGCGGGACCGTCGAAGAGCCCTTCGGCCGCCACGAGTTCGGCGCAGCTGCGGGCACGGCGGATGTCCATGGCCCGACCCTAGGCCCTGTCGTCGGAGCGGCGCCCGCCCGCGCCGTTGTCGGGGCCCGGAACGGGTCCGGTTACGCGCGCCCCTCCACCTCAGGACGCTTCCCCTCGGCCCCTCGGCCCCTCGGCCGCCCAGCCTCTCGGCCCCCCAGCCCCTCGGCACCGAGGGGGCCCGGTGCGCCGGATGTCGCGGCTGACCGGCGGCTCGGGCCGCGCGCCGGGACCGGCCGGTCCCGGCGGCTCCGGGTCGGTCAGGTGGCGCGGAGGGCCAGGGCGGCCGCGAAGGCGGATGGTGCCGGGAGGTCGCGCAGGGTCCAGCCCGGGACCGGCGCCGGAGTGGCCGCCGAGCCCACGTACGGGTCGGCCAGGCCGAGTGCCAGTCCCGTGCCGGTGGCCTTGAGGTAGGCCTCCTTGCGGGACCACACCCGCGCGAGGGCCGCCGGGCGGTCCGCCACCGGGAGGCCGGAGAGCTCGGCCGTCTCCGCCGGGTGCAGGGTGCCCAGGACGTCGTCCACCGCTCCCGCTCCGGGCAGCCCCTCGATGTCCACGCCGACCGGTACCCCCGCGAAGGCGAAGTACGCCATGTCGTCGCTGTGCGAGAGCGAGAAGTGCAGCGCGCCCCCGGCCACGGCGGGGCGCCCGTGCGGCCCGCCGCAGCACGGGCAGTCCTCCCGCACCAGGGCGACCCGCTCCGGCGGGAGCCCGAGGTATCCGCCGAGCAGTACGCGCAGCCCCAGGTGCGACGCGAGGTAGCTGCGGCGGTCGCCCGCGCGCAGCAGCCGCGAGAGCCGGTCCCGCTCGGACGCGTCCAGCAGCGCGACGGCACCGGCGACGTCGTGGCCGCCGACCACCTCGCGCGTGGTGTCCAGCGCCCACACCGTTACGGCGGCGCCCACCGGGAGCGCACCGGTCCGGGGTATGCCCTCGCCGAGTTGGTTCACGTACTCGATCACCCGATGAGGGTAGACGAGGAGGCGGGCCCGGCTACCCTCGTCCGGTATTGATCTTTCCGAGTCCAGGGGGAACTCGCCGTGCACAGTGCCGTCGTGACGTCGGAAGGCGACCGGATCCGCTGGGTCGAACTCGCCGGGGAGGGGCCGGTCCGCGTCTTCCTGCACGGGCTCGGCTCCACCTCGCCGGCCTACTTCGCGGCCGTCGCCGCCCACCCGTTGCTGGCCGGGCGGCGCTCGCTGCTGGTCGACATGCTGGGGCACGGGCACAGCGACCGGCCCGAGGCGTTCACGTACACCCTGGAGGCGCACGCCGACGCCGTCGCGCGGGCGCTCACCGAGGCCGGGGCCGAGGGGGCCGAGCTGATCGGCCACAGCATGGGCGGAGCGGTGGCCATCGTGCTCGCCGCCCGGCACCCCCGGCTGGTCTCCCGGCTCGTGCTGGTCGACGCCAACCTGGACCCGGTCCCGACCGTTCCCCGCACACCGGGCAGCAGCGGGATCGCCTCCTACACGGAGGAGGAGTTCCTGGCGGGGGGCTGGGCCGAGGTCCGCGACCGGGTCGGCGCGCACTGGTGGTCGACCATGCGGCTGGCCGGCCGCACCGCCCTGCACCGCAGCGCGGTGCACCTCGCCGCGGGCACCACGCCCACCATGCGCGAGCTCCTGCTGGACCTGAAGCTCCCGCGCACCTTCCTCTACCCGGAGGCCGACGGCTCCCTGCCCGGGGCCGAGGCCCTGGAGGCCGCCGGGGTCGCCGTCGTCGCGGTGCCGGACTGCGGGCACAACATCATGCTGGACAACCCCGAGGCCTTCGTCCGCGCCACCGCCGCCGCCCTCGCCCCGACCGCGCCCTGACCCGTCCCCGCCGGGCGGACCCGGGGGAGCGCCGGGAACGACGGCGGGTTCAGCGGCGCCCGGCCGGGACGGCCGAGGCCGGTGCCACGGAGGGCTGTCCGTCCGGTATTCGCGCCCCCGGCGAGGGCGTGCCGTCGGTCCAGGCGTAGACCTTCCTGCCGCGTACGGCGACCTGGTACTGGTACCGGTCCCGGCACTCGGGCCGTTCCTCGGAGCGCGTGTCGCCGGGCCACCAACGGGCGTCCAGATGGGGCCCGCCCGCCTTCTTCGGGGCGCTGACGGCGCACTGCGGACCATCGAGCGGGGTCTTGCCGAGGGTGAACCGGATCAGCCGGGCCTCGCCGGTGGTGCGCACCCGTACGCGGACATCGGTGGCGTCCTTCGGTATCCAGCTCGGCAGGACGAACGCCAGGTCACCGCGCGTGGGCGCGTCGGCGGCGGTGGCGAAGTGCCTGCCCTTCTCCTTGAAGAAGCGGTCGTTGAGGGTGTTGGTGACCGGGTTGGGCGGAAGGTTCGGCAGGGCGAGCGCGGCGATGGCGAAGGCTCCCGCCAAGGCGGCGGCGATGACGAGCGGACGGCGGTTCATGGCTATAAGTGTTCGGATCGAAGCCCGATCGCGCGTCCCTCCGCAGTACGAATCCTGACTCTGCCTGAAGTCGCATACGCCGTCATACCTGAGTGCCGGTCCGGGCGGCCGGCGTAGGCCCACGGTCCTTCGCGGGGGCACCGGGCGAGGGCGGCCCCGCCGGACCGCGGGACCGCCGGCCGCGCCCGTCCCGCCGGACCCGCCGGGCCTCGTTATAGGTGCGCTGGGGATCGCAGATATGCCGGGCTCCGAGAGTGAACCCACAAGCCGCGCCGCGCAGTTGACGGGCGGCCCGCTCTCTCCCCCCCACTCCCCCCGCCGCCCGGAGGAATGCCATGCGTCTTCGTCTCGCTCCCCTGCTCGCCGCCACGGCGGCCGCGGGCCTGCTCGCCCTCGCGACCCCCGCGTCGGCTGCCCCGGCGGACAAGCCGCAGGTCCTCAGCGGTTGGACGCAGACCAGCGCGTCCAGCTACAACGCCTGGGTCGCGGCGCGCGGCAGCCAGGGCAACTGGGCCGCGTACGGCTTCGACTGGTCCACGGACTACTGCTCGTCCTCCCCGGACAACCCGTTCGGCTTCCCGTTCCAGACGGCCTGCGCCCGCCACGACTTCGGCTACCGCAACTACAAGGCGGCGGGTTCCTTCCCGGCGAACAAGTCCCGGCTGGACGACGCCCTGTACGCGGACCTGAAGCGGGTGTGCTCGCAGTACTCGGGCGTCAAGAAGGGTTCCTGCGACAGCACCGCCTGGACGTACTACCAGGCGGTCAAGGCGTTCGGCGTCTCCCCGCAGGACGCCCCGGCCGCCTGACGGCCCCGGCCCGGCCCCGGCCCCGTTCCAGCCCGTCCCGGCCCCGTCCTGTACCCGCCCCCCGATCCCCGTCCCGCCCTCGCCCCCGTCGGGCGGGACGGTCCCCCTTCGCGGGAAACACGGAAGCCCTCCCGGTGGGAGGGCTTCCGTCGTGGTGCGGAGAGTGCCCCCGGCAGGACTCGAACCTGCGGCCAAGCGCTTAGAAGGCGCCTGCTCTATCCACTGAGCTACGGGGGCCGGAAGGTGACCGTGGTGGCCTGGAGCCCCTTGGTGGGGGTGGGACTGCGGTCCGTGCCGGGTCAAGGATAGGGCTCCGGTCGCCTTGTCCCGGTTGCTTCACCCGCGTGCCACGATGTGGAGGTTCGGTGAAGCGGTCCCGATAATCGCAGGCAGGTGCGATTCGCGCATCGCTTTTGCGCCGCGTCGGCCTGGGTGTTGTGCACTCGTTATGCCTGCGTCCCACTCGTCCTCCGTGTCCAGGATGTCCTGCCGAGGTCGCGGTCGGCGCGCAGAGGGCGTATAAGCTTCAAAAATGGTCCCAAATTGGGCATTCTTCGCATGTGGTGACCTTGGATGTTCGGCCTCAGCTGCTCGATGCCCTGTCCGCCCTGCGCGACCGGGTCGCGTCCGTGCGTCTGCCGCTGCCCCTGCCCGGCGCCCCGCGCGCCCGCCAGACCAGAGCCGAGCTGCTCGCGCAGCTCGACGACTACCTCGTACCCCGGCTGAAGGCGCCCGAGGCGCCCCTGCTCGCCGTCGTCGGCGGGTCCACCGGTGCCGGTAAGTCCACCCTCGTCAACTCCCTCGTCGGACGCCAGGTGAGTGAAGCCGGGGTGCTCCGGCCGACGACACGCACCCCCGTGCTCGTCTGCCATCCGGATGATCATCACTGGTTCGCCGGAATGCGGATCCTCCCCGACCTCCTGCGCGTCTGGGCCCCCGAAGGCGAGGACGAACTGCTTCCCGCGCCCAAGAAGCGCCCTCCACTCGGATCCAACCAGCGGACCGTGACGGGCGAACTGAGGATCGAGACCGTCTCGACCCTCCCACGAGGGCTGGCCGTCCTCGACGCCCCCGACGTCGACTCCCTCGTGGTCGAGAACCGGACGCTCGCCGCGCAGCTGATCTGCGCCGCCGACGTCTGGGTCATGGTCACCACCGCCTCGCGGTACGCGGACGCCGTCCCCTGGCACATGCTGCGCACCGCCAAGCAGTACAGGGCCACCCTGGTCACCGTCCTGGACCGGGTCCCGCACCAGGTGCTCGCCGAGGTCTCGCGGCAGTACGGGGCCCTGCTCACCCGGGCCGGGCTGGGCGACGTACCGCGGTTCACGGTGCCGGAGCTGCCCGAGTCGGCGGGCGGGGGCGGGCTGCTGCCGGCGAGCGCCGTCGCGCCGCTGCTCGCCTGGCTCAGCCACCACGTCCAGGACCCGGCCGCCCGGCAGTACGCCGTCGGGCGGACCGCGCTGGGCGCCCTCGACTCCCTCGGACGCCGCATGCCGGAACTCGCCTCCGCCGTCGCCGCGCAGCACGCCGCCGCCGTACGGCTGACGTCCGCCGTCGAGGACGCGTACAAGCAGGAGGGCCGGCGGGTCCGCAACCGCCTGGACCGGGGCGCCGTACTCGCCGGGGACGCGCTGACCAGATGGCGCGGCTACCCCCTCGACACCAGTGCCGACGAACTGCTCGACTCCCTCGCCGAATCGCTGGCCGCGCTCCTGCAGTGCGCCGTGGCCGCCGCCGACGAACGCATCGCCGCCGCCTGGCGGCGCGAGCCGGCGGCCGGGGCGGTGACGCTGCCCGCGCCCGACCGCGAGGCGGCCGAACGCATCGGCGTGGCCGTACGACGCTGGCGGCGCGTCCTGGAGGAGCTGGCCGAGGAGGAGGTCGCCCGGCTCGACCGGCAGCCGGCGCCCGACCCCGACGCCATCGCGGCCCTCCTCGTCGCCGCCCTCCTGGGCGGCAAGCGGGCCCGGCCGGCGGGGGAGAAGCTCGCCGAACGGATCGGCGTACAGACCGCCGTACGGCTGCGGGACCGGGGCGGGGAGCTGGTCGCCGAACACCTCGACCAGGTGCTGCGCGCCGAACGCGACCGCAGGCTCGCCCCGCTGGAAGCGCTCGAAGTGACCCCGGAACCGCAGGCCGAGCTGATCGCCGCGCTGTCCCTACTGCAGAAGGAGAGGTGACGCGGTGACCGCGCTGACCGACCGCGACCGCACCGACGACCGCTGGGACGACGGCTTCATCGCGCGCTCGCGCCACCGGAGCCTGCGCAAGGGCGGGGCGGGGGCGCGAGGAGGAGGACCGCGGTCCGGTTCCCCGGGGGCGTCGGGGCCGCGCGGGGAACGCGGCGGCCTCGACGGCGTCGACCCCGACGACTTGGACGACGTGTTCGGCGAGGAGCGGGACGAGGAGCGGGACGAGGAGCGCCGCGAGGGCGACGAGGCCCTGGTCCGGGCCGTCTCCGGCGCCGGCAGCGACGGCGGCAAGGCCCCCGCCCTGCCGCTCAGCCCCGAGGCGCAGGCCCTGCGACTGCGCCTGGACGCCCTGCGCCAGCTCGTCGGGCTGTCCCGGACCCGGCTGGACGGCAAGACCCTCGCCGAGGCCGGCCGGGTGCTGGACGAGGCGGCCGCGCGACGCGGCCTGTCACCGCAGCACACGGTCGTCGCCATCGCCGGAGCCACCGGAAGCGGCAAGTCCACACTCTTCAATTCACTCGCCGGAGTGCAGATCTCCGAGACCGGTCTGCGCCGCCCGACCACCGCCGCGCCGATCGCGTGCAGTTGGTCCGACGGGGCCGCGGGACTGCTGGACCGGCTGGAGATCCCGGGCCGGCTGCGGCGCAGGCCCCGGGAGACCTCGGAGGCCGAGGTGCTGCGCGGGATGGTCCTCGTGGACCTGCCCGACCTGGACTCGGCGGTCGGCGCGCACCGCGACCACGTGGACCGGGTGCTGGCGCTGGTCGACGCGGTGGTGTGGGTGGTGGACCCGGAGAAGTACGCGGACGCCGTCCTGCACGAGCGGTACCTGCGACCGCTGGCCGGCCACGCGGAAGTGACGTTCGTCGTCCTGAACCAGGTGGACCGGCTGCCCGGCGAGGCCGCCGACCTCGTCCTGGACGACCTGCGCCGGCTCCTGGACGACGACGGCATCGCGCTCGGCGAGCACGGCGAGCCGGGGGCCACCGTGCTCGGACTGTCCGCCCTGACGGGTGAGGGGGTCGGGGAACTCCGCGAGCTGCTCGGACAGTTCACCCAGGAGAAGGGCGCCGCGACCCGCCGCATCTCCGCCGATGTGGACCGGGCCGCCGGACGTCTGCGGCCCCTGTACGTCGCCGACGGCCACGCCGGACCCGAGATCGGCGAGGCAGCCCGCGCCGAGTTCGAGGACCGGCTCGCGGAGGCCGTCGGGGCCTACGCGGCCGGCCTCGCCGCCGAACGGGCCTGGCGGCGCAACGCCGGCAAGGCCTGCGGCACGCCCTGGCTGCGGCTGTGGCGCTGGTACGAGGGCCGGCGCGCCCCGCGCACGCTGGCGGGCCTGGCCGCCCTCGCCGCGATCGGCCGTACCCCGGCGGCTTCCGAGCAGACGCCGGTCGAGCAGGAGGTGACCGCCCGGCAGCGGGTGGAGCAGGCCGTGCGGACCGTCGCGGACGAAGCGGTCGTCGGGCTGCCCGACCCCTGGGCCCAGGCCGTGCGGGAGACCGCCGTACGCGGCGCCGAACGGCTGCCGGAGGCGCTCGACGAACTGGCGGTCACGCTGGGTGCGGCCGTCGCGGTGCCCGCCGCCAGGCCGCCGCGGCCCACCTGGTGGCCCGCGGCGGTGCTGGCGCAGGCGGCCATGACGCTGGTGCAGATCTTCGGCGGGCTCTGGCTGGTCGGACAGATCGCCGGGGTCCTGGAGCCGAAGCTGCTGCCGCCGGTGCTGTTCATGGTGGCGGGGATCGTCGGAGGGCCGCTCGTGGAGTGGGCGTGCTCACTCGCGGCCCGCGGTCCCGCGCGCCGCTACGGACAGGACGCCGAGCGCAAACTGCGGCAGGCCGCGGCCGGCTGCGGGCGGGCCCGGGTGCTGGAGCCGGTGGCGGCGGAGCTGCTGCGCTACCGCGAAGTGCGCGAGCAGTACGCCACCGTCGCCGCAGGGGGGACGAAGTTGTCCACAACCCGCCAGTAGTCCACAGGCCCGAGCGGGGAGGGCGGCCCCGCGCCAGCATGGTCGTATCCCGTGCGGACGGTCCGGACGGGTACGACGCGGGGAGGGCTGCCGGGATGAACGACACCCTGGTGACGCTGGTGGGGTACGTGGCGACGCAGATCGACTTCAAGGAGACGCCGGCCGGCCCGTCGGCGCGGTTCCGCTTCGCGGTGACCCCGAGGTACTTCGACCGGCGCACGGACACCTGGACGGATGCGGCGACCAGCTTCTACACGGTCTGGGCGCGACGCGTGCTGGCACTGAACCTGGCGAGTTCCGTCTCGGTCGGGGAACCCCTCGTCGTCCACGGGCGGTTGCGGGTCCGGGAGGACCCACCCGACGGCGACGGCGTGCGGTGGTTCTCGGCCGACATCGACGCGGTGGCCGTCGGACACGACCTGAACCGCGGAACTGCCGCGTTCCGGCGGGTGGTCAAGACGGACACGCCACTGATGGGGCCTCAGAAGGCGGCGGTGGTCTGAGTGTTCGAGGAGGCTAGGATTCCCCGGTACTCACGGGCACCTGGGTCATTGGCCCGAAGGGGAAGACTGTGTCGATTGCTGTTCCCGCGTCCTCTGCGTCCTCTGCGTCCCCCGATCCCCGCGCCTCCGCGTGGGGATCGCCGTCCCCACCCGTGGGCGGATCACCGTCCGCGTCCGCCGCGCCACCGGCCGTCGCCGCGGCCCGCGCGACGATTCCGCTTCCCGCCGGGCCCGTTGGCCCCGGAGTCGTTCCCGGGGGGCTCGCGCGGCCCGTTCCGGATCCGGGCTCGGGCGCCGGGGGCCCGGCGCGGGGGTCTGTGCGGCGGCCCCTGGCGGTCGCCCTGCTCACCGCCGCCGCCCTCGCCAGCGGACCCGGGGCCCGCGCCTCGACGGACCCGGACCCGGCCGCCGGCCGGGCGGCGGAGGGCGCGAGCGCCGTGCTGGACGGGCTGAAGACGTACGGGCAGGCGGTCCTGCGCGCCGGGGACGGTTCGGTCCGGCAGATCCCGGCCGGGCTCTACGAGATGCGGGTCGACGGCGGCGGCATGCTCCAGACCTACGGGGTCGGGATCGCGGGCTCGGCGCAGCCGCAGGCCCGGTACACGGAGAGCGGCTGGAACGGCAGCTCCCTGGCGGGCAACGCCGAGGCCGGACGGATCCGCTGGGTCCTGGAGCACTCCTATCCGCAGCACAACGACCTGGCCGGGCTCGCGAAGGAGGCCGGCGCCGGGACGCTGACCGCGGAGAGCGCCGCCGCGGGGACCCAGGTGGCCATCTGGCGGCTGGCCGACGGCGCGCAGGTCGAGGCGGCCGACCCGGCGGCGGCGCGGCTGGCCGACTACCTCCAGCGGGAGGCGGGGCGGCTGCCGGAGCCCCCGGCCTCGTTGGACCTGGACCCCGGCCAGGTGTCCGGCCCGGTGACGGGGCCGACCGGCAGCCGGCTCGGGCCGGTCACGGTCAGAACGGGGGCGCAGAGCGTGACCGTCACCCCGGACGCGGCGGCCGCGGCCATGGGGGTGCGCGTGGTGGACGCCGAGGGGCGGCCGCTGGACTCCGCGGGCAACGGGAGCAGGCTCTACTTCGAGGTGCCCGCGGGCACCCCGGACGGGACGGCGTCGGTCATCGTGCAGGGCTCCACGAAGGTGCCCGTCGGGAGGGTCTTCACCAGCGGGATCCCGGCCGAGGCGCAGGTCGTGGCCGGCTCCAGCGACGCCGCGGCGACGGCCACCGCCACGGCCGTCTGGCCGCGGGGGCAGTCGTCGGCGGCGCAGGGCCCGGCGGGGACGGTGGGCACCCTGGCGGGCGCCTCGGAGGTGGCGGGCGCCGAGGCGGCCGCGACCGTCTCGCCGGAGTCCCCGGACGACGAGCGGCTGGCCACCAGCGGCAGCTCCGCCGCCACGCCGGTGATCGCCTCGCTCGCGGTGGGACTGGTGGTACTGGGAGGCATGGTGGTCCTCCTGCTGCGCAAGCGTCCGTTGGAGGGAGAGGAGGACGCAGGGGGGTCCGAGGGAGCGGAAGGCTGATTCCGGAGCGTCGTCCCGGGGTAGGCGCAGGCAATGGCTGATCAGGAACTGACCTGGCGGGGCACGGTCGCGCGGTGGGACCGGGGGCTGTTCGACGCGGTGGCCCGGCGGCACTGGCCGGGCGCCGACCGGGTGCTGCCGCGGCTCGGGCGCGCCGCCAACCACGGGGTGCTGTGGGGCGGGGCCGCCGTGGCGATCACCGTCCTCGGCTCACCGCGGGCCCGCGCGGCGGCGCTGCGCGGGATCGGCTCGCTGGCGCTGGCCTCGGCCACGATCAACACCGTCGGGAAGTGGTCGGTGCGCAGGCCCCGGCCCGTGCTGGACGGGGTTCCGGTGCTGCGGCAGCCGGCCGTGCAGCCGCGGACCACCTCGTTCCCGTCCGGGCACTCCGCCTCGGCCTTCGCCTTCGCCGCCGGTGTGGCCCTCGAATCGCCGGCGTGGGGGGCCGTACTGGTCCCCGTCGCCGCGTCGGTGGCCTTCTCGCGCGTCTACACCGGGGTGCACTACCCCTCCGACGTGGTGGTCGGGTCGGCGCTCGGGGTGGCCGCGGCGTTCGCCGTACGACGCCTCGCGCGCGAGGCCGAGCGGGCGAGGGCCGTACCGGGCGACGAGCGCCGGGCGCCCGGGGTACCCGCCCTGCCGGACGGGGAGGGGCTCACGGTCGTGGTGAACACCGCCTCGGGCACGGCCGGGTCGGCGGGGTTCGACGTGCTGCGCGAGCGGCTGCCCAAGGCGGAGGTCGTCGAATGTGCCGGTGAGGAGCTGGAGGCCGAGCTGGCCGCGGCCGCCGCCCGGGCCGAGGTGCTGGGGGTCTGCGGGGGTGACGGCACCGTCAACGCCGCGGCCACGGCGGCCCTGCGCGCCGGGGTGCCGCTCGCCCTGTTCCCCGGCGGCACCCTGAACCACTTCGCGCTCGACCTCGGGCTCGGCGGCGCCGAGGACACCTGCCGGGCGATCGCCGAGGGCCAGGCCGTCCGGGTCTCGGTGGGCCGGATCACCCCGACGGACGGGTCCGGCGACGGCGCGACGCGGTACTTCCTGAACAACTTCAGCATCGGCGCCTACCCGGAGCTGCTGCGCCACCGGCTGCGCTGGGCCCCGCGGATCGGCGGCGGCCCGGCCGCCGTGCTCGCCGCCTGGCGGGTGCTGCGGGCCGAGCGGCCCGTCCGGCTCACCCTGGCCGGACGCCCCCGCAGCGTCTGGCTGCTCTTCGCGGGCAACGGCACCTACCACGGCACCGGGCCCACGCCCCGGCGCCGCGACGGGGTCGGCGAGGGCCTCCTCGACCTCCGGCTCGTCCACGGCGGAGGCCGGCCGGGCCCCCGCCTGCTGGCCGCGGCCTTCACCGGCCCGCTGAGCCGGTCCCCGCTCCACGTGGCCACCCGTCGGCACGGTCTCCGCGTCGAGGACATCCCGCCGGGCACCCCGCTCGCCTACGACGGCGAATACGCCAAGGCGCCCGGCTCGCTCGTGCTCGCCGCGCTCCCCGACGCCCTGACCGTCTACCGCCCCCGCTGACCGCCCCCGGACGGCGCCCCCGCCTCCCCGACCCGTCCGTCGGGGCCGTGCGCTTCGTAGTCGTCGGGCCCGTAGCCGCGCGGTCCGTCGCCGTCGGTTCCGAAGTCCTCGGGCCCGTAACCGTGGGGCCCGACGCCGTCCGGGCCGTCGCCCTCCGGCCCGTCCCCGTCCCCGCCCCCTGTCCCTCCGGAACACCGGCGCCCCACCGCTCAGGCGGCCCCCGCACCCCGACCGGTGTCGAGGATGCCGGCTCCGACGCCGCCCGGGGGCCCTGCCGACCACGCCGGGCGCGGGTTCCGCGGTGCCTTCGGGGTCTGCTCGGGCAGCCACGTGTGCCCGACGTCCGTGCGCCACGGGGAACCGGGGCTCGGCGGGCGCTCCCGTGTGGGAGGGGCCGGCCCCACGACGTACCGGCCGCCGACGAACCAGCCGGGGATCCGCGCGAACCGGCCGCGCCACGCGCGCGACCCGTCGTCGCGCGCCGGCGGCTCCATCACCTGCGGGAACGGGTCGAGGAGCGGCTGTCGGCGTTGGCGGTCGGTCCCCCTCCGGTCCGTGCCCAGGTCAGGGCCCCGGGACCATACGCGTTTCCCCCGGGGGATGGACGTACGGCAGTATGGGGTGTATCTGCCCACCATCGATCTGCCGGACGGTTTCTCTTGGCTGAGTACATCTACACCATGCGCAAGACGCGCAAGGCGCACGGTGACAAGGTGATCCTCGACGACGTCTTCCTGAACTTCCTGCCGGGGGCGAAGATCGGCGTCGTCGGCCCGAACGGCGCCGGCAAGTCCACCGTCCTGAAGATCATGGCGGGCATCGAGCAGCCGTCCAACGGTGACGCCTTCCTGTCGCCCGGTTACTCCGTCGGCATCCTCATGCAGGAGCCCAAGCTCGACGAGAGCAAGACCGTCCTGGAGAACGTCGAGGACGGCGTCGGCCCGATCAAGACCAAGCTCAACCGGTTCAACGCGATCGCCGAGGAAATGGCGACGAACTACACCGACGAGCTGATGGAGGAGATGGGCAAGCTCCAGGACGACCTGGACCACGCCAACGCGTGGGACCTCGACGCCCAGCTGGAGCAGGCCATGGACGCCCTGGGCTGCCCGCCCGGCGACTGGCCGGTCACCAACCTCTCCGGTGGTGAGAAGCGCCGCGTGGCCCTCTGCAAGCTGCTGCTCGAGGCCCCCGACCTGCTGCTCCTCGACGAGCCCACCAACCACCTCGACGCCGAGTCCGTGAACTGGCTGGAGCAGCACCTCGCCCAGTACAAGGGCGCCGTCGTGGCCGTCACCCACGACCGTTACTTCCTCGACAACGTCGCCGAGTGGATCCTCGAACTCGACCGCGGCCGCGCGCACCCCTACGAGGGCAACTACTCCACCTACCTGGAGAAGAAGGCCGAGCGCCTCAAGGTCGAGGGCAAGAAGGACGAGAAGCGCGCCAAGCGCCTCAAGGAAGAGCTGGAGTGGGTCCGCTCCAACGCCAAGGGCCGCCAGGCGAAGTCCAAGGCCCGTCTCGCTCGCTACGAGGAGATGGCGGCCGAGGCCGACAAGATGCGCAAGCTGGACTTCGAGGAGATCCAGATCCCGCCGGGCCCGCGTCTGGGCTCGATCGTGGTCGAGGTCAACAACCTCTCCAAGGCGTTCGGTGACAAGGTCCTCATCGACGACCTGTCCTTCACGCTGCCGCGCAACGGCATCGTCGGCATCATCGGCCCCAACGGCGCCGGCAAGACCACGCTCTTCAAGATGATCCAGGGCCTGGAGACGCCGGACTCCGGCGAGATCAAGGTCGGCGAGACCGTCAAGATCTCGTACGTGGACCAGGGCCGCGCCAACATCGACCCCAAGAAGTCCCTCTGGGCGGTCGTGTCGGACGAGCTGGACTACATCAACGTCGGCCAGGTCGAGATGCCGTCCCGCGCGTACGTCAGCGCCTTCGGCTTCAAGGGCCCGGACCAGCAGAAGCCGGCCGGTGTGCTCTCCGGCGGTGAGCGCAACCGCCTGAACCTCGCGCTCACCCTCAAGCAGGGCGGCAACCTGCTGCTCCTCGACGAGCCCACCAACGACCTCGACGTCGAGACCCTGGGCTCCCTGGAGAACGCGCTGCTGGAGTTCCCCGGTGCGGCCGTGGTCGTCTCCCACGACCGCTGGTTCCTGGACCGGGTCGCCACGCACATCCTGGCGTACGAGGGCGACTCGAAGTGGTTCTGGTTCGAGGGCAACTTCGAGTCCTACGAGAAGAACAAGGTCGAGCGGCTCGGCCCGGACGCCACGCGCCCGCACCGCGCCACCTACAAGAAGCTCACCCGGGGTTAGGCCGAGACCATGGCCAGACACCACTACCGGTGCCCCCTCCGCTGGGCGGACATGGATGCCTTCGGGCACGTCAACAACGTGGTCTTCCTCCGTTACCTGGAGGAGGCCCGCATCGACTTCATGTTCCGTCTGGCGCCGGGGGAGGGCAGCGACTCGTTCACGGGCGGCTCCGTCGTGGCCCGTCACGAGATCGACTACAAGCTGCCCCTCGTGCACCGGCACGAGCCGGTGCTCATCGAGTCCTGGGTGACCCGGATAGGCGCCGCGTCCCTGACCATCCGCTACGAGGTGAAGGACGAGGCGACGGCCGACGCTCCCGAGACGGTGTACGTCCGGGCCGAGACCGTGGTCGTGCCCTACAACCTCGCCGAGGGGCGGCCCCGCCGCATCACGGCCGAGGAGCGGCACTTCCTGGAGCAGTACCTCGACGCGCCCGCGGCGGCCGAAGGGCGCCTCGCGGCATGAACGAGCAGCTGCACTTCGCCGACTCCGGGGAGGCGGCGGACCTCGCCGCCTTCCTGGGCCGGCTGGTGCACTACGACCGCGCCGCCGCCGTCCGCGTCCAGGCGCGGGCGGGCGGCGGGGCGCTCGCCGTCTTCGGGAGGCCGCCGTCCTTCGACGTCCTGGCCGTCCGCACGGCACGGCTCGCCGCACCCCTCACCACCCCGCTGGACGTGACCGTGTCCGCCGGCGAGCTGCTGGAGGCGGTCGACGAGACCGGCGCCGGACTCCTCGTCCCCGGACCCGTCACCGGCCCGCCCTGGGCCGGGGTGCTCCCGCCGCACGGCGGCTGGCAGCCCGTGCCGGGGCTGCCCGCGCCCGAGGCGGTACGGGCGGCCGTTGCCGCCGCCGTCGCCGAGTTCCGGGCCCGCGACGAGGCCCTGCCCCCGCAGCACCGCACCCGGTCCGAGCGGGACCGCATCGGCCGCGAGATCTGGTCGCGCACGCTGGGTGACACCGACCTCCCGCTGCGCGCCGTGCACGCCGCCCAGTCCCTGGGTTTCCTGCGGCCGGTACGGGCCACCGTCCCGCCGGCCACCACCCCCGTCGGCACCCCCACGCCGGTGGCGCTGTTCGCCTCCGGCGGCTGGCTGCGGCTGGCCACGCCCTACGGCTCCGTCGCCACCCGGCGTCCCGGCCGGACCGGCGGGCTGGGCGCCCTCCAGGTACGGCCGGTCTGAACGCGCGGCCGGGGCGTCCCGGCTAACCCGCGGTGTTGATCATCGAGGCGGCCGCGTAGGTCAGGTACCGCCACAGCTGCGCCTCGTGCGCCGGCGCCAGGCCCAGCTCGTCCACCGCGACCCGCATGTGCGCGAGCCACGCGTCGTGCGCGGCCGCGTCCACCTGGAACGGGGCGTGCCGCATGCGCAGGCGCGGGTGGCCGCGGTGGTCGCTGTACGTCGTCGGACCGCCCCAGTACTGCATCAGGAAGAGCGCGAACCGCTCCTCCGCGGGCCCGAGGTCCTCCTCCGGGTACATCGGACGCAGCAGCGGGTCCCCCGCGACCCCCTGGTAGAAGCGGTGGACCAGACGGCGGAAGGTCTCCTCGCCGCCCACCTGCTCGTAGAAGGTCGTCTCCTGGACCGTGCTCTGCGGATCGTCATTCACCCGACCATCGTCTCAGACGCCCGGACGGAGGACCCCGGTCCTAGGACTTCGGATGCCCGCCCGCGGGGGCGAGGGGTCGCACCCGGAGGCCGCCCGCAGCACAGTGGAGACATGGGCACGGGCGGCACGGGCGCTCACGCGTCACGCACTCCACGCGATCCCCGCACACCCCGCACCCCGCCGGGCGGCCCGGCGGCACGGGACCTGCGGGCGACCGCGCACGCCGCCCAGGTACGGGAGCTCACCGCCGCGGGCGCGCTGGAGGACCCGGCCTGGCGGGCGGCCTTCGCGGCCGTGCCCCGGCACCTCTTCGTGCCGTACTTCTGGACCGGCCGGGGCGCCGGGCACGAACGGCTGTGGGGCGAGGACCCCGATCCGGTACGGCGGGCCCGCTGGCTGCGCGGGGTGTACACGGACGCCCCCCTGGCGACGCGGCTGCGCGACGGCGAGCTGGTCTCCTCCAGCAGCCAGCCCTCCCTGATGGCGAAGATGCTGGAGAGCCTGGAGGTGCGCGACGGGGACGACGTGCTGGAGATCGGCGCGGGGACCGGCTACAACGCCGCGCTGCTGTGCCACCGGATCGGCGAGGAGCACGTCACCACGGTGGACCTCGACGAGGAGATCACCGAGGCGGCGCGGGCCCATCTGGCCCTGCTCGGATACCGGCCGACGGTGGTCACCGGGGACGGCGCGCGCGGCTGCCCCGCGCGGGCCCCCTTCGACCGGATCCTGGTGACCTGCACCCTGCCGCTGATCCCGCACGCCTGGCTGGGCCAGTGCCGGCCGGGGGCGCGGATCCTGGCGCCCCTGTCGACCGGGCTGATCGCCCTCACGGTCCGGGACGCCGACTTCGCCGAGGGCCGCTTCCTGCACACCTCCGCCTACTTCGTCCCGCTGCGCGGGGCCACGGCCTCACCGCTGCCCGCGGGGGCCACGGGACCGCTGCACGGGGTGCCGTACGAGATGGTGGAGAACGAGCGCTTCCAGTTCCTGCTGATCCTGACCGCGGGCGTGCTGCACCCGCGCGAGGCGCTGGACCTGTGGCGCCGCGAGGGCCGGCCGCCGCGCGAGCGGTTCGGCGTCACCGTCACCGCCGAGGGCCAGTGGTCCTGGCTCGACGATCCCCAGGGGCCCTACGTGTGGCCCCTGGGGGAGGCCGTCGGATAGCGGCTACGGCCGGCCGCGGCGGACGGTGATGGTGGTCCAGGCCCCCACGTGGACCCGGTCGCCGTCGGCGAGCGGGACCGGGACGTACGGCTGGATCGGTTCCTCACCGCCGTTGATGGTGGTCCCGTTGGTGGAGTTCTGGTCCACCACGGCCCAGCCGCCGTCGGGCTGCTGCACCAGCACGGCGTGCTGGTGGGAGACGCCCGGGTCCTCCGGGGGCACCGACAGGTCGACGTCCGGGGACTCGCCCGTCGAGGCGCGGCGGCGGCCGATGGTGATCTGGCCGCCGGCGAGCGGGAGGTGCTGCTCCGGGGAGTACGCGGGCAGGTTGAGCCCGGCCGCCTCGGGGCCGCTGCGCTGCATCATCGCCATGAAGTACGAGCGGTCGGGGCCGATCGTCGCCGTCCAGGAGCCGGTGCCGTTCTGGGGCGGGGAAGGCTGCTGGGGCTGCTGCGCCTGCTGGGGCTGGTACTCGTGCTGCGGCGGGGCGGGCTGCCGGACCGGCTGCTGCGGGTACTCCGGCGGCGGCGGGGGCTGCTGGTAGTGCGGCTGCTGGTACTCCTGGTGCACCGGCTGCGGCTGCACCGGCTGCGCCGGCGGGGGTTGCACCGGCTGCGGCTGCCGCTCGGAGGCGGGCGGCGGCAGCAGCCAGTCGTCCTCGCCCTGGAGCGGCTCGGCGGGGCGGTTGACCCGCGAGGGCCGGGAGCCCTGGTAGTCGAAGTGGTCCTGTGAGTACACCGGCTGGGGCGGCGCCGGGGGCGGGGGCGGCGGGGTGCCCGCGCCCGTTCCCGCGCCGATCGCCTGGCCCTGGTTCTGGCCCTGGCCGACGGCATTGCCCGGACCGCCGTTGGGGCCGCCGTTGGGGCCGCTGTTCGGGCCGCCGTCCGGGGCCGAGGCGTACGGGGTCGCGCTGCGCGTCAGGAAGTTGTACCGGCACTCCTCGCAGAACGGCGCCATGGCCTCGCGCGGGGTCCGGCACTGCGGGCACAGCTCGGCCTGGGCGGTCGGCTCACCCGAGGTGGGAGGGTAGCCGTAGCCGTAGGAGGGCGCCGCGGGGGTGCCCGTAGGGGCAGCCATGCGGTGGCCGCAGACCTCGCACCAGTCGTCGGAGGCGGACTGGTGCCCGTTCGGGCAGGTCGGCATCGCGGCGCTTCCCCCTTCTCCCTGCGTCAAGGCGTCAGGTCTTCTCAGGTCTTCTTCACTCGGACGGTCTGCGTCGAACGCGTTTCAAGGGTCATCTCGTCGGCATCGGCGACCTTCGCCTTCAGCCGCACAGTACCCGCCACGGCATCCACGACATCCACCACCTTCGCCAGCAGTCTGGCAGTGTCCGCGTTCCCGGAGACGCTGGCCAGCTGCACGGCACGACCCAGTTTGGCCGTGGCGCCGTCGACATCACCCATTTTGCGGGCTTCCAGGCCCTGTTGGATAGCCTGCGCGAGCTCCGCCTGCCCTGTGTAGTGCGCCACCTGCGGGCTGATGGCGGTCGAGGCGGCCAGATCGTCGGTCCACACGGCCCGCACCAGACCCTGCGCGAGCGGGGGCCGCGGTTCTCCCGACGGACCGGGAAGCACCAGCGAGGCGCGGGCGGCCAGCATCTCCTGGCCGACGGAGGCGCCGGGCACCCGGACGCACACGTGGTACTCGCGGGACTCGTCGCCCCAGGAACCGGTCGGGTAGTCCCCGGCGCGGGGACCCGCCCCCGTACGGCGGTCCGTGAGGTCGTGCACGGACGGCGAGACCTGCTTGACGTACTGGATCTCCACGCCGACCGGGGTCCACAGGCGCAGCGCGACGTCCGCGACCTCCTTGCCCATGGCGTTCTCCATCATGCGCGTGAAGTCCTGGGCGAGGTGGGCCGGGTCGGCGACGATGTCGGCGGAGCCGAGCAGCGCGTGCGCGATCCCGGTCACCTCCTTCACCTCCCAGTCGGTGCCCACCCCGCGGGCGTCGCAGGTGAAGCGGCCGGCGCAGGCGTCGAGGGTGGCGCGCAGCACGGCCGGTTCCTCGTGCTCGTTGCGGCCGTCGGTGAGCAGGACGCCGTGCCGGATGGTGGCGGTGGACTGCCGCAGCAGGCCGTCGGCCAGCCGGAGCCAGGTGCCGATGGCGGTGCCGCCGCCCGCGCCGAGGCCGCGCAGGGCCTCCTTGGCCCGTGCGCGGCTGTCCGGACCGGCGGTGGCGAGGCGGCCCTGGCCGGGGTAGACCTCCTTCGCCACATGGGTACCGGCGATCACGGCGAAGGCGGTTCCGTCGCGGAGGGTGTCGATCGCGGCGGCGGTGGCCTCGCGTGCGCCGCGCATCTTGTCCGGCGGGTACTCCATCGAGCCGGAGCAGTCCACCATGATCACGACGGCCGCGTCCTGGCCGAGGGCACGGGTGGCGGTGGCGCCGCCGGTGGAGGTGACGGTCACGATGGCGTGCACGTCCCGCCCGCCCGCGGGAAGGAACTCGTTCTGGTACACCTCCACGCTGAAGCGCGGGGCGCTCGGCTTGGCGAAGTTCGCCATCGACAGGACTCCTCGGGGCTGGCTGGGGGAGGGCGGATCAGGCCTCGCTGCGCGGTTCCGTCTCCGTTCGCGCCGGCGCTTCCGGTTCCGCTTCCGCTTCGGCTTCCTGTACTGCTTCCGGTTCCGCGGCGAAGGGCACCAAGGCGACGGTGATGTTGTCGTGCCCGCCCCCGTCGAGGGCGTGCCCGACCAGCACCTGCGCGCTGTGCAGGGGGCGGGCCGCGGCGTCCGGGGGGAGGATCTGGGCCATGTCCGTCGCGGACTCGGCGTAGTTCCACAGGCCGTCCGTGCAGACCACGACCACACCGGGGTGGTCGGGCCGGAAGCTGGCCGTGTGCGGGTCGAGGTCGTAGGCGTCGGCCCCGAGCCAGCCGGTGATGGCGTGGGCGCGGACGTCGGCGTACGCCTCGGCCTCGCCCATCAGACCCGCCGCCACCATCTGCGCGGCCCAGGAGTCGTCCTCGGTGAGGCGGCGCGGCAGGGCGGCCCGGTCGTCCGGGACCCAGTAGGCGCGGCTGTCGCCGACCCAGCCGATGGTCAGGACCCCGCCGCTGACGACGGCGCCGACCAGGGTGCAGGCCGGGGCGTTCTGCGCGCCGGGGGTCTCCGGGGCGAGGGCGTTCACGGCGGCGGCCGCCGCCAGGATCGCCCCGTGCATGGCCTCCGACGGGTGGGTGCCGCGGGGGAGGGCGTCGAGCAGGGACTCGTTGGCGGCGCCGGCGGCCGCCGCCGACGCCTCGTCGGGGCGGCTCGCGGAGGACACCCCGTCGCAGACGATGGCCACGGTGGCGGCGGAGCCGTCGGGCAGCGCGGTGGCCGCGACGGCGAAGGAGTCCTCGTTGCGGTGGTGGCGCAGTCCGCGGTCGCTGACCGCGGCGACGCTGCAGAGCTCCTCCTCCACGTGGTCGCGCTCGCGGGGCTGCGCGTGGCCGCAGTGCTCGCAGTACCCGTCGGTGTCCACGTGCCCGGCCCGGCAGGCGACGCAGGTCTTGCCGCCGTCCCCCTGAGGGGCACCCGCGTACGGGTCCTCGGACGCGGGCGGCCCCTGCGGGGCCGCGGCGTACGGCTCCTCGGGCGCGGGCGGGCCCCAGGGCGTCCCGCCGGAGGGCGTTCCGGTCCCGCCGGGGAGGTCGTGGCGGACGGGATCCGCGCCGTACGGGGTCTCGTGCCCGGAGCCGGCGGAACCCCACGGGCCGCCGCCGGGCCGTGCGGAGGCATCCCCGGCCAGGGTCGGGGCGTGCTCGTCGGTGCCGCCCCATCCGGGCGCGGGCACCCCGGAGAAGCCGGAGTGCGCGGCGGTGTCCCCGGCCGGGACCCCGCCCGCCGACGCCGGGGCCGACACCAGGGCGGCCCCCGCCGGGTCCGCCGCGGCGGCGTACCGGGGACCCGCCGGCGCGGGGGAGCGGGCCCCGCCCACGAGGGCGGACTCCCCGGACTCCCCGGCGTCCCCGGCTCCCGCCCCGGCCCCGGCCACCGGGGTGACCGGGAGGGTCGGCGTCGGATCCGGGTCAGGAGGCGGCGAGGAGAGGGCGTATCCGCACACGCCGCAGAAACGGTCCCCCTCTTCGAGGGGCTCCGCGCAGCCGGGGCAGCCCGACAGCCGATGCATCGACATCAATCACACCCACGTCCGGGGTCGGAAACGGTTTGCCCGCTCCACCAGTTCGATCCTCTCCTCGCCCCGCTGCGCCAGCCGGGCGAGGACGCGGTAAGAGCGCTCCAGGCCGAAGCGCAGCCCCCGCTCGTCCAGTTGACTGCCGAGCAACGAGGTCCGGCCGGGGTCGGCACCCCGGCTACCCGACAGTACCCAGTCCAGGGCCGAGCCCAGAACCTCCGTCGCCAGCCGCTCCTGCCGCTCCGGATCCAGACCGAACCGGCGCAGCGCCTCCACCTGGTCCGACGCGGCCGAGAGATCGGCCAGCAGGGCCTCGTGAGGGGACCGGTCGCGCAGGCGTGCCCGTACGGCCGCCACCCGTGCGGCGGTGTAGTGGATCGAGGCCTCCGGCACGGACTCCAGGGTGAGCACCGCCGCCTCCCGGTCCCCGGCGGCCAGTTGCACCCGGGCCAGCCCGAAGGCCGCGCTGACGAACCCCGGATCGGTGATCCAGACCAGCCGGTAGTACTCGGCGGCGTTGTCCAGTTGGCCCAGCACCTCCGCGCACAGCCCGAGGGCCAGCTTCGGGGCGGGCTCGCCGGGGAAGGCGTCGTAGATGGCGTCGAAGGACAGGGCCGCTATCTCGTCGTCGCCGGTGGCCAGCGAGGCGATCCCGCGGGCCCACACCACCCGCCAGTCGTCCGGGTGCCGCTCCTCCAGTTCGGTCAGGGCCTCTCCGGCGACGGCCAGTTCGCCCAGTTCGAGCCGGGCGCGCAGCTCGCGCAGCCGCAGCTCGGCGGAGTCGGCCGGGGCCGAGCCGAGCGCGCCCAGCAGGTCGGCCGGGGCGGAGGCGAGGAGTCCGGCCAGGAAACCGGCGTTCGGGTCGGCCGGGTCCACCAGCGGCACCGGCAGGGCCAGCGCGGTGTCGTACGCGTCGAGCGGGGCGGGCCCGGTCGCCGCCGCCGGTGCGGCCGCCACGGCCCGCCCGGTCCCGGCCCCCGAAGCAAGAGGAACCGGAACCGGAAGCGGGTCCGGCGCCGCGCTCCCGCGCCGGGGCGTCGGTACCGCGGGGCCCGCCACGTGCGTGGCGGTGGTGCCGAGCGCGGGCACGATCCCGGCTCCGGACGCCGCCACCGGGGCGGGTGCGGCTCCGGCCCCCGACGGCTCCGGCGCGCCCGCGCCGGCCGCCCCGGCCCCCGCGGACCCGCCCGGAGACAGAAGCGGAGACGGAAGCGGAGCCTGCCCGGGAACCGCCGCCACCACCCGGCTCCGGCGCCCCCAGACGCGGCGCGGGATCTCCCGCACGCCCAGCCGGGACACCTCCGCCCCGTCCGCGTCGGCGTACAACCGGGTGTCGGGCACCCGCAGTTCCGGCCCGAACAGGGTCGACGGCTGCGGCCGCGGCCGCCCCGTCTGGAGCGCGACCACCTCCCGCAGCACACCCGTCAGCTGGTCCGCCATCTCCTGCGCGGAGGCGAACCGCCGCCCGGGATCCGGGTCGGTCGCCCGTACGAGCAGCCGGTAGAAGGACTCGTACCGGCCGAAGACCTCGATGTGCTCCGGGTCCGGCAGCGAGTCCACGAACACGTTCGTGTAGCCCTGGAAGTCGAAGGTCAGCACCGCCAGGGTGCGCGCCACCGTGTACAGGTCCGAGGCCACCGAGGGGCCCAGCTCCGCCACCTCGGGTGCCTGGTAGCCCACCGTGCCGTAGATCGCGGACTCGTCGTCGTCCATCCGCCGGACCGCGCCCATGTCGATCAGCTTCAGCTGGTCCTGCTGCTGGATGGCGTTGTCGACCTTGAAGTCGCAGTACAGCAGGTTCCTGCTGTGCAGGTGGCCGAGGGCCTCCAGCGCCTCGATCCCGTACGCGCACGCCTGTTCCACCGGCAGCGGGTCCCGCCGTCCGTCGGGCCGGCGCCGCTCGTTCGCGATCTCCTTCAGCGACTTGCCGCCCACGTACTCCATGACGATGTACCCGTCGAGCGAACCCGTCCGCTGGTCCAGGTGCTCCACGAAGTTGTAGATCCGCACGATGTTGGAGTGCTCGATCTCCGCCAGGAAGCGGCGCTCGGAGATCGCCGCCTCCATCGCGTCCTGGTCGCCGGTGTCCAGCAGGCCCTTGAGGACCACCCACCGGTTCGAGACCGCCCGGTCCACCGCCAGGTAGACCCAGCCCAGGCCGCCGTGGGCCAGACAGCCCGCCACCTCGTACTGGCCGTGCACCACGTCGCCGGAACGCAGCTTCGGCACGAAGGAGTAAGGGTGCCCGCACTTGGTGCAGAACCCCTCCGTCCGGCCCGGCCGGTCGCCGCGCGCGCGGCCCACCGGCGCCCCGCAGTCCGAACGGGAGCAGAACCGCTTGCGCTCCGGCACCTCCGGGTTCTCCAGCACCGCCGCCGAAGGATCGGGACGCGGCACCTCCGGCATGGTGACCAGCCCGGCGCCCAGCCTGCCGCGCCCCGAGGACGGGGCGGAGGAGCCCGAACTGCGCACCGAGACCGAACGGGTGGACGCGGCGCCCGTCAGGGACCGCGAGAGCCGCCCCGACACCGAACGGCGCGAGGACGAGGAGCGCGAGGACCGCGAGGAGCGCGCCGACGCCGAGGAGCGGCCCGAACCGCGCGAGCCCGCCGACCCCCGGGGATCCCCGTGCCGGGCGGCGCTCGTCATCCCCGTCGGCGGCGACACCAGCTCTTCCGCGCCCGCCGCGACCGCGCCGACGGGCGCGAGCCCGCAGGTGTCGCAGTAGACTTCCCCGCCGCCCATGTCCTCGTACGTCCCCGGGCAGCCGGGACGCACGCACGGCGTTCCGATCAGGCTCACGCGTCCTCCTCCCCCGGCCCGGCGGGCCGGTGGTCCTCCGGCAGGGGCTGCCCGGGCACCAGTGTCTCGGCCGTCGCCCTCTGGTAGCGCAGGACGGCCTGCTCGGCGGCGCGCAGGTCGCACGGCGCGCTCCACAGCATCCGCCGTGCCGCGTCGTACCGCTCGATCAGCAGCGGGTCCTCCGCCATGCCGTGCCGGGCCACCTTCGCCTTGTACGCGTCCAGCCGGCCGCGCAGTTCCGCCCGCACCGCCAGCGGGGCCGTCACCGCGGTCAACGATTCGCGGGCCCGTCGGAGTTCCTCGTCGGCCCGGTCCTCCAGGGAGTCCAGCAGCGGCGACAGCCGGTGCCACTGGGACCGCCGCCGGTACTCGGCCGCCGCCGCCAACTGCTCCTGCAGGGCCGTCGGCGGACCGCTGACCGCCGGGACCTCGGACGCCGCGATCTTCGCCAGTACCTCGCCGCGCGCCGTCCGCGCCTCCGCCAGGGTCCGGTCGGCCCGCGAGAGCACGTCCCGCACGCCGATCAGCCGCGCCTCAGCGTCCTGCCGCACGGTCAGCACCGCCTCCACCTCACGGCGTACGTCGTCCAGCGCGCGGGCCGCCCGGTCGTAACGGCCGGTGTCGGGCCGGCCGCCGCCGGGGGCGGAGCTCCCCGCCACCGGGATCCAGAACCCCAGCGGGTCCGCGATCACCCGCGCGCGCAGCTCCACGAGCTCGATGGTGATCTCCTCCAGGTCGTCCCCCGAAGGGTGTTCGCCCGGCCGCACCCCCACCGAGTGCGCGAGCGCGCGCGTGCGGTGCAGTTCGGCACCGAGCAGGTCGATCCGCGCGGGCAGCGCCGACCACACCGAGTCGGCGGCGACCACCACGTCCAGCGAGCCGGCGTACAGCTCGTTCATCCGGGCCACCAGCTCGGCCAGCGAGAACCGCTCCGCGAGCGCGGCGCCCCCGGCTCCGGCCCCGGCGATCACCACTCCGGGACCGCGCAGCCGCTCGGTCAGCTCGGCCAGGTCCTCCCGGGTGGGCCAGCGGCGCCGCTCCCGGATCTCCCGGGCCGCGGCCAGGGCCCCGCTGTAGGCGTCGAAGTACGTCCACAGCCGGGTGACCGCCGCGTCGGCGGCGGCCCAGCGCTCCTCGGTGACCCCGCTCAGCGCGGCGCCCTCCAGCAGCCGGCGGCCGGCGTGGTCCTGGAGCGCGAGCAGCGAGGTCTCCACCGCTTCGTGCTCCGCGCCCAGCCGCGCCAGCGCGCGGTCGACTTCGTCCCGGTCCATCACGTCCCGCCCCGTCCCCGGATGGCTCGCGTACGGCTTCGATTCCGACACCGGCCTCAGCCGTTCCGGTACTTGGGCGCGGGCGGCTGGGCCGGGCTCGGCAGCACGTTCTCGAAGTGCTTGCGGTAGGAGGTCACCCAGGGGCTCTGCTCGCCGCCCGCGCGGTAGTTCTCCAGCACCTTGTTGACCCGGCGCACCAGGTCGGAGGCGTCCTTGTTCATCGCCACCCCATAGAACTCGCGGGTGAAGGGCGCGCCGACCAGCTGCACCGACGGGTCCTGCGCCGCCTGGCCCGCGGCCAGGGCGTTGTCCGTGATGATGCCGTCCACCTCTCCCAGCTGCAGCCGCACCAGGCAGTCCAGCTGGTTGGGCACGGACACCGGCAGCGCGCCGTACGACTTTGCCTTGAGCGCCGCCTCCGCCGTGGAACCGGCGGCGGTGCAGATCCGGCGGCCCTGCAGCGAGGCGTCGTAGCCGGTGATGTGCGAACCCTTGGGGGCCAGCACCTGCTGCCCGGCCTCGAAGTAGGCCGTGGAGAAGGCCACGTCCTCCAGCCGCTTGCAGTTGATCGTCATGGTCCGCACGACGATGTCGACACGGCCCTCCTGGAGCGCCGGGATGCGCTGGCTGGTGGGGATGGCCCGGTAGATGACCGCGTCCTCCCTGCCCAGGATGTCCTTGGCTATGGCCTTGACCAGGTCGATGTCGAAGCCGTCGAGGTGGCCGTCCGGATTGCGGTACCCCCACTTGAAGCTGTTCTGGTCCACACCCGCCACCAGCTTGCCCGCCTTGCGGATCCGCTCGATCGTCGGACCGTCCAGACCGGACGGGGCCAGGCTGGCCTCCGGGTCCTGGCAGGTGTCGGCGGGGGCGAAGGGGGCCGCCGCCATCGTGGCCGGCTCCTGGACCGCGGTACGGTGCGCCGTGCCCGGCGAGGTCCCGGCCAGCGGCAGCAGCACCGCCGCCGCCGTCACCGCGCAGGCGGCGGCCATCGCGCTCACCCCGCCCCAGCCGCGCAGCCGGTGCACGGTCCGTGTCCGCCGTATCCGCATCGATCTCACCTGTACTCCGAAAGCCTGCGACCGATGCCGAGGAGGGCGGCGGCCGCGCCGACGGCCGCCAGCGCCGCCGAGCCCGTGATCAGCCCGCCCAGTGCGCCGAGCCCGCCCCGGGCGGCCCGGGTGAACTGGTTCTGCTCGTGCGCCACGGCCCGTTCCAGGGAGGCGTCCACCGTGTCGAACGAGGCCCCGCTGCTGTCCGGGTGCCGCTCGTCCCCGATGACCTGGGGAAGGGCGAGCTCGTAGTCGCCCTTCATGTCCGATTCCCGGGCCGCCGCGTGCCGCTGCTTCCACTGCGCCACACCGGCCACGGCCTGCGAGACGGGCTCACGGCCGCTCGTGTCGTCGGCCAGGCGCAGGGCCCGCGCCAGCCCCTCGTCGAGCTGCTTCATGTTCTTCTCGTAGTCCACGTCGTACTTGTCGGACTTCTTGTCCGCGGCCAGTACGGCGCCCCGCGCGATCAGCGTCAGGTTCTCGTTGGCCCGCGCCTGGAGCGAGGCGATCCGCGCGTCGTTGAGCACCTTCAGCGACTCCTGGCCGTCGGTCCGCGCCTCGCTCAGCCCCGACCGGGCGAGCGTCTGGCCGACCGTCAGCCACAGCAGCACGACGGCGGCGGCGGCCGTCGCGGCGAGCAGCCCGTGGTTGAAGACCCGGTGGGTGCGCAGGTAGTTGCGGCGCTGGGCCCACACCAGGGCGGCGAGGGCCAGCAGCCCCGCGCCGGTCGAGGCCAGGGGCCAGGAGCGGGCCTCGTCGTAGTCCGTGTAGAGCCGGCCGGTCTCCGCCTCGTACAGGCGCTGCGCGGCGGGCAGCAGGACCGTGCTCATCTGCTCGTTGGCGTAGCGCAGGTAGGCGCCGCCGAGCGGCAGGCCCTGCCGGTTGGTCGCGCGGGCCTGCTCGATCAGGCCCGTGTAGCGGGGCAGCTGCTCGCCGAGGAGGGCGATCTCCTTGCGGGAGTCCCCGCCGGCGCCGGTGTTCGCGGCGGCGCTCACCAGCAGCCGCGAGGCGTTGGCGATGTCCTTCTCGTAGCGCAGGCGCACTTCGCGCGGCTCCTGGGCGCCCGCCAGGAAGCCGCTGGAGGAGGCCGTGTCGGCGTCCGCGAGGGAGCGGTAGATGCTCGCCGCGTCCGCGCTCAGCGGCTGGCTGCGGCCCACCACGTCGTCCGCGGCGGTGACGCGGCCGGAGACCTCCCACACCGCGACCGCGCCGAACAGGACGACCAGGGCGGCCAGCACCGCGCCGATGATCCGCAGGCGGCCCGGCTCGGTCGTGGCCGCGGCGCGCAGCCGCTCCACGCCCTCCGCCCAGGCGGTGCTCCGCCCCGGCGGCCCCGCCGGCGCGGGCGGCCCCGCGTCTGGTCCGGCGGGCAGCCCGGAGGCGGCGCTCCCGGGCGCGGCCGCGCGTGTCGTGATGGCCACCGTGACCTCCCCCTCGGTCCTCTGCTCCGGAGCAGTATGGCCGTAGTGGCGCCCGACCACAGCACCCGGAGCCCGATCTTGGGCGATCCGACGCCCCCGTGCGCCCCCTGCCGCCCCCGCGGCTTCCCGTCCCCCCTTCCCCCTCAATACGCCGGGCCACGCGCTTCGGTTCCCGACTCGCCCGCCCGCCAGGCGGGTTCACCCGAAGGTTCACCCGAAGTGGGCACGGAGCTTCGCGTGGGCCTCCGGCGGGGCGCCCACGGCGTCCAGGCCGAGGAGGGCGGCGCCCAGGACCGGCGGGGCCGTCACCACCGAGAGCCGGGCCAGCGGGGCCCGGGCGGCGAGGAGTTCCCCGATCCGGTCGTTGAGCTGCGGGTGCCGGGCCGCGAGGACGCTGCCGCCCAGCAGCACCGGCGCGTCCTCCCGCAGCAGACCCAGCCGCTCCAGCGCCACCACGGCCAGCGCCACCACCTCGCCGGCCTGCCGTTCCACGATCGCCGAGGCCACCGGGTCGCCCCCGGCGGCCACCGCGAACAGGACCGGTACCAGTTCGTGCATGCGCCCGCGGGCCACCGTGCCCAGGTGGAGGGCCTCGATCAGCGCGGCCATCGAGGCCAGCCCGAAGTGCGCGGGCAGGGCCTCCGCGAGGCCGGTGGGGCCGCCGCGTCCGTCCTCGGCCCGCGCGGCCCACCACATGGCGTCCTCCGCCAGGCCGCCCCCGCCGCCCCAGTCGCCGGAGATCACCCCGAGGGCGGGGAAGCGGGCGGTCCGGCCGTCGGGCAGCATCCCGACGCAGTTGATCCCCGCCCCGCACACCACCGCGACCCCGCGCGGCAGGTCCGCGCCGGACAGTCCCGCCCGCAGGATCGCGAAGGTGTCGTTGCGCACCTCGGTCCGCGTGCCCCAGCCCCGCGCGCCGACCGCGGCGGTGAGCTGCCGTTCCTCCACCGGGAGGTCGGCGTTGGCCAGGCAGGCCGAGACGAGGCCGGCGCAGGGCGCGCCGGGCCGCAGCCCGGCGGCCGCGGCGGCCTCCGCGACGGCGTGGGCGAGCACGTCCACGGCCGCCCCGATCCCGACCCGGGGAGGCTGGAAGCCCCCCGAGCGCCCGGTGCCCAGGACGGTGCCGTCGGCGCCGATCAGGGCCACGTCGGTCTTGCTGTTGCCCGCGTCGATGGCGAGGACGGCCGTGGAGGGGCCGGTCGCGCCGGTCACGCCCATGGCAGGTGCTCCTTGTTGTGTGCGAGCAGCCGGTCGGTCAGCCCCTCGGCGAGGTCGTACTGCCCGACCAGCGGATGCGCGAGGAGCGCCTTGAAGACCCGTTCGCGTCCGCCGCGCAGCGCCGCGTCGAGCGCGAGGTCCTCGTACGCGCTCACGTGCGCGGTCAGTCCGGCGAACAGGGGGTCCAGACGGGGCACGGGCAGCGGCGCGGGACCGGAGCCGTCGACGCGGGCCTGGACCTCGATGACGGCGTCGTCGGGCAGGAAGGGCAGGGTGCCGTCGTTGCGGGTGTTGACCACCTGCACGGACGGGCCGCCGTCGCCCAGCAGGGCCGCGGCCAGGTCCACGGCGGCCTCCGAGTAGAACGCGCCGCCCCGCTTGGCCAGCAGCGCGGGCTTCTCGTCGAGCGCGGGGTCCCCGTACAGGGCGAGGAGCTCCTTCTCCATCGCGGCGACCTCGGCGGCCCGGGAGGGCTTCTCGCCGAGTTCCCGGACCACCTCGTCGTGGGCGTAGAAGTAGCGCAGGTAGTACGAGGGCACGACGCCGAGCCGGTCCAGGAGGGCGCGCGGCAGGCGCAGGTCGGCGGCGACGGCGTCGCCGTGCGCGCCCAGCAGCCGGGGCAGCACGTCGGTGCCGTCGGGGCCGCCGAGGCGCACCCCCGTCTCCCAGGTGAGGTGGTTGAGCCCGACGTGGTCGAGGTGGACCTCGGCGGGGGCCACGTCCAGCAGCGCGGCGAACTTCCGCTGGAGACCGATGGCGACGTTGCACAGTCCGACCGCCTTGTGGCCGGCCCCGAGCAGGGCCCGGGTGACGATCCCGACGGGGTTGGTGAAGTCGATGATCCAGGCGTCGGGGGCCCTCCGGCGGACCCGTTCGGCGATGTCCAGCACCACGGGGACGGTGCGCAGGGCCTTGGCCAGGCCGCCCGCGCCGGTGGTCTCCTGGCCGACGCAGCCGCACTCCAGCGGCCAGGTCTCGTCCCGGAGCCGGGCGGCCTGCCCGCCGACGCGCAGTTGCAGCAGGACCGCGTCGGCCCCGGCCACCCCGGCGTCGAGGTCGCGGGTGGTGGTGACGACGCCCGGGTGGCCCTGGCGGGCGAGGATCCGCCGGGCCAGGCCGCCGATCAGCTCCAGTCGTTCGGTGGCGGGGTCGATGAGCACCAGTTCGGTGACCGGCAGGGTGTCGCGCATGCGCGCGAAGCCGTCGATCAGTTCGGGCGTGTAGGTGGAACCGCCGCCCACCACTGCGAGTTTCATCGGGCCTAGCCTTTCACTCCGGTCAGGGTGACGCCTTCGACGAACGCCTTCTGGGCGAAGAAGAAGAGGACGATCACCGGGGCCATGACGAGCACGGTCGCCGCCATGGTGAGGTTCCAGTTGGTCTGGTGCGCGCCCTTGAAGGACTCCAGGCCGTAGCTGAGGGTCCAGGCGGCCGGGTTGTCGGAGGCGTAGATCTGCGGGCCGAAGTAGTCGTTCCAGGCGTAGAAGAACTGGAACAGCGCGACGGCGGCGATGCCCGGCTTGGCCATGGGCAGCACCACGCGCAGCAGGGTGCGCAGCTCGCCGCAGCCGTCGACCCGGGCGGCGTCGAGGTATTCGTCGGGGATGGTGAGCAGGAACTGGCGGAGCAGGAAGATGGAGAAGGCGTCGCCGAAGGCCATCGGGACGATCAGCGGCCACAGGGTGCCGGAGAGGTCGAGCTGCCTGGCCCAGAAGAGGTACATGGGGATGACGACCACCTGCGGCGGCAGCATCATCATGGCGATCACGAGCATCAGCGCGAGCCGCCGGCCGCGGAAGCGGAACTTGGCGAGGGCGTAGGCGACGGGCAGCGAGGAGACCACGGTGAGCAGGGTGCCGAGGCCCGCGTACAGGAGGGTGTTGCGCCACCAGGTGAGGAACCCGGGGGTGTTCCAGACCTTGGCGTAGTTGCCCCACTCCCAGGTGCTGGGCCACAGGTCGCGGGTGAGTGTCTGGTGGTCGCCCATCAGGGAGGTGAGGAAGAGGAAGACGAAGGGGAGGACGAAGAACAGGGCGGCGGCCACCCCGAGGGCGTGGACGGCGATCCACCGCAGGACGGCCCCGCGGGTGTGCGGCCGGGCCGGCGGCGCCGGCTGCTCGGCGGGCAGCCGGGTGCGGGGGGCCTTCTCGGTCAGGGTCATCTCAGTCACCGGCTCCGATCAGTCCGCCACGGCGGCGCATCAGGAGCGCGGTGAAGGCCATGGAGAGGGCGAACAGCACCAGGGCGACGACGCAGGCGGCTCCGTAGTCGAAACGCTGGAAGCCGACGTTGTAGACGAGCTGGGGCAGGGTCAGGGTGGACTTGTCGGGGTAGCCCGGTTCGAACTGCTGGCCCGAGCCGCCGATGACCCCGGCGGCCACCTTTCCGGCGACCAGCGGCTGCGTGTAGTACTGCATGGCCTGGATGACCCC
Organism: Streptomyces sp. NBC_01276; assembly: GCF_041435355.1. Classification (GTDB taxonomy): domain Bacteria; phylum Actinomycetota; class Actinomycetes; order Streptomycetales; family Streptomycetaceae; genus Streptomyces. Next base: position 5,032,228 of record NZ_CP108442.1, read on the forward strand.
GGTGACCACGGCGAACAGGACGATCGGGGAGATGTTCGGCAGGGTGATGTGCCGGAAGCGGGCCCAGGCGCCGGCCCCGTCGAGCTCGGCTGCCTCGTACTGCTCCTTCGGTACGTCGAGCAGCGCGGCCATGAAGATCACCATCAGGTCGCCGACCCCCCACAGCGCGAGGGCGGTGAGCGCGGGCTTGGACCAGGCGGCGTCGGTGAACCAGCCGGGCGTGGGCAGCCCCATGCCGTCGAGCAGGGTGTTGACGGGACCGGTGCCGGGGTTGAGGAGGAAGACGAAGGCGAGGGTCGCGGCCACCGGCGGGGCCAGGTAGGGCAGGTAGAACAGGGTGCGGAAGATCCCCGCCCCGGTCTTGATCTTCGTGATGAGCAGGCCGACGCCGAGGCCGAAGACGACCCGGCAGCTCACCATGACGACCACCAGCCAGAGCGTGTTGCGCATGGCCGGCCAGAAGAGCGGATAGTCGGTGAAGACGTAGCTCCAGTTGGCCAGGCCGTTGAAGACGGGCGGGCGGAAGCCGTCGTAGCGGGTGAAGGAGAAGTACGCGGTCGACAGCAGCGGGTAGGCGAAGAAGACGGTGAAGCCGATCAGCCAGGGCGACATGAACGCGGCGGTCCGCAGGGCCGCCCGGCGCCGCTTGGCCCGCGGGGTGTACGGGGCCACCGGGCTACTTCGCCTTCGCGATGTCGGTGTCGATCTGCCGGTCGGTGGCGGCGAGACCGGCCTGGAGGTCGGTCACGTCGCCCTTCTCGAACCGGTACGCGAAGTCCTGGAGGGTCAGCTGGTAGGTGCCGCCGTCCGGCTGGGCCGGGGTGGTGTTCGACTTCGAGTTCCGGGCGATGTCGATGAAGGTCTTCAGCTCGGGGGTCATTTTGAGGTCCGGGGACTCCAGCGCGGCCAGCGTGGAGGGCACGTTGTGGATGGAGTTGGCGAAGGCGACGACGGCCGCGGTGTCGGTGGTCATGTACTTCACCAGCTCCCAGGCGGCGTTCTGCTTGCGGCTCGCCGAGGAGATGCCCATGATCGTGCCGGAGAGGTAGCCCTTGCCGTAGTCGCCCACCTGGTCGTCCGGTACGGGCAGCGGGGCGGTGCCGATCTCGAAGCCGACCCCGGCCTCCCGGGCCATGGCGGCGCGCCATTCGCCGTCGATCTGCATGGCCACCTGACCCTTGTTGAAGGGGTGTTCGGTGCTCCACTCGTTACCGAAGCCGGCGCGGAACCTCTCCAGCTTCTCGTAGCCGCCGAGCTCGGCGATCAGGTCCTTCTGGGCGGTCAGCATCTTCGCGAAGGCCGGGTCCTTCGCGAGGTTGGAGCTGCCGTCGGCGGCGAAGTAGGTGGGGCTCCACTGCGCGGCCAGGCGCATCGGGGTGGTCTCGTAGCCGTGGAAGGTGGGCATCACGCCGAGCTGGTCGTAGGAGTCCCCGTTGGGCTTGGTCAGCTTCCGGGCGTCCTCGGCGAACTGGCTCCAGGTCACCGGGGGGGCGGTGATTCCCGCGTCCGCGAAGGCGGTCTTGTTGTAGACGAGGCCGTAGGCGTCGTGCAGCAGCGGGAGCGTGCACTGGTTGCCCTTGAACTGGGTGTACTCCAGCAGGATCTTGGGGAAGACCTTCGCCTTGTCGACGCCGGACTTGGCGAGGAAGGGGTTCAGGTCGGCGAAGGCGCCGGAGTTGCAGAACTTGCCGACGCTGTCGGTGCTGAAGGAGGAGACCACGTCGGGGGCCTTGTCCCCGCCCGCGCGCAGCGCCTGGTTGATCTTGTCGTCGGTCATGTCGCCGGTGACCTCGACCTTGATGTTCGGGTGCGCCTTCTCGAAGCGGGCGATGTTCTCCTCTATCGCCTTCACCTCGGAGGGCGCGGCCCAGCCGTGCCAGAACTTCAGGGTGACGTCCGCCTTCGGGTCGTCGGAGGCGGTGCCGGTGCTCTGTCCCGTACAGGAGGTGGCGAGTACGCAGAGGGCGGCCAGGGCGGTGGCCGCGGTGGTCAGGCGTCGTCCGGTTCTGGGCATGGGGGTGCTCGCTCTCTGGGGGAGGAACTTCCGGTGGGATTGCCGGTGAGGGGGTGCGGGGGCGGGTGCGGGAGGCGGGTGCGGGGTCAGCGGGAGGTGTCGAAGACTTCCTCACGGGTGGCGGCCAGGGCGCTCTCCAGCGCGCCGCGCAGGACGGGCCGTTCGCGCACCTCCCCGGCGACCAGCCGGGGCCGGGAGGGGGCGAGTTCGGCGAGCTCGTCCTGCAGGAGGGTGCGCAGGGGGTCGCCGCCCGCGCTGATCGCGGCCCCGGACAGGACCACGAGCTCCGGGTCGAGGACGGCGACCAGCGAGGCGAGTCCGGTGGCGAGGACGGTCGCGTAGGACCGCAGGAAGTCCAGGTGGGGTCCCTCGGGTTCGGCGGCGGCCCGCCGCAGCAGGGCCACCGCGGCGGCCACCTGGGGTCCCGGCGCGGCGGGGCCGGTCCCGGTCGCCGCGCCGGGCGCGTCGGGGACCGGGACGCCGTGTTCGCGGGCGAGGCGGGGCAGCACCTGGGCGCCGGCCAGCTCCTGGTAGCCGCCGGAGTTGACCCGGGTGACCTGCCGGACCAGGGGGTGTCCGGGGACGGGCAGGAAGCCGACCTCGCCGGCGCCGCCGGTCCAGCCGCGGTGCAGCCGGCCGCCGAGCACCAGGGCGGCGCCGAGGCCCTCCTCGTTCCAGAGCAGGACGAAGTCCTCGTGGCCGCGGGCCGCGCCGAGGCGCTGCTCGGCGACGGCGGCGAGGTTCACGTCGTTCTCGTACTCGACCGGCATGGGCAGGGCCGCGGCCAGTTCGTCGAGCAGGGTGGGGGAGTGCCAGCCGGGGAGGTGGCTGGCGTAGCGCAGCCGGCCGGTCTGCGGGTCGAAGGCGCCCGGGGTGGCGATGACGAGGCGGTGCAGGTCCTCGCGGTGGAGTCCGGCGGCCGCGACGGCTCCGTCGAGGGCCGCGGTGACCTGTGCGACGGCTTCGGCGCCCTCGGCGTAGGGCAGCTCGAAGCAGCCGACGACGGTGCCGCTCAGATCGGCGACGGCCGCGACCACCCCCTCGGGGGTCACGTCGAGCCCGCCGACGTGCGCCGCGCGGGCGTTGAGGGTGTAGAGCTGGGCGTTCGGCCCGGGGCGGCCGCCGTCGGTGCCCGTGGCCACGACCAGCCCGGCGGCCTCCAGACGGGCGAGCAACTGCGAGGCGGTGGGCTTGGAGAGGCCGGTCAGGTGCCCGATCCGGGTCCGGGAGAGCGGGCCGTGGGTCAGCAGCAGCTCCAGGGCGGCGCGGTCGTTCATGGCGCGCAGCAGGCTGGGGGTTCCGGGCGTGGCGGCGGGCATGGGGCTGGGTCTCCCTCACCGAGGTGAACTGTTAGGTAAGTTTCCTATTGGCGTCTGAGCCGTGTCAATGGCGGTGCCGGGGGCGGTCTCGGGGCGGTGCCGGGGTGGTGCGGGGGGTGTGCCGAACCGGGTGTGCGGACGCCGCTGCCCCGCCGGTGGTGACCGGCGGGGCAGCGGGTGGAGGGTGAGGGGCGTGAGGTACGTGAGGTGCGTGAAGGGCTACTTGGAGATCCGGGGGTTGCCGGGCGAGGCCGGCGCCGGGATCGGGTTGGTGGCCATGGACTGCGGGGAGGAGGGGTTGGCCAGCGCCGACGGCGGGGCGACGGAGGCGGCCGGGTCCGGGCTCTCCTCCGGCTCGGAGGAGTCCGGCAGACCGCCGATGATCCGGATGCCCGCGGCGTCGAACGCCTCCTTGATCCGCCAGCGCAGCTCGCGCTCCACGGCGAACTGCTGGCCCGGCATGGTCTTCGCCGACACCTTCACCGTCATCGAGGCCAGCAGCACCTCGTCCAGGCCCAGCACCTCCACCGGCCCCCACAGGCGCTCGTCCCACGGGGACTCCTTCGCCAGCGAGTCCGCGACACCCTGGACCACCCGGCGGATGTGCGCGAGGTTCTCCGTCGGCTTGACCTGCACGGCCACGCCGGCGGTGGCCCAGCCCTGGCTGAGGTTGCCGATCCGCTTGATCTCGCCGTTGCGGACGTACCAGATCTCACCGTTGTCGCCGCGCAGCTTCGTCACGCGCAGTCCGACCTCGATCACCTCGCCGGAGGCCACCCCGGCGTCGATCTTGTCGCCGACGCCGTACTGGTCCTCCATGATCATGAACACGCCGGAGAGGAAGTCCGTCACCAGGTTGCGGGCGCCGAAACCGATCGCGACACCCGCCACACCGGCACTCGCCAGCAGCGGGGCCAGGTCGATCTTCAGGGCGGCCAGCACCATCAGCGCCGCCGTGCCGAGGATCAGGAACGAGGCCACCGACCGCAGCACCGAACCGATCGCCTCGGACCGCTGGCGCCGCCGCTCGGCATTGACCAGCAGCCCGCCCAGCGCGGTGCCCTCGACGGCCTCGGCGCTGGTGTTCATCCTGCTTATGAGCTTGGTCAGGGCCTTGCGGACCACCGAACGCAGCAGCGCCGCTATCACGACGATCAGCAGGATGCGCAGGCCGATGCTCAGCCAGGTGGCCCAGTTCTCCTCGATGAAGCTCGCGGCGTTGGTCACGCTCTCGGCGGCGTCGTCGGTGGTGTTCGCTGCCAACGGGAGCAGGGTGGCGGGCGAGGGCACGGCGGGGAACCTCCAGGCATAGCGGTCTGCCCGCGGGACGTGGGTGCGGGACAGACCAACCACACTAACGGGGCACGGGCCCGACGCCGTTGTCGTGTTCGAGGGAGAGCCCCGACGCGCCGGGGGATGACAGGGGGTGTGGTCGAAAACACCTCGGACCCGTTACGGGCGCGTGGTGGCGCTTCGACCAGCCGTAAGGGGAGACTGGAGAGCAGATCGTCCCGGCGCGAGCCACGCGCCGCCGGCGTACAAGGAGGCAGTCCGTGCCGCACGTCCTGGTCCTCAACGCGTCGTACGAGCCCCTCGGCGTCGTACCGCTCCGCCGCGCGCTCGTCCTCGTCCTGGAGAACAAAGCGGTCTCCCTGGAAGAATCGGGCGCCTTTCTGCACAGCGCGACGAGAGCCGTCCCCGCTCCCAGCGTGGTCCGGCTCAAGCGCTTCGTGCGGGTCCCCTACCGGGGGCCCGTTCCACTCACCCGCCGCGCGCTCTTCGCCCGCGACGGTGGCCGCTGCATGTACTGCGGGGCCGTCGCCACCAGCGTCGACCACGTCATCCCGCGCAGCCGGGGCGGCCAGCACGCCTGGGACAACGTCGTCGCCGCGTGCCGCCGCTGCAACCACGTCAAGGCCGACCGGCACCTGCTGGAGCTCGGCTGGCGGCTGCGCCACCAGCCCGCCCCGCCGTCCGGCCTGGCCTGGCGGATCATCGGAACGGGCCACAGGGATCCCCGCTGGATGCCGTACCTCCAGCCGTACGGGGCGGACGACGCGCTGGAGCGCATCGGGGTCGCCGCGTCATAGGGGCGCGGACCCGGCTACGGGACCACCGAGAAGGCCGAGGCCGACCAGAGGCTGCAGCCGAAACGGGTAGCCCGGCGGTCGCAGGTGACACGGACGAACCGGGTGTCCGGAGCGTCCAGCCGGACGGTGTCCACACCGCCCCGCGAGGTCACCGCGACGGCCGGGCGCCAGCTCACCCCGTCGGCGGACGTCTCGACCCGGTAGGCGGAGGGGTACGCCTCCTGCCAGTGCAGGCGCAGCAGCCCGATCCGGGCCGGGGCCGCCAGTTCCGCCCGCCACCAGGCGCCGTCCACCGCCGGCGAGGACCACCGGGTGGCGTCCGAACCGTCCACCGCCGCCGACGCCGGGAAGCGCGGGTCCTCGTCCGCCGAGGAGGACGCCCGCGCGCCGCGCAGCAGGTCCGGGCCACCGGTGCGCGGCACGGCCCGCACGGTCAGGGTGCGCGTCTCCCCGGCGAAGGCGACCGGGACGGCGTAGGTCCCGGCCGGGGTGCCCGCCGGCACCGTCACCTCCAGCGGGACGGACACCCGCGTGCCGCGCGGCACCACCACGTCCCCCGGCACCCGGACGGCCACCCCGGCAGGCGGGGCCGCCGTGAACGGGCCGCGCACCTCGCCCGGTCCCAGCGCCGACAACTGCGCGGTCACCGTGCGCGGGCCGCCGCCGATCTCCACGTCGGCCGGCGCCCCGTCGGCCAGGTCCAGAGCGACCCGCGGCCCGTCCGCGAACCACGGCACCACCGCGTGGACCACCGGGTCGGCGCCCGTCCACGACAGCCGCACGGCGTCGGCGCGCACCCCGGCCGCGTCGGCCTGGGTCCACCCGGAGACGGTCGCCTCGCCGATCCGGCGCCAGCCCTCGCCCGGCACCCGCACCTCCACCACCGCGCCCCGCGCGTCGGCGGCCGGCGGGTCCGTCATGACGGTGACCGCGGACAGCGGGCGCGCGGAGTCCAGCCGGACCGTCCAGGAGCCGGGCGCGTGCTCCACGGTGCCCTCCCGGCGGGCCGCGCCCGTCCAGCCGTCGGACTCCTCGGCCGCCCTCTTCAGGAAGGGGTCCAGCACGGAGGTGTCCACCCGGGCCCCGCCCTTCTCGGCCAGGGCCCGCCGTGCCGCGTCCAGTTCCCGAGAGGCCTGCCAGGCGGCGGCGCCGTCGCCGCGGGCCTCGGCCCGCAGCAGGTCCACGGCCAGCTCGCCCGCGGCCCCGTAGCGCGAGAGCCGCTCCAGCCAGGGGCCCGCCTCGGCGGCGTACGAGGGCAGCCGGGCCGGGGCCTCCCGCAGCACGGTGAAGGCCGCCCGCAGCCGCTCGCCCGCCTTGGGGTCACCGGTGGCGCGGGCCCGCCAGAACTCCTCCACCAGCGGCTTCAGGTACGCGGACTCCTCCAGCTTGAGCCCCGAGGAGGCGGTGTTGCCGGCCAGGGCGGCCAGCGCCTCGCGGGTGCGCCGGTCGGGGCCCGCCAGTTCGCGCACGGCCGCGGCCCAGGATTCCCCGGCCCGGTAGCCGCGCGGGTTCCAGGCGTAGTCCGCCGCCGTGAACAGCGGGATCCGCGACAGCGTGCCCTGTTCCATGGCGTTGGCCAGCACCCCGGCCGAGCCTCCGGCCACCGCCGGGTCGCGGCCCGCGTAGGGGCCGAGGAAGATGCGGCCCGGGTCCCAGTCGTTGACCGGGTAGTTGTCCATGGTGACCAGCGGGTGCCCGAGCGCGGACCGGGCTCCGGCCAGCTCCTTGCCCGTGATGGTGCGCGGCACCACGCCCACGCCCGTCCAGGCCACCTCCACCCGGGGGTCCAGCGCGCCGGCCAGCGCCGTCCGGTAGGTGGTGGCGCCGTCCTGGAAGTACTCGGTCGGCAGCAGCGACAGCGGTGCGGCCCCCGGGTGCCGGGCGGCCAGGTGCGCCGCCAGTTCGCCCGCGACCTCCGCGTGCGCCTTCGCCGCCGCCGCGGGACCCGTGCCGTAGCGGACCCGGTCGGCCCGGCAGCCCCACTCCGTGTAGCTGACGTCCTGGAACTGCAGCTGGAAGGCCCGGAAACCCAGCTCCCACATGGCGTCCACCTTGCGCAGCAGCGCCGCCCGCTCGTCCGCCGAGGCCAGGCACATGGACTGCCCCGGGGACACCGCCCAGCCGAGGACGACCCGGTTGGCGCGGGCCCGTTCCGCCAGGGCCCGGAACTCCTCCTGCCGCTCCGGCGGGTAGGGGTCGCGCCAGCCCGTCGTGCGGTACGGGTCGTCGCCGGGGGCCAGCAGCAGGCGGTTCTGCTTGGTGCGGCCCAGGAAGTCGATCTGGGCGAGCCGCTGCTCCCGCGACCAGGGCTGCCCGTAGAACCCCTCGGTGACCCCGCGCACGGGGGCGATCGGCCAGTCGCGCACCAGCATCCCGGGCACCTTCCCGGGCCCGGCCGCCAGCAGTTGACGCAGCGTCTGCGCGGCGTGGAACAGCCCGTCCTCGCCCACCCCGGCCAGCGCGACCGTGTCCCGGCCGCCGGTGCGGCCCACCGCCAGCCGGTACCCGCCGTCGGGCAGGTCGCCGGCGGCGGCCGCACCGAGGGAGCGCAGCGCGGCCTCGGCGTCGGGCCCCTGGAGCCGTACGACGAGGGCCCGTTCGGGCAGCGCGGCCCCGGGGGTCCGCTCGTGCAGGGTCCGTACGCCCGCCCCGCGCAGGGCGGTGCGCACCACCTCGGCGGCGTACGGGTCCACGTCGTGCGGCGCGACCAGCACGGCCTCCGCCCCCACCGGCAGCTCCCGTCCCGGATCGGCGACCGCCGACTGCGGCCGGGGCCACACGGCGGGCCCCTCGGCGGCGGTTCGCGGCGGATCGGAGCCCGGGTCGAGCAACGGTACGGGGACCGCGGCGGAAGCGGCGGCCGAGCCGCCGTCGGAACGCGGCGTACCGGAGGTCTTCGGCGTGGCGGTGATGCCCTGCGGGGTCGCGGCGACCGCCCCGCCCAGCAGGCTCCCGATGACGGCGACCGCCGCCGCGGTGCTCCGCTTCCTGCCCCTGAGCTGCACGGAGCCTCCCCGTCCCGAGTCGTCCCCCGCCCGTACGAACGAGCCAGAGCCCACCACCCGTGCGGCTGAAGTGTCAATCGGGGCGGGTGATCTGACCTGGATCCGCCAGGAATGCGATGCCTCCGACTGGGTATGGCTGCGGTGTTCACCGGGGGTGTTGCATGGGCGCGTCCGACGGACCCGCACGAAGGAGTGCTCCCATGAACGCCCGAACCGCCGCCCGAACCGCCGCCCGAACCGCCGCCCGCACCACCGCCGCCCGAACCACCGACCGCGCCCACGCCCCGCTCGCCCACCTGCCCGCCCCGTCCGGGCCGGCGCAGGGCCCCCTCACCAGCGAGCCCCCGCTGGCCGGCTCCGCGTACGCGCCGCTGACCAGCGAACCCCCGCTGCTGGAGGAGGCCCCGCTCACGAGCGAGCCGACCACCCCCGCACCGTCCGCCGCGGGCCTCTAGGGCACCGGGCGGGCCGCCCCACCCCACGACAAGGGAGCTCCATGGACGACCTCGCCCGGCTCGCGGCCCTGCACGGCGTCGCCACCCGCTACCAGCCCGCCGAGGACGTCACCGTCGACGTCCCCGAGGCCACGGTCCGGGCCGTCCTCGGGCTGATCGGGGTACCGGTCGACACCGCCGGGGACGTCCGGGGCCTGGCCGACTCCGCCGAACGGGAGCGGGCCGCGCGGCTGCTGCCGGCCACGGTCGTGCAGTGGCGCGGGGAGGCCGTCCCGGCCGTCCTGGCCGCGCTGCCGCCCGGGACCCGGCTGCGGGTGGCCCCCGAGGACGGGGCGGCGCGGCGGGACTGGGACGCGCAGCTGCCCCTCGGGGTCCACCGGCTCACCGCGCAGGCCCCCGACGGGCGCACCGCGGAGGCCACCCTGATCGTGGCCCCGGACCGGGCGCCGGCCACCCCCGGCCGGGCCCACGGGCTCCTGGTCCAGCTGTACTCGCTGCTCTCGGAGCGCTCCTGGGGCATGGGCGACCTCGGGGACCTGGCGGAGCTGGCCCGCTGGGCGGCCCGCACCCACGGCGCCGGGTTCGTCCAGGTCAACCCGGTGCACGCGGCCGTTCCGGGCACGCCGAGCGACCCCTCCCCGTACCGGCCGGCCTCGCGCCGCTTCCCCGACCCGGTGTACCTGCGGGTCGAGGACGTCCCCGAGTACGCGCACTGCCCGGAGCGGGCCGCCCTCGACGAACTGGCCTCCCGGGGCGGGCGGCTGCGCCGGGAGGTGCTGGAGAAGGGCGCCCTGATCGACCGGGACGCCGTCTGGGACCTCAAGCGCGCCGCCCTGGAACTGCTGTACGCCGTACCGCGTTCCCCCGTACGGCAGGCCGCCTACGAGGAGTTCCGCGCCGGGCAGGGCACCCTGCTGGAGCGGCACGCCGCCTGGTGCGCGGCGGCCGCGGGGGAGGATCCGGCGGAGCGCGCCGACTTCCACGCCTGGCTGGTGTGGCTGACGGACGAGCAGCTCACGGCCGCCCAGCGGGCCGCCCGGGAGGCCGGGATGGCGGTCGGGATCGTGCACGACCTCGCGGTGGGAGTGCACCCCGAGGGCTCCGACGCCCGGACCGGGCCCTTCCACGCCCGGCACGTCTCGGTGGGCGCCCCGCCGGACGCCTTCAACGCGCGGGGCCAGGACTGGGGGCTGCCGCCCTGGCGCCCCGACGCCCTGGAGGAGTCCGCGTACGCGCCCTTCCGCGACCTGCTGCGCGGTGTGTTCCGCTACGCGGGCGCGGTGCGCGTCGACCACGTCATGGGCCTGTTCCGGCTCTGGTGGATCCCCGAGGGTGCCCCGCCCGCCGACGGCACGTACGTCTCCTACGACGGCGAGGCGATGCTGGCCGTCCTGGTGCTGGAGGCCCATCGGGCCGGGGCGCCGGTGGTCGGGGAGGACCTCGGGACGGTGGAGCCGCGGGTGCGCCGCGCGCTGGCCCGGCGCGGGATCCTGGGCACCTCCGTGCTGTGGTTCGAGCGGGACTGGTCCGGCGACGGCGATCCGCTGCCGCCCGGGGCCTGGCGGGAGGACTGCCTGGCCACCGCCACCACACACGACCTGCCGCCCAGCGCGGCGAAACTGGCCGGGGCGCACGTCGAACTGCGCGACCGGCTCGGCCTGCTGACCCGCCCGCCGGAGCGGGAGCGGGCCGAGGACGCCGCCGACACCGCGCAGTGGCTGCGGGTACTGGACGGGCTCGGGCTGGAGACCAAGGGCGAAGAGGCCGCCGTGCAGGCCCTGTACGCCTTCCTGCTGCGCACGCCCGCCCGGCTGGTCGGCGTGTGGCTGCCGGACGCGGTGGGGGACCGGCGGCCGCAGAACCTGCCGGGCACCTGGGACCAGTACCCCAACTGGCGGCTGCCGGTCGCGGACGAGGCGGGCCGCCCGCTGACCCTGGAGGCACTCACGGCCTCGCCCCGGGCGAACGCCCTGCTGAGCGCGGTGCGGAAGGGGGCGTGAACCCGTACGGCACCCCCGGGCGCGCGCCCGCTTCGGGTGTTCGCTACTTTGGCACCGTGGACAAGAAGAACGCTCTGCGCGCCGGCGCCGTCACGGCCGGATCGACGCTGATGATGCTGCTGATGACGTCTCCCGCCCTCGCGCTCACCCGCGACGACGGCGACGACCCGGGTCCGGGCCTGAGCATTGGCGAGACGATCGGCCTCTACGTGGCCCTGCCGATCGTGCTGTTCCTGGTCATCGCGGGTCTCGTGATGGTCACCGACAAGTCGCGCAAGCAGCAGTAACACCAGAACGGACGTGGGCCGGCCCGACGGGGCGGCGCCACTCCCGAAGACTTCCGGGGCGCCGGGGGTCCATCCGCCCGGCTCCGGCCCGGCGCGGGCGGACCTCCGGCGCCCCGTCGTGTCCGCGGCTGCCCGCAAGGGACGGCCTAGTGCTGCGGGACGTCGGCCAGCAGCTTGCGGAGCAGTCCCGTCAGGACCTCGACCTCCTCGGCGCCGAAGCCCTTGAGGGCGGCGGCCTGCGTCTCCAGGCCGGCCCCGACCGCCTCGTCGATGAGCGCGAGTCCGCGCTCGGTGATGGTGACCTGGAGGCCGCGGCGGTCGTGCGGGTCCGGGCTGCGCGTGAGCAGTCCGGCCTTCTCCAGCTTGTCCAGGCGCCCGGTCATGCCGCCGGTGGTGAGCATGAGCGTGGCCGACAGCTGGCGGGGCGAGAGCGTGTACGGGGCCCCGGAGCGCCGCAGCGTGGCGACGACGTCGAACTCCCCGGTGGAGATCCCGTAGCGGTTGTAGACCCGCTCCATCGCGTCGCCCATGGCTCTGGCGATCCGGTAGATCCGGCCGAAGACGCTCATGGGGGCGGTGTCCAGGTCGGGTCGTACCGCGAACCACTGTGCGGTGATCGCGTCGACGGCGTCCTTGCTGGTTTCTTCCCTGATGGCCTGGTTCATGTCCGAAGTATCCAAGTTCCGCTTCCTCGTTCGCAAGGAAGTAGCTTGCGGAAAACTAGCTTAGTAGTAAGCTACTTACGAGCGATCTAGTTGGGGGCAGCGGGCTCCCGGTCGCCGCCGCCGAGGAGTCGCCGTGAACCGCGTCGCCACCATCGCACTGACCGCGCTGGCCCCCATCTCCTGGGGCTCCACGTACGTCGTCGCCAGCGAGCTACTGCCGCCCGACCGGCCGCTCTTCACCGGGGCGATGCGGGCCCTGCCGGCCGGACTCCTGCTGATAGCCCTCTCCAGGACCCTCCCCAAGGGCGCCTGGTGGTGGAAGTCCGCCGTCCTCGGCACCCTGAACATCGGGGCCTTCTTCCCCCTCCTCTTCCTCGCCGCCTACCGGCTGCCCGGCGGCGTCGCCGCCGTACTGGGCGCCGCGGGCCCGCTGTTCGTCGTGGGCCTCGCGGCCCTCCTCCTGGGGGAACGGGCCAGGCTGCGCAACGTGCTCGCCGCCGTGGTCGCCGCGTTCGGCGTGAGCATGGTGGTGCTGACCGCGGAGGCTGAGCTCGACCTCATCGGCGTCATCGCCGGCATCGTCTCCTCCGCCTCCATGGGAGCCGGCACCGTGATGACCAAGCGCTGGGGGCGCCCCGAGGGCGTCGGCCCGCTGGCCGTGACCGGCTGGCAGCTCACCGCGGGCGGACTCGTCATCATCCCCATCGCCGCCCTCGTCGAAGGGGCCCCGCCCGCCCTCGACGGCAAGGCCTTCCTCGGCTACGGCTACATGATGCTGATCAACACCGGCGCCGCCTACGTCCTCTGGTTCCGCGGCATCGGCAAGCTCTCCGCCACCTCCGTCACCCTGCTCGGCCCGCTCTCCCCGCTCACCGCCGCCGTCATCGGCTGGGCCGCGCTGGGCCAGGCGCTGACCCCGATCCAGCTGGTGGGCATGGCGGTCGCCTTCGGAGCCACCGTCTTCGGCCAGCTCCCGGGCCGCGCCGACCGCACCTCCCCGGCCCCCGCGGCCGCGGCACCCAAGGAACCGTTCAGTTCTCCTGAAGCAACCGATCGAAATGTTTCGATGGACCTGAGCAATGCGGAGATGCGACGGTAGGGCACATCCAGACCAGCTCCAGAACCGAGGGGGAGACACCCAGGTGGCCGTCACGGACCGCGCCCGAACCGTTTCGCAGGAACAGCAGCAGTCCGACGGCGGAGGCGGGAAGAAGGGGGCCGCCGGGGTCGGCGTCCTCCTCGCCCTGCTCGCGACGGTCGTCTGGTCCGGCAGTTTCGTGGCCACCCGGGGCATGGCCGGTTCCGTCCCGCCCGTCCAGGCCGTCTTCTGGCGCTGGATCATCGCCGCCCTCGCGGTCGCCCCCTTCGCGGCCCGGCAGGCCTGGCAGCAGCGGGCCCTGATCCGCAAGCACCTCGGCTACGTCAGCCTCGCCACCCTCTTCGGCGTCACCCTCTACAACACCCTCGTCCACCAGGCCGGACTGACCACCTCCGCCTCCAACATGGGCATGATCATGGCTGCTTCGCCGGTCGTCATGGCCCTCTACGCCCGCCTCGGCGGCGAACGGCTCGGCATCCGGCGGACCTTCGGGATGCTGCTCGCGGCCTTCGGGGTCCTGCTCCTCGTCGGAGACGGCTCGCTCGGCTTCGACTTCACCGCCGGCGACCTGTGGATGTTCGCCGCCGCACTCTCCTTCGCCACCTACAGCGCGCTCCTGAAGCGCAAGCCCGCCGAGATCGGCGGCCTCGCCTTCCTGATCACCACCTTCGTGCTCGGCGCGCTGATGCTCGCCCCCGCCTACGCCGTCTCCCTCCACGTGCAGGGCGGCTTCGAGGCCACCGCCGGGACGGTCGGACCGCTGCTCTACGTCGGCGTGTTCTCCTCCGCCGTCGCCTTCTTCGCCTGGAACAAGGCCATCTCGATCATCGGCGCCGCCCGCGCGGGAGTCGTCTACTACCTCCAGCCGGTCTGCGTGGCGGGCCTGGGCCTGCTGCTCCTCGGCGAGCGCACCGGCCCGGCCGAACTGCTCAGCATGGTGCTGATCCTCGGCGGAGTCGGGCTGGCGAGTGTCACCCGGAGGTAGGTTCGGGGGCGTGATCGAGTGGGACATCAAGAAGCTGCGGATCCTGCGGACCCTGGCCCACCGGGGGACCGTCACCGCGACGGCCGAGGCGCTGCACATGACGCCCTCGGCCGTTTCGCAGCAGCTGACCAACCTCGCCCGGCAGCTGGGGGTCCCGCTGCTGGAGGCCCAGGGGCGCCGGGTCCGGCTCACCGATGCCGCCCACCTGGTGCTGCGTCACACCGAGGACGTCTTCGCCCAGCTGGAGCGGGCCGACGCCGAACTCACCGGGTACCTCGCCGGGGAGGCCGGGGAGGTACGGATCGGCGCCTTCTCGACCGCCGTTCCGGTGCTCGTCGTCCCCGCCGTCGCGGCCCTGCGGCGCAGCCACCCCGGGATCGAGGTCCGGATCCGGGAGACCGAGGCCGCCGAGTCCTACGAACTCCTCTCCGCCGGGGTCGTCGACCTGGCGCTGTCCCTCGCGGCCCACGCCCCGGGCGCCGGCGACCCCCGCTTCACCCGGGTCACCCTGCTGGAGGACCCCCTGGACGTCGCGCTGCCGCCCGGCCATCCGCTGGCCTCGGCGCGGGGCCTGCGGCTGGCCGACCTGGCCGGGGAGCGGTGGATCTACGGGGGCAGCGGACCCTGGTCGGAGATCACCCGCAGCGCGTGCGAGGCGGCGGGGTTCGTACCGGAGCAGGCGCACTCGGCGTCCGGGTGGACGGCGATCCTGTCGATGGTGGAGGCGGGGATGGGGGTCGCGCTCGTACCGCGGATGGTGTCGGGGCGGGCGGAGGGGGTCGCGGTGCGGATCCTGTACCAGGACCGGCCCACGCGGCACGTGATCGCCGCCCTGCGGCGGGGCTCGGAATCGGCCCCCGCCCTGGCCCGCGTCCTGACGGCCCTCCAGACCACGGCCGCCTGACCGCGGGCGTCGCCGCTGCGCGGGGCCCGTCCCCTACCCGCCCTTCCACCGTTCCCGCCTCAGGCGCCGACGCGGCTGAAGGACCCGGGCGCGGCCCGTACCCGGGCCGGGCACCCACCGGGCGGGCAATCCCGGCGGGGCGGAAATCCAGCCCCGGCGTTTGAGGCGCGGGGTCCGGGGGCGGAGCCCCCGAAGGGTCCGGGCGGAGCCCGGGGAACGGTGGAAGGGCGGGTAGGGGACAGCCCCGCGCAGCGGCCACCCACCCGCACCCGGCCCGGGACCCGCACCCGGCCCGGGACCCGCACCCGGCCCGGGACCCGCACCGCGGCGCAGCTCCGGACGCGGAACGGCCCCGCCCGGCCCCCGGAGGGGCGGGCGGGGCCGGGGGCGTCAGCCCGGGGGTGTCAGCCCTGGGTGGCGGCGGCCGCGTCGGCGGCCTGGGCCTTCAGGGCGCGCTCGACCCCCGCCCGGGACTCCGACACCAGCCGCCGCAGCCCCGCGTTCGGCTCGGCCGAGGCCAGCCACGCGTCGGTCGCGTCGAGCGTCTCCCGCGAGACCTGCAGCGACGGGTACAGACCCACCGCGATCTGCTGCGCGATCTCGTGGCTCCGGGTGTCCCAGATCTCCTTGACCACGGCGAAGTACTTCGCCGCGTACGGCGCGAGCAGCTCCCGCTGGTCGGTCTGGACGAAGCCGCCGATCACGGCCTCCTGCACCGCGTTCGGCAGGTCCGCGGAGTCGATGACCGACGCCCACGTCTCCGCCTTGGCGGCCGCCGTCGGCCGCGCCGCACGGGCCGTCGCCGCGTGGCGCTCGCCCGCCGCCGTCGCGTCCCGCTCCAGCTCGGCCGCGATGGCCGGCTCGTCCGCGACACCGGTGGCGACCAGGCGCTCCAGGAACGCCCACCGCAGCTCGGTGTCCACGACCAGGCCCTCGACGGTCTCGGAGCCGTCCAGCAGCGCCGCCAGGTACGCGAGCTGCTCTTCGGTGCGGGCCGTCGCCGCGAAGGCCCGCGCCCACGCCAGCTGGTGGTCGCTGCCCGCCTCGGCCGTCCGCAGGTGGTCCCGCGTGGCCTCGGTCCAGGCGGCCAGGCCCCGCTCCCGCCACGCCGGGTCGGCGTACAGGTCCACGGCCAGCTTCACCTGGCGGTGCAGGGACTGCACGACGCCGATGTCGGACTCCTTGCCGATGCCCGACAGGACCAGCGCCAGGTAGTCGCGGGCGGCGAGCTCGCCGTCGCGGGTCATGTCCCAGGCGGAGGCCCAGCACAGGGCGCGCGGCAGCGACTCGGTGAAGTCGCCCAGGTGCGCGGTGACGTTGGCCAGCGAGACCTCGTCCAGGCGGACCTTGGCGTAGGACAGGTCGTCGTCGTTGAGCAGCACCACGGCCGGACGGGCGCGGCCCACCAGCTCCGGCACCGCCGTCCGCTCGCCGTCGATGTCCAGCTCGACGCGGTCCGTGCGGACCAGCTTGCCGTCCTGGAGCTCGTACAGGCCGACCGCGATGCGGTGCGGGCGCAGCACCGGCTCGCCCTTGGCGCCCGCGGGCAGGGCCGGGGCCTCCTGGCGGACGGCGAAGGCGGTGATCACGCCGTTCTCGTCCGTCTCGACCTCCGGGCGCAGGATGTTGATGCCCGCCGTCTCCAGCCACGCCTTCGACCAGGCGGTCAGGTCGCGGCCGGAGGTCTCCTCCAGCGCGCCCAGCAGGTCGGACAGCCGGGTGTTGCCGAACGCGTGCGCCTTGAAGTAGGCCTGCACGCCCTTGAAGAAGGCGTCCATGCCGACGTAGGCGACGAGCTGCTTGAGGACCGAGGCGCCCTTGGCGTACGTGATCCCGTCGAAGTTGACCAGGACGTCGTCCAGGTCACGGATGTCCGCCATGATCGGGTGCGTCGACGGCAGCTGGTCCTGGCGGTACGCCCAGGTCTTCATGGAGTTGGCGAAGGTGGTCCAGGCGTGCGGCCACTTCGAGCCCTCCGCGTACGCCTGGCAGGCGATGGAGGTGTACGTCGCGAACGACTCGTTCAGCCACAGGTCGTTCCACCACTCCATGGTGACCAGGTCGCCGAACCACATGTGCGCGAGCTCGTGGAGGATCGTCTCCGCGCGGACCTCGTACGCCGCGTCCGTCACCTTGGAGCGGAAGACGTACTGGTCGCGGATGGTGACCGCGCCGGCGTTCTCCATCGCGCCCGCGTTGAACTCCGGTACGAAGAGCTGGTCGTACTTGGCGAAGGGGTAGTCGTAGGCGAACTTCTCCTGGAACCAGTCGAAGCCCTGCCGGGTCACGTCGAAGATCGCGTCCGCGTCGAGGAACTCGGCGAGCGAGGGGCGGCAGTAGATGCCGAGCGGGACGGACTGGCCGTCCTTGCCCTCGTACGAGCTGTGGACGGCGTGGTACGGGCCGACGATCAGCGCGGTGATGTACGAGGAGATCCGCGGGGTCGGCTCGAAGGCCCACACCCGGTCCTTCGGCTCCGGCGTCGGGGAGTTCGAGATGACCGTCCAGCCCTCCGGGGCCGTCACGGTGAAACGGAACGTCGCCTTCAGGTCGGGCTGCTCGAAGCTGGCGAAGACCCGCCGCGCGTCCGGCACCTCGAACTGGGTGTACAGGTAGGCCTGCTGGTCGACCGGGTCGACGAAGCGGTGCAGGCCCTCGCCGGTGTTGGTGTAGGCGCAGTCGGCGACCACGCGGAGCTCGTTGGCCCCGGCGGCGAGCCCGGACAGGGCGATCCGCGAGTCGTGGAAGACGGCGGCGGCGTCCAGCGCCACGCCGTTCAGGACGACCTCGTGCACGGCCGGGGCGACCAGGTCGATGAAGGTCTCGGCGCCGGCCTCGGCCGACTCGAAGCGCACGGTGGTCACGGACGGGAAGGTGCCGCCCTCCTGCGCACCGCTGAGATCCAGTTCGACCTCGTACGAGTCGACGGTGAGCAGCTTCGCCCGCTGCTGAGCCTCTTCACGGGTGAGATTCGTGCCAGGCACGCGGTCATCTCCTTTGATGGTGACGTTGCCCCGCCATCCTTCCACGCGCTCCGCGTCGCCGCGCCGGACTAATCCACGGGCGAACGCGAGGTCCGATTCCCGCCAGCCCCGTCGGACCGGACGGGGCACGATCGCAGCCATGACCTCCTCCACGGTCCGCGCCGCCGGACCCCCTCCCGCCGTCCTGCCCCGCCCCCTCACCCCCGACGTCCTCGCCGAGCTGCGCCGGCGCGACGACGCGGGCCGGCCCTGCCTGCCGTACGAGGACCCGGAGGGCGGGGCCCCGCTGCGCTGCTGCCTGCGCCGCAGCCGGGCGGGCGAGCGCATCGCCCTGGTCTCCTACGCGCCGCTGCGCCGCTGGGCGGCCGGGGCCGGCGTGGATCCGGGGGCGTACGACGAGCAGGGGCCGGTGTTCGTGCACGCCGCCCCCTGCGCGGGTCCGCCGCGAGAAGGCGGCCTGCCGTTCGGGACGCCGGGGGCACTGCGCGTCGCCCGGCGCTACGACGCTGGCGGCCGGATCCTCGGCGGCCGCGTACTGGACCTCGGCGAGGAACCCGACGCGGTCGTCCGGCAGGCGCTGGCCGAGGCCTTCGACGACCCGGAGGTCGCCCTCGTGCACGTCCGCGCGGTGGAGTACGGCTGCTTCCTCTACGAGGTGCGGCGGCCGTGAAACGGGGGAGGGGCGGGCGCCGTACGGCACCCGCCCCTCCCGCGCCCGGGGCCCGGATCAGCCCTGGCGCAGCTCCTCGGCCACGAGCTCGGCGATCTGGACGGCGTTCAGCGCGGCGCCCTTGCGCAGGTTGTCGTTCGACAGGAACAGCGCGATGCCGTTGTCCACCGTCTCGTCGACGCGGATGCGGCCCACGTACGAGGCGTCCTTGCCGGCCGCCTGGAGGGGGGTCGGGATCTCGGACAGCTCGACGCCGGGGGCGTCCGCCAGCAGCTCGTAGGCGCGCTCGACGCTCAGCGGGCGGGTGAAGCGGGCGTTGACCTGCAGGGAGTGACCCGAGAAGACGGGGACGCGCACGCAGGTGCCGGAGACCTTGAGCTCCGGGATCTCCAGGATCTTGCGGGACTCGTTGCGGAGCTTCTGCTCCTCGTCGGTCTCGAAGGAGCCGTCGTCGACCAGGTTGCCCGCGAGCGGGACCACGTTGTAGGCGATCGGGCGCTTGTAGACGGCGGGCTCCGGGAAGTCCACCGCGCCGCCGTCGAAGGTCAGCTGGTCGGCGGCCTCGGAGACCGCGCAGGCCTGGCCCTTGAGCTCGGCCACGCCGGCCAGGCCCGAGCCGGAGACGGCCTGGTAGGTGGTGGCGACCAGCGCGGTCAGGCCGGCCTCGTCGTGCAGGGGGCGCAGCACGGGCATCGCGGCCATCGTGGTGCAGTTCGGGTTCGCGATGATGCCCTTGGGGCGGTTCTTGATCGCGTGCGGGTTGACCTCGGAGACGACGAGGGGGACCTCGGGGTCGCCGCGCCAGGCGGAGGAGTTGTCGATCACGACGGCGCCCTGGGAGGCGACCTTCTCGGCGAGGGCCCGGGAGGTGGAGCCGCCGGCGGAGAAGAGCACGATGTCCAGGCCGGAGTAGTCGGCCGTGGAGGCGTCCTCGATGGTGATCTCGCGGCCCTCCCACTCCAGGGTCGAGCCCGCCGAACGGGCCGAGGCGAACAGCCGCAGCTCGTCCACCGGGAACTTGCGCTCGGCCAGGATGCCGCGCATGACTCCGCCGACCTGTCCGGTGGCTCCGACGATTCCGACCCTCACGGTGACTCCTCTTGGTACGTAGGCGCGGGCGCGCGTGAGGCCATCATGCGTTCGACCCCACGAGGATTGTCCAATCCATTGTCCGAGCTGCGGACGGTGTCCGGGATGTGAACCGGTGTGGCGAGTCCGTGACGGGCGTGTTGCAGGGCCCCCGGACATCCGTTTTGCCTGGTCAAGGCCGGTTAGCGTCCGCTCTGTCGTGTCCGCTTTCCGGACAGTGCGTACCAGACATCGGAACGCCCGCCTCGGGGAGAACACCGTGCGGGACATCCGTCACCGCCGCCGGTCCGGCGTCGGCCGACGGCCCACGACCACCGCGACCGGCACGGGGCCGGGCTCGTCGAGGAGGTCACCGCCCGCGGGGCCTACCGCCACCCGGCGAGGTTCCAGCAGATCGCCGAAGCCAACGGCGGCAACCGCGCCGCGGGCACCCCGGGGCGCGCGGCCTCCGCCGCCTTCGTGTACGACACCCCGTCATCGCCCACGCGGTGGGCACCTACGCGCAGGATCTGAGCTCGATCGGCAGGTAGCGCGGCCCCGGCCCGAGGGGGCGGGTACGGCGAAGGGGCGGGCGCCCGATGCGGGCGCCCGCCCCTCCGTCATGCCGTCACACCCCGGAGGGAGTTACGGGAGGACCTTCTCGATCTGCACGCTGCCGAGGCCGGCGGCGGTGCCGCGGGCGTTGAGCAGCTGGACCTGGCCGAAGAACTGACGGCCCTCGGGGGCCGCGCTGCTGACCAGGACGTTCGCCGAGACGTTCGCCGAGGCGCCGGTGGCGAGGTTCACCTTGGCGGCCTCGTCGACCTGGACGGAGCCCAGGGCGGAGGAGAAGTACACGTCGCGGTAGTCGTACGTGGTGGAGCCGGACGGGACCGCGTAGCCGATCACCTTGATGGTGTACGTACCGGCGGCGGGCTTGGCCAGGCTCACGGCCTCCTCGGAGTCGCCGTCGGCGGAGGAAGCGACCTTGACGCCGTCCTTGTAGACCTCGAGGTCGAGGTCCGCGGCGGTGTCGGAGGTCTTGCCGATGGCGACGTCGAGGCGGGAGACGCCCTCGCCGACGGTGACCTCGGTGGTCTGCGTCTCACCGGCCGCGATGGTCGGCTTGGCGACCTTCGCGGAGCCGAGCGGGCCGCCCTGGAGCGTGCCGCCGGAGATGGCCGCGCCGTCGTTCTTCACGGTCCACTGGACCGGCGCCGGGGTGCCCTGCTTGACCTCGGGGAGGACCTTGACGGCCGGGTCGAAGCCCGCGCCGAGGACCGAGACGTCCAGCTTGAACGGGTTGTCGAGCAGCGGCGACGTGCGGCGCGACTCGACCTCGATCTCCCAGACGCCCGGCTGCGGGTCGGCGTACGAGCGCAGGTCGGGGCGGCAGGTGTTCGCCGGGTTGTCGTAGTTCGGGTAGCACTGGGTGGTCGCGCTGTCCTCGACGCCCGTGCCGTACGGGTGGATCGAGATGAAGCGGGTCTGGCTGCCCGGCTTCAGACCGCCGAGGGCGACCTCAAGGGTCTTGGCGCCCTGCGGGACGGTCACGAAGTACGACTTGTGGCTGTTGCGCTGCACGGAGGAGGTGTCCGACAGCGTGAACGACGGCTTCGCCAGCGGGGTGGAGGCGACGACCGTGGCCAGGACCTGCTTGTCGATGCCCTCGGTGGTCGGGTCGTCGAGCTGCAGGATGCCGCTGTGCACGCCGGCCGACTTGACGTTGGCCTCGACCTTGATGGTGACGGGCTTGTTCAGCGGGAGCGTGACGTAGTCGTAGCCGCCGACGACCTTGAAGGTGCCGTCGTTGTTGCGCCAGCTCAGGTTGTGCCGGGTGCCGTACTTGACGCCCGTGGTGCGGGTGACGACGACGTCGTAGACCTTCTTCTGGCCGACCTTGAGGCCGCCCTCGCGGTCGTACAGGCCGGTGCCGAAGCCCGGGGTCTTCAGGAACTGGTCGAGCGCGGTGTCGACCGGGGCCTTGACGGTGAACTCTTCGGCCTTCGCGCCGCGCTGGATGGACTTCCAGGCGTCGACGATGTTGATGAGACCGGCACCCTGGGCGTGCGCCGGGACGTCGTCGATCTTCTTCGCGGTGCTGGTCAGCGCCACGCGCAGGTTCGCCGGGGTCAGCGCGATCTTCTGCTGCTTGGCGGCCGAGATCAGCAGGGCGCTGGCGCCCGTCGCCTGCGGCGAGGACATCGAGGTGCCCTGGAGCATCGAGTAACCGGCCGGCAGGTTGTAGCCGGCCTCCTTGACCGGGCTGCCGGGCAGCCAGGTCTGGGTGGTGTTGATCGCCGCGCCGGGGGCGGTGATGGTCGGCGTGAACCCGCCGTCCTCACGCGGACCGCGCGAGGAGAAGGGGAACATGTTGTACTTCTTCGACACGCCGGAGCCGTAGTTGGCCGCCCAGGTGTCCTTGGAGACCGCCGCGCCCACGGAGATGACCTTGTCCGCGAGGCCGGGGTCGCCGATGGTGTTGACGCCGGGGCCCTCGTTGCCCGCCGAGATGACGAGCTGGACGCCGTAGGTGTCGATGAGGTTCTTGTACAGCTCCGAACGGGCGTTGTTGCCGTCGTTCAGCGCCGGGAGACCACCGATGGACATGTTGACGATGTCCACGCCGCGGTTGACGACGAGGTCGATCATGCCCTCGGTCAGCGCGATGTTGGTGCAGCCGCCGGACCAGGAGCAGGCGCGCGAGGAGACGAGCTTGGCGCCGGGCGCCTCACCGTTCATCTTGCCGCCGAAGAGGCTGTTGGCGGCCGTGATGCCGGCGACGTGCGTGCCGTGCTCCGACTCGATGATGCCGATGTTGACGAAGTCGGCCTTCTTGCCCACCCAGTCCCCGCCGAAGGGGTCCATCGGGACGTCCTTGCGGATCTGGATCACGAACGGGATGCGCTCGGCGACGTCGGTCGCCGGGTTGTCCGTGCCGAAGTAGCCGACCTGGTAGCCGTCCTTGTACGGCTTCATCGGCTCGTTGTTGGTGAAGTCGCCGTCCTGGTCGGTGTCGACGCGGACGGTGCCGGCCACCGGGTCGTACAGCATGCCGAACTTGTCGGTGGTGTCGCCGTCGCGGTTGACGTCGCCCTTCATGTCACCGGTGGCGGTGATCGACTCGCTGAAGCGGCTCCACTGGAAGTTGCCCTCGGGCGCCTTCCAGTTCTGGCCGCCCGCGGCGAAGGTGCCGCCGGCGGCGGTGACCGGGGTGACCTGGGGGCGCCAGGTGGCGTCGTTGTCCAGGATCGGGTCGGTCGCGGTGACCCAGTCGACGATCTTGCGCTCGCCGGTGGTGGTCTTCTGGAGGGCCGGGTGCGCGACGTCGACGCCCGAGTCCAGGATGCCGATGGTGACGCCGCGGCCGTCGGCCTGCGGGTTCTTCTGGACGAAGTCCACCGCGCCGGTCTCGAAGGACGGGTTGTACGGGTTCTTCGCCGGGGTGTTCTTGTCCGGGCCCGGGAAGGAGCCGTCGGCGGTCTTCTTGACCGAGCCGGCGTCCTTGCCCGCGTCGGGGCGCGGGTCCGGCAGCTGGATCTCCTGCCGCAGGTCCATGCCGTGTACGGATTCGAGCTTGGCGGCGGCCTTGAGCGCGGCCTCGGCCTTGTCGGTCGGCAGGGTCGCGCGGACGTAGCCGAGCTTGTCGTACGTCTGGCCCACCGAGGCGCCGTGGACGGCGTCGAGCTGGTCGGCCACCTGCTTGGTCTGCCCGGGGGCGGTGGCGACCATGACGGTGACGGTCGCGTCACCCTTGGCCTTGGCCTCCTGGAGCAGCTCGGCGTCGACCGAACCGAGCTTCTGGTCGGCGGACTTGACCGGCGGGGTGTTCCGCGGGTCATCGCCGGCCGCCGCGAAGGCGGGGACGGCGCCGGTGGCGCAGAGGGCGGCCACCAGGCCCGCGGCCGCCGCGACGCGGGCGGCACGCCGCGCGCCGGGTATGGCCCCGGTGGTGGAGCTGGGGGAGTCGAGGGTCATCAGCATCCCTGGCTAAGTGAAAGATACGGTCCGGAATTCGGTGCCGGATGACCGGTCAGCTTTGCGCAAGTGACAGCTGTTTGGGGAGGGTTGTTATTGACCGAGACCTGACATGGCGGACTCTCGCCAGTGCGTACTACCCGCCAGTAGGGACATGCCGGGGCAAGGCGGGGCGACTCGCAGCGGTATACGAGTCGACTTGTCGACTTTCCAGCCTCGCGCGGAGTGGGGCGCGGGCCTCCGTCTCATGACGGGTGTGACAGATTCCGACCGTTCAGCGCTCGCGCGTGCGCGCGTAGTGCCGCGAGGCCTTGGCGCGGTTGCCGCAGACGGCCATGGAGCACCAGCGCCGGGTGCCGTTGCGCGAGGTGTCGTGGAAGTGCAGGATGCACGTCTCCGAGGCGCACTTGCGGATCCGGTCGGGCGCCGACCGCAGCAGCTCCAGGTAGTCGCGGGCCGCGGTCCAGGCGGGCCCCCAGGAAGGGTCGTCGAACTCCGCCCGCTCGCCCGGACCTTCGGCCGTGAGGGTGGCCCGGATGCGGCCGTGCTCCAGTACGGCGTCGATCAGCTCGCGGGCGCCGGCGTCGGCCGGGTCCGTGACGGCGCGGGCGAGGGCCTCGCGCGCGGTCAGCAGGTGGACCAGGGTCGACTTGTCGGCGCGGAAGCGGCCGTCCAGCCCCGTGCTCCGCAGCCACAGGGCCAGCCCCTCCAGCCGGCTCAGACCGAAGGCCCCGGCGAAGAGGTCGGTGGGCACGCCCTCCGGCATCCAGCGCGTGTTCACCAGGTCGAGGGCGAGCGGCTCCCCGGTGAGCGGACGGGGGTCCGTCGTCGGTACTGCCGTCATGTCCGCCTCCTCGCGCCGCTAACCCCTCAAGGGTACGTGACCGGTTGACGCCCGGATGTCTAACCTCTAATCTCGATTTAGAAGGTTAGGACCACTGAAGGGAACCCTCATGACCGCCACCACCGTCGGCACGCTCCGCACGGGCCACGTGGGCCTCAACGTCACCGACCTGGACCGCTCGCTCGCCTTCTACCGCGACGCCCTGGACTTCGAGCTCCTCGGTGAGGGCAAGGAGGACGGCCGCCGCTTCGCCTTCCTGGGCCGCGACGGGGAGCTCGTCCTCACCCTCTGGCAGCAGGCGCGGGACCGGTACGCCCCGCAGGCCGCCGGACTGCACCACCTGGCCTTCTCCGCCGGCGCGATCGAGGAGGTCCGGGCGTACGAGGACCGGCTGCGCGGCCTGGGCGTCGACTTCGCCCACGAGGGCGTCGTCGCCCACCGCGAGGGCGCCGCCTCCGGCGGGATCTTCTTCCACGACCCGGACGGGACCCGGCTGGAGATCTCCGTGCCGACCGGTGCCGAGGGTGCTCCCGCCCCGACCGCAGGCGCTCCGACCTGCGGGTTCTTCTAGGCCCTCACGGCTTGTAGGCCCTCAAGGAAGGGGAGTCGCCATGGACACGTACCACCGGGGCTCGCTGGCAGTGCAGGAACGGGTCGGAGTCCGCGACCTCGCCGACCACGTCGGCCGCTCGATCGGCAGCGGCATCCGGGACGTCGCCGCGGCCTTCCTCGCCGGGCAGCCCCACCTCGTGGCCGGCGCGGCCGACGGGGAGGGCCGGCTGTGGGCCTCGATGCTCACCGGGCCGCCCGGTTTCGTACGGGCCGAGGGGCGCGGCCGGATCACCGTCTCGGGCGGCCTGCCCGACGGGGATCCGCTGGCCGGGGCGCTGGCCGTGGCCGGCACCCGGGTCGGCACCATCGCGCTCGATCCGCGCACCCGGCGCCGGATGCGGCTGGGCGGGTCGCTGGCAGTGACGGCCGGCGGGTTCGCGGTCGAGGCCGAGCGGGTCTTCTCCAACTGCCCGAAGTACCTCCAGAAGCGGCAGCCGCTGGAGCTGGTGGCCGAAGGGCCCGGGGTCCTGTGGCGCGGACCGGCGCTCACCCCCGGCCAGGAACGGGCGGTCCGCGCGGCCGACACCTTCTTCATCGCCACCACGGCGGGGGCGGAGGGGGCCGACGCGAGCCACCGGGGCGGCATGCCGGGCTTCGTGGAGGTGCTCTCGCCGACCGAGCTGGCCTGGCCGGACTATCCGGGGAACGCGATGTTCCTGACCCTGGGCAACCTCGTCGCCGACGACCGGGCCGGGCTGCTCTTCCCCCAGTGGGAGAGCGGCGCGCTGCTCCAGCTGAGCGGGCGGGCCCGGACCGAGTTCGGCGGCGCCGGGGAGCGCCGGGTGCGGTTCACCGTCGAAGCGGTGGTGGAGGGCCTGCATCCGGGGCGGCTGCGCTGGAGCGCCCCGGAGTACTCGCCGGCCAACCCGCCGGTTCACCGGGGCAGTACGACCAGGTAGGCGGCGGGCTCGCGGTCGGCGGAAGCCGTCAGGGCGGTCCGGACGACCGCGGCCTGCTGCTCGGGCCAGTCGCGCAGCTTGCGCGGGGTCAGGTGCAGCACGGTCACCCCGAGGCGCTCCAGGGTCTCCCGCTTGCGGACGGCCTCGGCCCAGTCCTCGTCCTCGCCCTGGCGGGGTGCGCGGGTGTCGATCTCGATGGCGACGGCCTGCTCGGGCCAGTAGGCGTCCACACCACCGAGGTGCGGGCCGCCGGGCAGCCGCAGGTCCACGTTCCAGACGGGCTCGGGGAGTTCGTAGCCCCGGACGAGCTGGTACAGCCGGTCCTCGGCGATGGCCCGGCCCTCGGCGAGCAGGGCCTCCACCGCGTCCACCACGTGCGGCCGGTTCAGCAGCCGGGCGACGGTCAGCTCCCGTACGACGGCCGCCGGTTCGCAGTGACCGGCGCGGACGGCCTCGCTCAGCAGGCGGCGTACGGCGTCGGCGTCGGAGAGCTGGGCGACGGCGTCGGCGACGGCCCGCGCCACCGGGGCCACGGGCAGGCCCGTCACCTCCAGCGGCCGGGGCGGGGTGTGGGCGCGGACGATCCGGACGTCGCCGGTGGAACGCAGTCGGCGCGTGCCGGGCACGAGGACGTCGATGTGCGAGAGGCCGAGCAGGGCGGGAGCCGCGGAGAACCGGTAGAGCGCGAGCGCCGCCAGCCCGGTGATCATGACCTCGCCGCCGCGCCGGCCCGCGTACAGCAGGGCGGCGTGCAGCCGCTCCTCGCTCGTCGCGGGGCCGGAGTGCAGGAGGAACACCCCGGGCAGCACCTGCTGCCAGGGACGCCCGGCGGCCTCGGCGGCGCTGACGCCGTGCTCCCGCAGCTGCGCGAGGGTCAGCACGCGGGGGCGGCTGGCGGTGAGGTGGGCCAGGGGGAGGGGTGCGTTCTGGTTCATGACGCGGTGATTCCCTCAGGCCATGGCCTTGCTAACGCCTGTTACACGTTCGTCGGCAAATCCGGACAAGACGGGGCTAAAGTACGGGCGTTCGACTGCCGATGACGTGCCCTCGCCTGTCGCCGCGTCGCCTGTCGCCGCGTCGGCGGGGCCGGAAGACCGGCCCCGCCGACGGCCGGGGTCAGGCGCCGTCGCGGGCCTGGGCGCGCAGGGCGCGGGCCAGGTCGTCGCGGGACTCCAGGACCAGCCGCCGCAGCGCGGGCGCCGCCTCCGGGTGACCGGCCAGCCAGGCGTCGGTCGCCGCCACCGTGGCCGGGGAGTCCTGCAGCATGGGGTAGAGCCCCTTCACCACGTGGATCCCGATCTGGATCGAGCGCTGCGCCCAGATCCGCTCGATCACCTCGAAGTACCGGTCGGCGTACGGGGCGAGCAGGTCGCGCCGCGAGGGCTGCTGCATCCCGTCGATGGTGGCCTCGACCAGCGCGTTCGACAGCGCGTCCGATTCGACGACCGCCGCCCACGCCTGGTCCTTGACGGCCGCCGACGGCCGCGCCGCCAGGCACCGCACCTGGTGCCGCTTGCCCGACGCCGTGTCGTCGCGGGCGAGTTCGGCGCCCAGCACGCCCTCGTCCACCGACCCGTGTGCCGCCAGCGGCAGCAGGAAGTCCCAGCGCAGCTCCTGGTCGACGTCCAGTCCGTCGATCCGGGCCGTCCCGTCGAGCAGGCCCAGCAGCAGCTGGAAGTCGCCCTCGGTCGCGGCGCTCGCCGCGAAGAACCGGGCCCAGGTCAGCTGGTGCTCCGACCCCGGCTCGGCCAGCCGCAGCTCGCGCAGGGCACCCGCCGCCAGGTCCCGGCCGCTCTGCTCGCGCCGCCCGTCCGCCGCGTAGTGGGTGACCGCGCTCAGCGCCTGCCCGTGCAGCATCTGGAGCACGCCGACGTCGGTCTCCCGGCCGGCGTGGGCGAGGAACAGCGCGAGGAAGTCCCGGGCCGGCATCAGCGCGTCGCGCGTCAGGTTCCACAGCGCCGACCAGCACAGGGCCCGCGCCAACGGGTCCGTGAGGTCGCCGAGGTGGCCGCGGAGCGTCTCCAGGGAGGCCTCGTCGAAGCGGATCTTGCAGTAGGTGAGGTCCTCGTCGTTGACCAGGACCAGGTCGGGACGGTCCAGCCCGGCCAGTTCCGCGGCCACCGTCCGCGCCCCGGCCACGTCCGCCTCGGCCCGCGCGTAGCGCACCAGCGTGCCCGCCTCGATCCGGTACAGGCCCACGCAGACCCGGTGCGGGCGCAGCTCGTCACCCTCCTGGAGCACCGCCAGTTCGGTGATCCGGCCGTCCGCGTCCGTGGTGACCACCGGGGTGAGCGCGTTCACGCCGGCCGTCTGGAGCCAGGCCCGCGACCACTCGGCCATGTCCCGCCCGGAGACCTCCCCGAGCACCGACAGCAGGTCGTCCAGGGTGGTGTTGCCGTAGGCGTGGGCCTTGAAGTAGCGCCGCGCGCCGTCCAGGAACGCCTCCCGGCCCACGTACGCCACGAGCTGCTTGAGGACCGCGGCGCCCTTGGCGTACGTGATCCCGTCGAAGTTCAGCTTGGCGTCCTCCAGGTCACGGATGTCGGCCGTGACCGGGTGGGTGGAGGGGAGCTGGTCGGCCCGGTACGCCCACGCCTTGCGGCTGTTGGCGAAGGTGACCCACGCCTGGTCGAAGCGGGTGGCCTCGACGAGCCCGAAGGATCCCATGAAGTCCGCGAAGGACTCCTTCAGCCACAGGTCGTCCCACCACTTCATGGTGACCAGGTCGCCGAACCACATGTGCGCCATCTCGTGCAGGATGACGTTCGCGCGCCGCTCGTAGGACGCCTGGGTGACCTTCCCGCGGAAGATGTACTCCTCGCGGAAGGTGACCATTCCCGGGTTCTCCATCGCGCCCAGGTTGTACTCCGGGACGAAGGCCTGGTCGTACTTCCCGAAGGGGTACGGGTAGTCGAAGATCTCGTGGAAGAGGTCGAAGCCCTGCTTGGTGACGAGGAACACGTCGTCGGCGTCGAAGTGCTTCGCCAGCCCCTTGCGGCACATGGCGCCGAGCGGGATCGTCAGGTCCCCGCGGGTGTAGGTGTCCGTCACGTAGTGGTACGGCCCGGCCACCACGCAGGTGATGTACGTGGAGATGGGCGCGGTCTCGGCGAAGCGCCGGACCTGCCCCTCGCGGGACTCCTCCGCGCCGTTGCTCCACACCTGCCAGGCCTCGGGCGCCGTGACCTCGAAGCGGTAGGGGGCCTTCAGGTCGGGCTGCTCGAAGTTGGCGTACACCCGGCGGGCGTCCGCCGGCTCGTACTGCGTGTAGAGGTAGACCTCGCCGTCCTCAGGGTCCACGAAGCGGTGCATGCCCTCGCCGGTCCGGCTGTACGCGCAGTTCGCATCCACGACCAGGACGTTCTCGGAGGCGAGCCCCTCCAGGGTGATCCGGGCCCCGTCGAAGACGGCGGCCGGGTCGAGGGCGCGGCCGTTGAGCGTGACGGAGTTCACCGAGGGGGCGATCAGGTCCGCGAAGGAGGAGGCGCCCGGCGTCGCGGCCCGGAAGCGGATGGTGGTCACCGAGCGGAAGGTCCGGGGGCCTTCGACCGGTTCGGCCTCGTCCACGGCGGACCTCAGGTCGAGGGCCACCTCGTACCCGTCGACGGACAGCAGTCCGGCCCGCTCGCGGGCCTCGTCTCGGGACAGGTTCTCTCCGGGCACGTGCACTCCTTCGTGCGTGATCGTGGTCTTCGGTTCGAATCCTCCCACGGGGGAATGAGCGCGGGCCCGGCCCGGTTGGCCAGGGGGATGGCCGGTGAGCAACGCTTTGGCTGACTTGAGGAGAGACATGGCCGACACGCAGGTGCGCGAGAAGACCCCCGTCGACTTCTGGTTCGACCCGCTGTGCCCCTGGGCGTGGATGACGTCGCGCTGGGTGCTGGAGGTCGAGAAGCTCCGCGACATCGAGGTCCGCTGGCACGTGATGAGCCTGGGCGTGCTCAACGAGAACAAGCTCGACGAGCTGCCCGAGGCCTACCGCGAGATGCTCGGCCCCCAGGCCTGGATCCCCGTGCGCGTGGTGACCGCCGCCGAGCAGAAGTTCGGCAAGGAGATCACCGGCAAGCTCTACACGGCGCTCGGCACCCGCATCCACAACGAGGGCCGCGGCAACACCCCCGAGGTGATCGCCGAGGCGCTGGCCGAGGTCGGTCTGCCGGCGGAGCTCGCCGCGTTCGGCCTGAAGGACACCTTCGACGCGGAGCTGCGCGCCTCCCACGAGGACGGCATCGAGCGGGTCGGCCAGGAGGTCGGCACCCCGGTGATCTCCGTGCCCGGCGCCGACGGCAAGGACGTCGCCTTCTTCGGGCCGGTCGTCACCCCGGCCCCGCGCGGCGAGGACGCCGCGCGGCTGTGGGACGGCACCCTGCTCGTGGCCTCCATCCCGGGCTTCTTCGAGCTCAAGCGGACCCGTACCCGGGGCCCGTCCTTCGAGTAGTCCCGGCGAACACGGATGACCCCCGCGAGTCACGTCCTCGCGGGGGTCTTCTGCTGGACACGCCCGCACGCGAAGGTTGAGAAGACGATCACGAGGCGGACGGGCTTGCGGGTGTGATCAGCCCTTGGCGGGGATCAGCAGCGGGGTGTTCGCCTTGGCGTCGGCGTAGCGCCCGGCCACGTCCTGCCAGTTGACGACGTTCCACATCGCCTCGATGAAGTCCACCTTCTGGTTCTTGTACTGAAGGTAGAAGGCGTGCTCCCAGGCGTCGAAGACCAGGATCGGCGTGCTGGCGACGCCCACGTTGCCCTGGTGGTCGTAGACCTGCTCGACGACCAGCCGGCCGCTGACCGGCTCGTAGGCGAGCACGCCCCAGCCGGAACCCTGCGTCGCGGAGGACGCGAAGGTCAGCTGCTTCTTGAACTTCGCGAAGGAGCCGAAGGACTCGGTGATCGCGTCCGCCAGGTCGCCCAGCCCGTCGGCCGCGGTCGGCTCGCCGCCGCCCTCGCCGGTCTTCGGGCTGGCCATGTTGTGCCAGTAGATGCTGTGCAGGATGTGGCCGGAGAGGTGGAACGCGAGGTTCTTCTCCAGGCCGTTGAGGGCGCCCCAGTTCTCCTTGTCCCGGGCCTCCTCCAGCTGCTCCAGCGTGGTGTTGGCGCCCGTGACGTAGGCCGCGTGGTGCTTGTCGTGGTGCAGCTCGATGATCTGCGGATTGATCACCGGCTCCAGCGCCGCGTAGTCGTAAGGAAGCTCAGGAAGCGTGTAGATGGCCATGCGTGTGTCCGGTCCCCTCGGCGTGCCAATCGCTTATTGCAATTAATGCGCAACTGCACGCTAGCAGTATCTATTCTGTGCTTCGAGTAAGGGTCGCCTCTCTTGAGCGGACCTCCGGAACGCCGGAGGCCGGGCTCATGCGATCGCATGAGCCCGGCCTCTGACGTGCCGTCGGGTGGGGGTGTTACACCCGGACGGAGTCTTCGCGCGCCGCCGCCCGCCGCTGGACCAGGTACCCGGTCGCGGCCAGGGCCACGGTCAGCCCGCCGGTGAACAGGACCTGCACCCGGGTGTCCTCGCCCAGGGCCATCAGCACCAGCACCGCGGCGACACCGGCCAGCGCCACCCAGGTCAGGTACGGGAAGCCCCACATCTTCACGACCAGCCGCTCGGGAGCCTCCCGCTCCAGGCGCCGGCGCAGCACGAACTGGGAGACCGCGATGAAGCCCCAGACGACGAGGATGACCCCGCCGACCATGTTCAGCAGCCAGGCGAACAGGGTGTCGGGATACCAGTACGAGAGCAGGACGGTGACGAACCCGAAGCCGCAGGAGGCGAGCACCGCCCGGCGCGGCACCCCGCCGGTGGCCTTGCCCAGCGCCCTGGGGCCCTGGCCCCGGGCGACGAGGGAGTGGGCCATGCGCGAGGAGCCGTAGATGTTGGCGTTCATCGCGGAGAGCAGGGCGATCAGGATGACCACGTTCATGATCTCGCCGGCGGCCGGGATGCCCAGGTGGTCCAGGGTGGCGGCGTAGGGGCCGACCTCGGTGACCGCGGGGTCGTTCCAGGGCAGCAGGGTCACGATCATCAGCATCGAGCCGACGTAGACGACCGCGATCCTCCACATGGTGGTCTTCACGGCCTTGGCCACGCCCTTGACCGGGTCGTCGGACTCGGCGGCGGCGATGGTCACCGTCTCCAGTCCGCCGTACGCGACCACCGAGGCGAGCAGGCCGACCAGCAGGCCGTCGACCCCGTTGGGCAGGAGGCCGCCGTCGCTGACCAGGTTGGCGGTCCCCGGGGAGGAGGTGCCGGGCAGCAGGCCCAGGACGGCGAGGGTGCCCAGGCCCAGGAAGAGGGCGATGGCCCCGATCTTCAGGGCGGCGAACCAGAACTCGAACTCCCCGAAGCGCGAGACGGCACCCAGGTTGCTGCCGCAGAAGACGGCCATGAAGACGAGCACCCACATCCACGAAGGGGTGCCGGGGAACCAGCCCGTCATGATGTGCGCCGCGCCGATCGCCTCGATGGCCACGCCCACGCACAGCAGGATCCAGAACATCCAGCCCGCCGTGAAGCCGGCCCACGGGCCGATCGCCCGGTCGGCGTGCACCGAGAAGGAGCCGGAGGCGGGGTTGGCGGCGGACATCTCGCCGAGCATCCGCATCACGAACATCACCAGCAGCCCGGAGACGGCGTACGCGAGCACGATCGAGGGCCCCGCCGCCGCGATCCCGGCGCCCGAGCCCACGAAGAGCCCGGCGCCGATGACCCCGCCGAGGGCGATCATCGAGAGGTGGCGCTGCTTGAGGCCGTTGCCCAGGGGGGATCCGGCGGGGGCCTGCTGCCCTGGGGGCGGCGCGAGGGTGCTGCTGCTCTGGCTCATGGGGGTGTGCCTGTCCGGTGTGCGGCGTGTGCGGGGGTTGGTGCGAAGGGCCCCAGTGTGCCGAGTGTCCGCTCACCGGACGTTTCGTGTCCGGTATGCGGACGGACGATTCACGGATCGTGATCACGTCCGTACGCTCGCGGCAGACCGGGCGGGCCGCGCCCGGCAACGCGCCGAGAGGGGCCGCACGATGGACCGGACCGCGACACCACTGCCCGCCACCGGCCGGGGCGTCCTCGTCACCGGCGCCTCCCGGGGCATCGGGCGGGCGATCGCCGCCGCGTTCGCCGCGCAGGGCGACCGGGTCGCCGTGCACTGCTCCGCCCGCGGGGCGGAGGCCGAGGAGACCCTCGCCGCACTGGAGGGGGAAGGGCACGCGCTGTTCGCCGCGGACCTCGCGGACCCGGCCCGCGTCGCCGAGCTGGCGGACGAGGCCGACGCGGCCCTGGGCGGGGTGGACGTGCTGGTCAACAACGCCGCCGTGATGGTCGGGCACCCCCTGGCGGACACCTCCTGGGAGGCCTGGCAGGAGGCCTGGCGGCGCACCGTCGACGTGAACCTCCTCGGCGCGGCCCACCTGAGCCACCGCGTCGCCCACCGCATGATCGGAGCCGGCCGGGGCGGCCGCATCGTCAACGTCGGCTCCCGCGGCGCGTTCCGCGGCGAACCCGACCACCCCGCCTACGGAGCCACCAAGGCCGCGCTCCACGCGCTGGGCCAGTCCCTGGCCGTCTCCCTGGCCCCGCACGGCATCGCGGTGGCCTCCGTCGCCCCCGGGTTCGTCGCCACCGAACGGGTCGCCGGCCGCCTGGAGGGCCCCGAGGGCGAGGCGATCCGCGCCCAGAGCCCCTTCGGCCGGGTCGCGGACCCCGCCGAGATCGCCTCCGCCGTGCTCTACCTGGCCTCTCCGGCGGCGCTCTGGAGCTCCGGCACCGTCCTCGACGTCAACGGAGCCTCCTACCTGCGCACCTGAGGACGCCCGGGACCCCCGCGCCACGGCACGGGGGTCCCGGTATCCGCTCGTCCCCGCGCGGGGACGGGCGTACGCGCGCGGGGCTACGCCCTGTCGGCCGCCACCGTCCCGGCCCGGCGCTCGCGCACCTCCCGCAGCCACGCCACCAGCAGCACCGCGGCCGCCGCACCCGACGACCACAGCAGCTGCGGCCGCGCCGAGTCGTCGAACAGCATCAGCACCAGCACGGCCGCCATCCCCAGCAGCGCCGCCCACGTCAGGTACGGGAACAGCCACATCCGAAGCGTCAGCCGCTCCGGCATCTCCCGCTCCAGGATCCGGCGCAGCCGCAGCTGCGAGACCGCGATCAGCGCCCACACGAACAGCAGCACCGCGCCGACCGCGTTGAGCATGTACAGGAACACCGTGTCCGGCCACAGCAGGTTCAGCACGACGGACACGAACCCGAAGGCCACCGAGGCGAACACCGCCCGGCGCGGCACCCCGCCGCCGGACACCTTCAGCAGGGCCCCGGGCGCCTCGCCGCGCTCGGCCAGGGAGAACACCATGCGCGAGGAGCCGTAGAGGTTGGCGTTCAGCGCCGACAGCAGCGCCACGAACACCACGATGTTCATGATCTGCCCGGCGGCCGGGATCCCGATGGAGTCCAGCACCGCGACGTAGGGGCTCTCGCCCGGCTTCAGCGAGTCCCACGGCAGCAGGGTCACGATGACCAGCATCGAGCCGACGTAGAAGAAGAGGATGCGCCACACCGCGCTGCGCACCGCGCGGGCCACCGAGCGGGCCGGGTCGTCCGACTCGGCGGCGGCGATCGTGACGACCTCCAGGCCGCCGAAGGCGAAGATCACCGCGAGCATGCCGGCGACCACCCCGCCGAAGCCGGCCGGGAAGAAGCCGCCGTGGCCGGTCAGGTTGGCCGCGCCCACGGGATCCGTGTCGGGGAGCATGCCGAAGATCGCCAGGGTACCCAGGACCAGGAACAGGACGATGGCCCCGACCTTGAGGGCCGCGAACCAGAACTCGAACTCGCCGAAGTTCTTCACGGCCGCCAGGTTGCTCACGGTGAAGACCACCATGAAGATCAGCACCCACACCCACTGGTCGACCGAGGGGACCCAGCCGTTCGCGATCTTCGCGGCGCCGGTCGCCTCCACGGCGAGCACCACGACCAGCAGGAACCAGTAGAGCCAGCCGGCCGAGAATCCGGCCCAGCGTCCCAGGGCCTTCTCCGCGTACACGGAGAAGGAACCGGAGGCGGGCATCGCGGCCGACATCTCGCCGAGCGCCCGCATCACCAGCATCGCGAGGACGCCCGCGAGCAGGTAGGAGCAGATGATCGCGGGTCCGGCGATGCCGACGCCGGCGCCGGAGCCGACGAAGAGCCCGGCGCCGATCACGCCGCCGAGGCCCAGCATGGTCAGGTGGCGCTGCTTGAGGCTGTGGCTGAGGGGTTCCGGGGGCAGGTCGCCCCCGGTGACGTTCGGGTCGGGCAGGTGGTCGCGCATGAGGAGATGCTCGTACTCTCGGTCGGCCAAGCGGCGCTGGCGGCTGCACGGGGGATTGGCGGGAACCTACAGTCTCGCCGGAGGACACCCGCAGGAGCAAAAAGGACGTGTGGTCGAATCTGGCCCGTGACGAGGATCACTCCGACTCGGGTGTAGGGGCGGGACTTTGTCCGGTCTCCACCAAACCGGGGAGTATGCCTTTGTCCCGCCCGGCGGTGGGGCGGCGCCACGGCCCGCCGTAGCCTCACGGTGTCCTGTCGATCACCACCCCGCGGAGCCCCCCCGATGAGCACTGCTTCCGTCTCCTTCCGGCCCGGCGCCGTCCTCGCCGACCTGCTGCCCGCGAGCCGCGTCCGCGACATCGCGCTCGTCGTCGGCGGAGCCGCGCTCACCGGCCTCGCCGCGCAGATCTCGGTCCCCGTTCCCGGCTCGCCCGTCCCGGTCACCGGCCAGACCTTCGCCGCCCTGCTCGTGGGCACCGCCTTCGGCGCCCGCCGCGGCTTCCTCTCGCTGGCCCTGTACGCCCTGGTCGGCATGGCCGGCGTGCCGTGGTTCGCGGGCGGCACCTCCGGCGCGGGCGGTGCCTCCTTCGGCTACGTGCTCGGCATGCTGCTCGCCGCCACCGTCGTCGGCGCGCTCGCGCGGCGCGGGGCCGACCGCTCGGTGCCGCGCACCGCGGGCACCATGGTGCTGGGCTCGGCCGTCATCTACGCGGTCGGCGTGCCGTACCTGATGGCCGCCACCGGCATGTCCCTGAGCGCCGCCGTCGCGGCGGGTCTGGTCCCGTTCCTGATCGGCGACGCCCTCAAGGCCGCGCTCGCCATGGGCGCCCTGCCGGCCGCCTGGAAGCTGGCGGGCCGCCGGGGCTGAGCCCCGTACCGCTCCCCTGCACGGCAGCCCCGGACCGCGAGCGCGGTCCGGGGCTGCCGTGTGTGTGCCGGGAAGGCTAGGCGTCGACGGAGGCGTCGGCGACGGCCTCGACGGCGTCCTTGCGGCGCAGCGCCGAGCGGAGCACGCCGATCACCACGACGACGGCGGCGACCAGCAGCGAGAGCATGACGGTCTCGCGGTTGTCCTTGTCGTAGACCATGTAGCCCAGGACGAAGGTGATCATCGCGGCGGTGGCCCAGGTCAGGTACGGGAAGAGCCACATCTTCACCGTGACCTTCTCCGGCGCCTCGCGCATCAGGATCCCGCGCATCCGCAGCTGGGTCAGGCAGATCACCAGCCACACGAAGAGCGCGATCGCTCCCGAGGAGTTCAGCAGGAAGTTGAAGACCGTGTCGGGGGAGGTGTAGTTGAAGTAGACCGCGGCGAAGCCGAAGACGACCGAGCCGAGGATGGCGGCCACCGGCACGCCCCGCTTGCTGACCTTGGCGAAGGCCTTGGGCGCGTCGCCGCGCTCACCGAGCGAGAAGGCCATGCGCGAGGCGGTGTACATGCCCGAGTTCAGGCAGGACAGGACGGCCGTCAGGACGATCACGTTCATGATCTGACCGGCGTGCGCGATGCCGATCGAGTCCAGGGCGGCGACGTAGGAGCCCTTGTCGACGATCGACTTGTCGTTCCACGGCAGCAGCGTGAGGACGATGAAGATCGAGCCCAGGTAGAAGACGCCGATGCGCCAGATCACCGAGTTGGTGGCCTTGGTGACGGCGCGGCGCGGGTCCTCGGACTCGCCGGCGGCCAGGGTGACGATCTCGCTGCCCATGAAGGAGAAGACGACCATCAGCACGCCGGTGAGGACCGAGCCCCAGCCGTTCGGCATGAAGCCGCCGGTGTCCGTCAGGTGTGCGAAGCCCGCGCCCGGGTTGTCCGAGCCCGGCAGCACGCCGAAGACGGCGAGCATGCCGACGATCACGAAGGCGCCGATGGCGACGACCTTGATGCCCGCGAACCAGAACTCGAACTCGCCGTAGGAGGCGACCGAGCCGAGGTTCGTGACGGTCAGGACCGCCATGACGATCAGGGCCCAGCCCCACTGCGGGACGGCCGGGACCCAGCCTTCGAGGATCTTCGCGCCCGCGGTGGCCTCGACGGCCAGCACGACGACCCAGAAGAACCAGTAGAGCCAGCCGATGGAGAAGCCGGCCCAGCGGCCCAGCGCCCGGTCGGCGTAGGCGGAGAAGGAGCCCGAGTTCGGGCTCGCGGCGGCCATCTCACCCAGCATCCGCATGACGAAGACGACCATGGCGCCGACGAGCAGGTAGGACAGGAGGATGGCCGGACCGGCCTTGGCGATGCCTCCGCCGGAGCCGACGAAGA
Organism: Streptomyces sp. NBC_01276; assembly: GCF_041435355.1. GTDB lineage: Bacteria > Actinomycetota > Actinomycetes > Streptomycetales > Streptomycetaceae > Streptomyces. Next base: position 5,069,667 of record NZ_CP108442.1, read on the forward strand.
GGCCGGCGCCGATGACGCCGCCAATGGCGATCATGGACAGGTGCCGGTTCTTGAGACCGGCCTTCAGACCGTCGGAGGGCTTGGCGGATCCGGGTTCACCGGTCGGGTCGCCTGCCTTCTGAAGGGTCGTCGTGGTGCTCATGGACGATTCCTTAGGTTCTCGGGTTTCGAGTTGCGGCATTCAAACCCGAATTCCGGCCAGTGCGGAAGACCTTCCTCCGATAGTTGCCTGAGGCCCGGAAGTCGGGATCAAGGTCCCGACCCGTCCCGTCTGGGTTCTTTGGGTTTACTTGAGGTTTAGAAGTGACATACGCGACACCCTCTGAGGATCTTCGAGAGCCCTCGTGCCACACTCGACCCATGCGCGTGTATCTCGGATCCGACCATGCCGGCTTTGAGCTCAAGAACCACCTGGTGGACTGGCTCAAGAACAACGGCCACGAGCCCGTCGACTGCGGGCCCCACATCTACGACGAGGTGGACGACTACCCGCCCTTCTGCCTCCGCGCCGCCGAGCGGACCGCCGCGGACGAGGACAGCCTCGGCATCGTGATCGGCGGCTCCGGCAACGGCGAGCAGATCGCCGCCAACAAGGTCAAGGGCATCCGCGCCATCCTGGCCTGGAGCGTCCAGACGGCCGAGCTGGGCCGCGAGCACAACAACGCCAACGTCATCTCCGTCGGCGGCCGCATGCACACCCAGGACGAGGTCGTCGCCTTCATCGACGCCTTCCTGAAGACCCCGTACTCCGGAGCGGAGCGCCACACCCGCCGCATCGACATGCTCACCGCCTACGAGCAGACCGGCGAGCTCCCCCCGATCCCCGCCCACCACCCGCAGGACCAGTAGGCAGGTTCATCGGTGAGCCGCCGCGCCGCCGGACCCCGTCCGGCGGCGCGACCCACCCGGACGTAGGAGCAGTGCCGTGCCCGAGGGGCATACGATCCACCGCCTCGCCCAGGACCACACCGAGCGCTTCGCCGCCCGGACGGTCCGGGTCAGCAGCCCCCAGGGCCGGTTCGCCGAGAGCGCGGCCCTCCTCGACGGGCGCGAGCTGGAGAGCGCCGAGGCCCACGGCAAGCACCTCTTCCTGGAACTCGGCGACGCCTGGATCCACATCCATCTCGGCCTCTTCGGCAAGCTCGGCTTCGGCCCCGCCCCGGCCCCTCCGGCCACCGACACGGTCCGGCTGCGGCTGCTGAACGAGGAGCACTACGCCGACCTGCGCGGCCCCACCGCGTGCGCCGTCGTCGCCGAGGGCGAGAAGAAGGCGATACACGACCGGCTCGGCCCCGACCCGCTGCGCCCGGCCGACGACCCGGACCGCGCCTGGAGGCGGATCTCCCGCTCCCGCACCACCGTCGCCGCCCTGCTCATGGACCAGAAGGTCGTCGCGGGCGTCGGCAACGTCTACCGAGCCGAGGTCCTCTTCCGGCACGGCATCGACCCGTACCGGCTCGGCAAGGACCTCGCGCGGAGCGAGTGGGACGCGATCTGGACCGACCTCGTGGCGCTGATGCGCGAGGGCGTGCGGAACAACCGGATCGACACCGTCCGCGACGAGCACCTGCCCGAGGCGATGGGCCGCCCGCCGCGCGTGGACGACCACGGCGGCGAGGTGTACGTCTACCGGCGCGCCGCCATGCCCTGCCACGTCTGCGGGAGCGAGATCCGCACCGCCGGCCTCGCCGCCCGCAACCTCTTCTGGTGCCCCGGCTGCCAGTCCCGCTGACCGCCCGCGGCCTCCCGTCCCGCTGCGGCGGACCCGGAAGCCTCCCGTCCCGCTGCGGGCGAACCCAGCCCCCCGGCCTCCCGTCCCGCCCTGGGCGACCCTAGAAGCCGTGCGGGAGCCAGGGCGCGACGTCCCCGGCGAAGGCGCGGGAAGCCCGCGTCAGGGCGCCCGGACGCAGCTCGCGCACCAGGCCCGCCGCCGCCAGCGAGGCCAGGGTGATCCCGCCGAGGTACGCCGAGCCCAGCTCCCGGACCGACAGCGCCAGGTCCGCCCCGTCCTCGGTCCGCTCGCACCGCACCGCGCCGTCCGCGCCCGCCGTCAGCCGCCACCGGCCCGCGTTCCACGGGCAGAAGGCGTCCTCGACCTCCAGGACCGCGTCCAGCGGGGCCCCGTAGGCCCGCGCACCGAGCGCCGCCGGCAGGTCCACCAGCCGCACGTGCAGCGAGTCCCGCTGCCGCGTCCGGATCCGCCGGATGTCGCTGACCAGGTGCAGCAGCGGATCGTCCACCGGCCGCCCGAACGCGCGCACGCTCCAGGTGAGGTCGATCCCGAAGAGGTAGCGCCACAGCGCCGCGTACGCCGCCGGGTGCAGCGCGTCCACGTCCTGGACCTGGACCTTGCCGTCCGAGCCGCTCTGCTCCCAGTCCGGCGCGACCCGGTAACGGGCGTATCCGACGACCTCGCCGTCCGCGTCCTCGGCCACCACGCACTTCAGCGGCGAGGCCCCGCCCCGGTGCCCCTCCGGGTCGAGCAGCGTCTTGAGGTCCCAGCCGGGCTGCCGGGCCGGCATGCCGGGACGCCGGGCGACCAGCCGGGCGTAGACCCGCTCGCAGTCGGGCAGGGCCTTCTCCGGGTCGACCAGGCGCAGCCGTACGTCGTCCGTCCCCGGGGGCACGGAGAGTCGCACCCGGGTCGTGTCGACGTCCACGGAGAGGGCGTAGGTGGCGGTGCCGTAGCCGAAGCGTCCGTAGATCGCCGGATCCGAGGCCGTCAGCACGGCGATCGGCTCGCCACCCGCACGGACGTCGTCCAATTGGCGCCGCATCAGCGAGGTGAGCACCCCGTGGCGGCGGTGCGTCGGGGCGACGCCCACCATCGTCACGCCGGCCGCCGGAACCGGCGCGCCGCCGCCCGGCACCGAGAGCCGGAAACTGAAGGCCGAGGCCGAGCCGACGCAGTTCTCACCGTCCCACACGCCGAGTGAACGTTCCGGCTCGGTCAGGGACCGGAAGGTCTTGCGGTGCTGCGGGGATTCGGGCACGCCGCCGAACGCCAGTTCCAGATGATCGAACCAGACGTCCCAGTCATCCATTGACAAAACGCGCATCTCAAGAGCCATGTGATCATCCTTACCAGGGCATTCCGTCGCGGTCGAAGTGTTTTCGACCGTCGAAGGCCACGTGGTCCGGGGGTACCCCTGCGCGGGCACAGCCAGGATGGATAGGGTCCCGATGCAATGGCCGGAGCACGTGTGGAGACGCTCATGGCCCGGACGCGCATGCTGTGGCACCGGGCCCGCACAGCGCTGCGCAAATCCGCCGTCGACTACTTCCGCGGCGACGCCTCCGACTGGCTCGCCTTCGCCGGACTCCTGCTGACCGTCCCCGCCATCGCCTGCGGCACCATGATGCTGCCGGTCTGGTTCTCCCCGTCGGCCCTGGTCCTGCCCATCGTGGCCGGTGGCCTGCTGCTGCGGCCCGCGAGCCTGATCGCCCTCTACGCCGCCTCCGCGACCGCCCTGATCGTCGAGGCCCTGGTGCTCGGCCCGTACACCGAAGGGCCCGCCCGGGTCACCCCGGGAACCGTCCTGGTGGTCGCCGCCTGCGGCTTCTTCGGGCTGGTCATCGCCCAGTTCCGCAGCCGCGTCGGCGTGCCCTGGCGGCGCGGCGGCACCATGCTCTTCGACCTGCGCGAACGGATCCGGGTCCAGAGCAAGCTGCCCGCCCTGCCGCGGGGCTGGCACCGCGAGATGGCCCTGAGGCCGGCCGGGGGCCAGTCCTTCTCCGGCGACTTCGTGGTCGCCGCCCGCACCGACGGCGGCCGCACCCTGGAGATCGTCCTCACCGACGTCTCCGGCAAGGGCATGGAGGCGGGCTCGCGGGCCCTCCTGCTCAGCGGGGCCTTCGGCGGCCTCCTCGGCGCCCTCCCGCACCGGGACTTCCTCCCCGCCGCCAACGGCTACCTGCTGCGCCAGGACTGGGACGAGGGCTTCGCCACCTCCATCCACCTCGTCCTGGACCTGGAGACCGGCGACTACGAACTGCTCTCCGCCGGCCACCTCCCCGCCCTCCAGCTCTCCGCCGGCACCGGCCGCTGGCGGGAGGTCACCGGGGAGGGACCGCTGCTCGGCGTCTACGACGGCGCGGAGTTCACCCCGGCCCGGGGCAACCTGCGGCGGGGCGACGTCCTGATGCTGTTCACCGACGGGCTCGTCGAGACGGCGGAGCGAGAGATCAGCGAGGGCATCGACCGCCTCACGGGCGAGGCCGACCGCTACGTCGCCGCGGGGTGGGAGGGCGCGGCGTGGCACCTGATCGAGAAGGTGGCCAAGGACGTCAACGACGACCGCGCCCTCCTCCTCATCCGCCGCTCCCCCTGAGGGGACCGGCCTCTGGCGGGGTCCCGGCCCCCGGCGGAGCCGCCCCGCCCCCGGCGGAACCGCTCGGCCGGGCGGGCCAATCAGCGGGGATTGGCCCGTCCCCCGCGACCGCCGGAGGCCTACCGTGCCGCCATGGACCGCACCCTCGCCGCCGATCTGGCCCGTCTGCCCGACCTCCTCGACGCCACCCGCCGCGCCGCCACCGAGGCCCTCGCCGCGCTCGACGCGCGGCCCGTCGTACCGGCCGCCGCGGCCGCCGCCCCGCCCGCCCCCGAGCCGCTGCCCGAGCACGGCAGCGGCACCGAGGCGGCCCTGGAGGCCTTCCGGTCCCGCTGGGCCCTCCGGTTCTCGGCCTCCGCCGGCCCCCGCTACCTCGGCTTCGTCACCGGCGGAGCCACCCCCGCCGCCCTCGCCGGCGACTGGCTGACCGCCGCCCACGACCAGAACTCCAACTCCGCCTTCGACGGTGCGGGCCAGCACCTCGAACGCGAGACCACCGGCTGGCTGCGCGGCCTCTTCGGCCTCTCCGACGCCCACACCGGCACCTTCGTCAGCGGCGCCACCATGTCCAACACCGTCGGCCTGGCCATCGCCCGCGAATGGCTCGGCGAACGCCTCGGCGTCTCCCCGGCCGAGGACGGCGCGGCGGCCCTCGGGCCCGTCCGCGTCCTGTCCGGCGCTCCGCACTCCTCCATCGCCAAGGCCCTCTCCGTCCTCGGTCTCGGCCGGGCGAGTCTCGTACGGGTCCCCACGCTCCCCGGCCGGGAGGCCGTCGACCCCGCCGCGCTCGACCGCGCGCTCGCCGACGGCTCCGGACCGGCCGTGGTCGTCGCCAACGCCGGCACCGTCAACACCGTCGACTTCGACGACCTCCCCGCCCTCGACGCCCTGCGCCCCCGCCACGACTTCTGGCTGCACACCGACGCCGCCTTCGGCGCCTTCGCCGCCCTCTCCCCGCGCCACGCCCACCTCACCGCCGGCCTCGACGCCTCCGACTCCGTCTGCGTCGACCTGCACAAGTGGCTCAACGTCCCCTACGACAGCGCCGTCCAGTTCACCCGCCGCCGCGACCTGCAGACCCGTGTCTTCCAGAACTCCGCGGCCTACCTCGGCCCCCTCGGCGACGACCCCGACCTCGTCCACCTCACCCCCGAGAACTCCCACCGGCTGCGGGCGCTGGCCGCCTGGTTCACGCTCCGCGCCTACGGCCGCGCGGGCCACCGCGAGATCGTCGAACGCGACGTCGACTGCGCCCGCGCCCTCGCCGAGGAAGTGGAACGCGAACCGGCCCTGCGCCTGCTCGCCCCGGTCCGGCTCAACGTCGTCTGCTTCACCCTCGCCACCGCCCCCACCCCCGAACGCCTGACCGCCCTGCACGAGGCCGCCGGCGCCGAGGTCTTCGTGACCCCCACCGTCTACGGGGGAACCCCCGCCCTGCGCGCGGCGTTCTCCAACTGGCGTACCACGCAGGCGGATGTGCGCCGGGCCGCCCAGGCCCTCCGAACGGCAGCGAAGGGGATCGCATGACACAGCAACCGCTGACCCTCCTGGAGGTCGAAGCCCTCGCCCGCGGGGCGCACGAGGGCCAGACCGACAAGGCCGGCCGGCCCTACGCCGAGCACCTCGCGGCCGTGGCCGAGGGCGTCCGCCTGCGCGGCGGCACCCCGGCGCAGCAGGCGGCGGCCTGGCTCCACGACGCCGTCGAGGACGAGGCCCTCACCCCCGCCGAGCTCGCCGCCACGCCTGTCCCGCAGGAGGTCAAGGCCATGGTGCTGGCCCTCACCAAACGCCCCGGGGAGCCGGTGGAGGAGTACGCGGCCCGCATCCTCGCCACCCCCGGCGCGGCCCTCGTCAAGGAGGCCGACCTCGCGCACAACGCCGACCCCGTACGCCTCTCCGTACTGGACGCCCCCACCCGCGACCGGCTGACCGCGAAGTACGCGTACGTGCGCTCCCTCCTCGGCATCACCACCCCGTGACCCGTACCCCATGCCCGAAATGCGCCGAGTGCGGGTCCGCTTGGCGGGAATGAGGCGATGGCGATTCGTCACGGGACGGGTAGCCGGGCCCGGTTGGTGGGAGGATGGTGCATGTGGGGGTGTGCGCCGCCGTACGCCCCGGGCCGGCCAGGGGACGACCGAAGGTGTGATCAGTAGTGGCCATTTCGCTGTCAGTGGTGGTTCTGTTGGCGGTCATCCTGGTGATCCTCATCCGCGGCAAGCACATGAAGGCCGGCCCCGCGATCGTCGCGGTCCTCTTCGGCTTCTTCCTCGCGTCCAGCTCCATCGCCCCGGACGTCAACCGCTTCCTGAACTCCCTCGCCGACACCATCGCGGGGATCAAGCTCTAGCGAAACGACCCGGCTCCGGGCCCGGGGAGACGCCGCCCGGGATCCTGGATGCCGGCGGAACGGGTGGGGCGCTGGGCAGACCTCCGGTGGTTCCCCCTCCGGCCGATCGACCCAGTGCCACCCCACGTCCGCGTTGAACGCCGCCCCGGGAACGACGAAGGGCCAGGTCGAGGAAATCTCCTCTGACCTGGCCCTTTGTGCTTCAGAGCGGGTGACGGGAATCGAACCCGCGTAGCTAGTTTGGAAGATCGCGTACGCCCTTCCCCGCCCACCAGCCAAGCCCCTGACCTGCACGCCCCCGCCCGCCTGCCCGCCATTCCCCGAGGCTCCCCACAGAAGCCCTCCCGTCCGGGCACGCGGGGGACACGGCCTTTTGCACCCTGGGACAGCGGTAGCGCGGGCTAAACGCGGTTGTGGCACACCGCTGCCACATCGCAGGATGCCAGCCAGGGAGGGACGATGGAACGACACGAGTTGATGCGGCTGCTGGCCGGTGACGACGCGGCGTCCAAGGCTGCTCTGGCGGCCCTCGTCGACGGCGGCGAGTACGTCGTGACGGAGGACTGGATCATCTCCTCGGAGGTCCACGCCCGCGTCCTGACGAAGCGACTTCCAAGCATGCGGCGGAGGGGCGTGGAAACGCTGGAGGTGGAGCGGGCGGTGCAGATCCTCGGCGAGCGCGCCCAGCCGATCCTCTGCGGAATTGTCAGAGACTCCGATGGCTCGTGGCTCTTCAGGTTCTTCCTCACCGAAGACGGCGGCGCACTGGTGGCCTGCATCGGCATGCGGCGGCCCGACAAGCGGCCATCGTAGGAGTCCGGCCAGCGGGGTCAGACGTCGCCCTGAGCCGCCTCAAGGCCTTCCACGAACGCATTGTGGAAGGCCCCTTTTCTCCGACGGCCGCTCTAGCGGCTGACAGGGATCTCGTAGACGATCTCGCAGAGCGCGGCGGGGATGACGATGTCCGCAGTCTCCACGGGCTGCCCCTGGTCGCTGTAGTACGTCCGCCGGATGTGCGTAACCAGTGCGGCCTTCTGGATCCCGAGGAGTGATGCCTCCTCGGCGGTCGCCTGCCGCGGCTCCGGTTGCTCCACGGCATGGCTGACGCTGATCCCGATCGCGGCCATCCGGTTCACGACGCCAACCCCCGCATGCGGCCCGCCCTCTGGCAGGACGACTAGCGTGCCCGCGGTGAGCTCGTACGGCTCCCAACTCGTCGACAACTGCACCGGCCGACCGTCAGCGAGGAACTCGTAAACGGTCCGGACGCACAGCTCGCCCTCGGCAATCCCGAGCCGCGCCGCAATCTCGCCCGGGGCCGGCACCTTCGCTTCGGTCCGGCTCTCCCAGTTGCCCTGCTTGCCCAAGGCCTGCATGTCTGCCCGGAACGGAGAACCGCCGGGCTGCTCACGCGCCGAGGACCGAACCACCCGCACACGCCGCCGAGGCTCCGCGACGTACGTACCCGAACCCGCCCGCCCCTCAAGCACACCCTGGGAGATCAGCAACTCCTGCGCCCGGCGGACCACGTTCTCGCCCACACCGCACTCCTCGGCGATCTGGGCGCGCGACGGCAGTCGATCGCCGGCCGTCCACTCGTGCTCCGCGATCCGCTGCCGCAGGACGTCGGCGATGCGGAGATAAGGCGGCTGCTCAGGCATGTGGAAAATCTAGTCCACTAGCTCTAATCTAGTTAACTAGCTTCACGCAACGTGTTCAATCGGCGACGGAGGCCCTCGGTGCCCGCTTCGGAAGCAAGGGCCAAGGACCTCGCCACCCGGCTCTCAGCCCTTGGGCTGACCACACGAGTGGAGCCGCACGCCACATACACCTCGATCGAAGCGGAGGTACCGGAAGCGCTGCCCGCCGAATCGTGGCGGGAGGTCCTGAACGTGGTGGCAGAGGCCGACCGGTTCGGTCTCCTCGCCAGCAGCTTGACCGGCCGCACCCTCTGGGCCGCCGTAAACGAAGCGGTCCCCGCGACGCGCGACGTCCGGGGACCCGGCCATCAGCGATAGGAGCTGATCAGCGTGCACAACCGTATGGGCACCCCTGCCACCCCCACCAGTGGGCTGCAACTCCCCGCGCTCTCCTACGCCACACACGCGAGGGTCCCCTACTGGTCGAGCTCGTGCGCGATCGGCACGCACTCCCAGTGCACCCAGTCGATCCCCGTCAAGCCGCCCGCGGGTATCCCGGTGAGGTACGAGGCCTGCGCCTGCTCCTGCCACACCCCGAACGATGCGACGGAACCGCAGCAGGTGGACCAGTGAGCGGGTGGGCCCCCAACGGCTCACTCGCCGCCAGTGTCGAGATCACATCGATCAGCGTGCAGCGTGGCGACGTCATCGAGATCGGCGGCCAGCCGTGCCGCGTCGCCGACCTCGTCCAGCTGACTGCAGGCGCCAAGCGTCTGTTCTTCGAGTCGGGCGAAGTGCTGACGATGCACCCGCAGAGCCAATTCACCGCGATCCGAATGATGAAGAAGTGGTGATCCGGCCCGTGCCTTCCCGCCGCCAGGCCATCGCCGACGACATCCGCCACCAGATCTCGACGAGCCACTTCAAGGCCGGCGAACGCCTCCCGTCCGAGGCCCAACTCGCCGCCCGCTACAAGGTCAGCACACCAACCCTCCGAAGCGCCCTCGCGCTCCTCGAAGGCGAAGGCCTGGTCGAGAAGATCCACGGCAGCGGCAACTTCGTCCGCCACCCACTCCGCAAGATCACGTATGTCGGTGGCGGAGTCGCAGAGGCAATCGCGCCCAGAGGGGCGACTGTCCGCCGCACGGCGCAGCTTCAAGCACACGGCCACTTGGCCGACCTTCTGAACGTCCCACCCCTCAGCCCGCTCACCGAAATCATCTACGTCACCCACGAAGGGAAGTCGCCACACAGCCTGGCTCGCATCTACATCCCCGGCGACTTGACGCCGACCGACTCACCAGTCGGCTCGTCCGTGCCCGTGACCATCGCGACCCGCTTCGTAGACCGCCGTCCTCCGCTGGCCGAAATCCAAGAGCGGCTCAGTGCCCGCCTTCCTACTCAGGAGGAGGCAGCGGCCCTTCGGATCAGCACGTCCTTGGCCGTCCTTTCCCTCACCCGCGTGGCGACCGACGTCACCGGCCGGGTGGTCGAGGCGGCCCTCCTGGTTCTTCCGGGCGACAGGGCGGATGCCCTCTTCACCACCCGCGTCATGGCCGCGGATGAGGAGCGCGAAGAAATGACGTCGGGCAACGAACTGCGTCTCCTCCCGTGGTCAGGCCCCGACAACAAGCCGTGCTTCCTGAGTACTGAGGACGCCGCCGGCTACCTGTCCCGCCTGGCGGACGACATTGAAGAGACCCAACTCGACTTGGGGTCCGCCCTCCTAGCCCACGCCCTCGAAGTCCTCGCCGAAGCGGATCCAGACCCGGAGGAACTTCACCTCCTGGCGACGGACCTGACCGGAGCCCTCCGAGACGCGGTCCGCGTAGCAACCAGCCGCGGCCACCGCCTCCCGCACCCGGCACACTCCGCACACGATGGGCCGCCGGCGGACTCCAGCTAGTCAGGCCTCACACGAGACACCGGAGCGGCCCCCGACTGAGTCTGGGGCCGCTTCGGCACACACGGCTCCGGAGGCCCCGTGCGTCTAAGCCGTTTGTGCACGTCAGGAGCTAGCCAGCGGATGCAGCGCCGCTGCTCGTCCACGGATAGGCCGCGAAGTTACAGGTCTGACTCTCACCGGATGGGGGAGGACGGGGGGTGGAGATCGGGTCCAAGCCCCGTGGGACTGTCGGTGTGATGATCTAGGGTCGCCCCATGACCGCTAGCGTTGAAGAGATCAACCCGGGCGATGTTCGCACGCGGACTCAGATCCGTGCAGTCTTCGGGGGAAGTCCGCAGGGAGGGATCTGCCCTTCAGAGGACATGCACAGCGTCAGTCTCTACTCCGACCCCGACGTGGGGGAGCGCGCCGGCTACTACGACGGCTGGCTGGCCGAGGATGACGAGCTGGGCGCCGTGTACGAGTACACCGGTGCCGGCAAGACTGGTAACCAGACCTTCGACGGCGTCGCTGGCTCCGGGAACCGGGCGATCCTGCGGCATGCTGAGCAGGGCCGGGTCCTTCGCGTCTTCACCCGCGTCGGCAAGCTGCCCGGAAGCGACACGAAGACGCATCGATATCTTGGGGAATTTACCCTGGATGGCCTGCAACCGTACGAATGGCGCAGGGTCCACGGGGAAGACGACATCGAGCGCAACGTCATCGTTTTCAGGCTTCGTCCCGAAGGTGTCATCCGGCGCGAGGAGCAGGATGTCATCCCAGCCGCCGAGGAAACATTCGCCGAGTTTGTGTCCTTCCAGCCTGTGACGGCGGCAATGTTTCAGTCGGACCCAGCCACGAGCGGAGCCTTGCCGCTCCCGAAGCAGCGCGTCCGCACAGGAACCACCAGGGGAAAGGCCGCCCCGAACACGGAGACAAGCGGCACCTTCGTAGTGCCCGAGGCCTTCGGTACCAAGCTGAGTATTCGTGCAGCCACCGCTGCTACGGTCGCCGTCAGGCACGAAGCTGAGCTCACGCAGGAGTACAAAGAGTTGCTGGAGTCCGCCGGCCATCAGACCGGGGCCTTCCAGATCAAGGTGAAGGGGCTCACTTCAACCCTGCGCACTGACCTGTACGACGCGACAGATCATGTCCTGTACGAAGCTAAGGGGTCGAATTCGCGGGAAGACATCCGGATGGCCTTGGGGCAGATCCTGGATTACAGCCGCTATGTCACGGCACCAGGTCGTGAAGACGAACCCAGGCGCGCGATCCTGCTGCCAGCGGCCCCCACTCCCGACATGTACGCCCTGCTCGACCGCTACGACGTCGCGGTGGTGTATCGCTCCGCCGACGGCAAGTTCGTAGGACCGTTGGTTCCCTAGCTCACCTCGCCGCGGGCTCGCATCTCTCCACGAGTGCGGAGCCCGCGGCAGTCGACTAGACCGTCCAGGTCTTAACCAGCCGACCCAGCGGCGCGGCCCCCGCATATGGAACTAGGTCGAGCGGATTCATCCATGCATCCGAGAAATGGATGTTGAGGTGGAGCGCTAGCGCGAGAAGGATGTCCTGGTCGGGTTCGGCATCGACTTGGACGAGCGACGCCCCAGCCACCGGGGATCTGAGGAGAGAGCCCGTTCGCGGGTCGCCCCACTGCAGGTGCCCCTTTCCCGCTACCCACACACTGTCTGGCCATTCGATCGGGTTGCGAGTCCGACACCATTGCACGAGGTGGTTTCCAATGGTCTCCAGATTGAGGCCGCCAAAGGCAACAATCATGCCCGAGGTTGGAAAGAAGTCGTGGGTCTTCCCATAAGCTTTCGTGTTTCGGGGAACGGTTCCTGGGATGGGGCGGTACGCCGTCTTGGGCATGATGCGCATCCGGCTGATTTTGGTGCAGGCGTCAACCAGCTGTACCCCGTCAAGCTTCGTCTTTACTTCGACAACGCCATATACGCATTCATTGGGGATGATCCGGAACCCCTTTAGGGTCGTGAACGGCGGTGTCCCTCGATCAATGAGGACGATGTCCGACTGGGGTGAGACGTCGCCATTTGCCGAGATTACCTCTACGTTATGCACCGCTTCCACGTGCGCCGGCAAATATCCGGAAAGGAACTGCTGGATAAGCACTTCGCGAGACGTTCCGGCTTCGCCGTTGTGATTAAAATTCTGGGATTGCTCGAAGTCGGCACGCATTCTGCTTGCGACTGAGCGAAGGATCTTTCCGAGTTTCTCCTGTGTCACGCGGCGATCTTAGAGACGCTCATTGCTCGCCGTAAGATCAGAAATGACGCCAGTATGGCCGGAAACCGCCCACTTGGGCGTCCTGCTCGGCCGGGGGTGGCGGGGGCGTCGAGGTCCGACAGGTCACCGTTCGGGCTCACGCTTGGGTTCGGCCGCTGGTGAATGGGGGGCGACGGAGGAACTGCGTGCGGCCCGGTGGGTGGCCAAAGGCGCTGTTGTGCGCCCCCCCTTGCGTCTGACGCCCTCTTGCGCGACACACGTTCCCAGCTGCACGGTTTCTTTGATGCTGCTTCGGCGCTTCGGTGCCGCGAGGGGGAGGGCGATGCCATGGGGTCAGCTACCGCGTGGGCGCGGAGGGCTTTTGGGGAGGTTGTGGATGATCTGGTGGACATCATCCCGGCTTACCTCCGGCGGGCTTCAGATCCAGTCTGTCAGAAGAGCCGTGGCTGATCGCCAAAGGCTTGAAGCCAGTCGATCAGTTCCCTGGAGCTCCGTACGAAGGCCCGTGCTGCCCTCGTGCTGACCACTTGCTCGCCGTGCGCTGCGCGGTTGCGGTGCTGGCTCATCTCGACAATGGAAGCCCTGATGTCGTGAGGCAGCGACAAAGCCTCCACAAGGTGTCTGGTCGGCAACCGGTGAAGCTCAGCCGGCCGCTCAGCTGCCTCCAGGCGGCGCAGCTCGGCCTCCACTCCGATGAACGCCGCGACAACGGCGGCGTCGGGATGGCTCTCCGCCAGTGTCAGAAGGGCGTCATCTTCTACAGGCGCTGTCCTGTAGTGCCCGCGGACATAGTGCCCACGCACGCGACGTCGTGGGGCCTGCTCAGAAGCCGCCTCATCGGGCCCGCCCGGCAACTCGGCTGCGTCGGATCCCGGTAGCTGAGGGTCAGTCACCTCGATCGGTGGGTGGCTGAGGAGAGCCGCCTCCACCCCCTCGCTCGCTTCAAGCACGCGCTCAGAGAACTCGGCATCGATTCCCGGGCCGCTAAGCATCCTTACTCGATGTATGAGGTCCCGGAATTGCCCACGGAACCCGTACACGATGGCCAACGTGGTAGCGGGCCAGATCAGGACCTTTAGGTACTCCAGCACCATGCGGGCAACATCCACTTGAGCATCATGCCGGACCGACAATCTCTGCGTGGCAGTTTGAGGGCTTCCCTAGGTAGGGGAGCTGTCCTCGGGCGTGACAGGAAACTACGACCTCAACCACCACTCACCCAAACTCCCATCCCGTCCGCCGTCGACCCACACGTATGTGGAGCGGACGCGGTGCCGGGCGTCCAGGTGGAGCGCGCCACTGTACGAACGACCTGGACGCCCGGTGCCGTGTCTGCTCGGCTTGCCTGGGTCGACGGTGGACGGGATGGGAGTTCCCCACCTCAACCCACCACGACCGGCACCCGCGAGCGGCGCCCCGTCCATCCCGGAGTCGGAGCGCCCCCGCCGGAGGCATGTCGGTGAGGGAGGGAATCCGCGCGCTCAGGGTTCAGCTCATGCCCTTGGGCCTATCCCGCCTTGCAGGGGCGGGCGTCGGCGGAGCGTGCGCGGAGCGGGCCGAAGGCAGGAGCGTCGCGCGGAGCGGCGCCGGGAAGCCCGCCCGGCGGAGCGGAGCGCAGCCGGGTGCTTGATGAAGTAGGGAAAGTCTTACCGCAGCGTTCGGCGCGGAACTTGTCGAGCAGCTCGAAGAAGAGATCCATCGGCGGCACGCCTCGGTCCTTGGCTTCGAGCTCGATGGCGTAGCCCCAGATCAGGCAGCCGTATTGGCCGTTGATCTGATGACGGAGCCACTCGTGAAAGGCTCCTTCGGCATCGAAGGCAGTCGAGCCCGCGGTGCCATGTATCTCTACAGCCACGTTGAAGCCGAGCAGGATCGATTGCAGGTGTAGGACCGAGGACTGGAAGGCGTACATGCCTGGTCGTAGGCGTATGTCTTCCAAGAAGTCGTACACGTCGCGCATCTCGTGAAACGGTCGGGGTGCGCGCCGCTTGCCCTCGGGTGCCGTCACGCCGAGGCCTGGAGGAGCTGGCGGCCGTCGTGGCTGCGGACGTGGGGGCCGTCTTCGTCCAGGGCGTCCAGGAGGCGGATCGCGTAGACCTCGGACATCTGGGACGAGATCTCTTCCGGGGTGAGCCACGTGACTGCGGTCGACTCCGCTGAGGTGCGCTCGGTGCCGCCCGTCGGGGTGCAGCGGAAGACCAGGGCGACGATGCCGCGGGTGGTGTTCTTGTAGACCCCGGTGAGGTCGTTGACCTCGACCTCGATGCCCGTCTCCTCCAGGACCTCGCGGCGAACGCCGGCCTCCGGGGGTTCGGTGAGTTCGAGGACTCCGCCCGGCAGTTCCCAAGTCCCGTTGTCCGCTCGGCGGATCGCCAGGAGTCGGCCGTCCTCGCGGAGGACTGCCCCGGCTACGGACACGGAGTGCAGTGGCGTTGACTTGGCCTGCGGGGAACCCGTACTCATGTACAGGAGCATAGGAGGAAGAGAAGGACTATGGGAACCGCAGTGGGAGGTGGCCGAGGGGCTGTGCCGCGCTACGTGCAGATCGCCGACGACATCGTTCAGCAGATCAGGGCCGGCGTACTGAAGGCCGGGGAGATGGTGCCGAGCGAATCCGAGCTGGTGGAGCGCTACGGCGTCGCCGGCGGGACGGTCCGCAAGGCCATGGTGGAGGTACGGGCCAGCGGGCTCGTCGAGACCCGGCACGGCAAGGGGTCCATCGTGAAGGCCCGGCCGGCAGTACGGCACCGGTCCTCGGACCGCTTCCGGCGTACGCACCGGCAGGAGGGCAGGGCGGCGTACCTCGCCGAGTCCGCGCAGTCCGGGGCCGAAGCCAAGGTGAGCGTGCTGTTCATCGGGCCCATGGAGGCGCCGGAGGGGATCGCGGAGCGGCTCGGCGTCGCCGCGGGGACCCAGGTGCTGGCTCGCCGGCGGCTCTACTTCCGCGACGGGACGCCCGTGGAGACGGCCAGCTCGTACCTGCCGTGGGACGTGGTGAAGGACATCCCGGAGCTGTTCGCCGAGAACCCTGGCCCCGGCGGCATCTACGCACGGCTGGAAGACCACGGACACGTCTTCGCCGAGTACGTGGAGACGCTCCAGGCCCGGCCCGCAGCGAAGGCCGAAGCCACCGAGCTGTCGCTGAGTCCCGGGGCCCCGGTCGTGCACCTGCTCCGCAACGCCGTCACGGACGAAGGCCGCGTGGTCGAGGTCTGCGACACCCTCATGGCCGCTGACCAGTTCGTCTTCGAGTACCGGATCCCCGCGCGCGACTGACGCCCGCTCAACTCCCCGCAGCCCGCCGCGAGTTTCTCTTCACGGCGGGTTGACTCATGTATAGGAGTGGGGCACTCTTCTTCATGTCACTCATATACATGAGTGACGGAGTCCGACCTCTATAGAGGAGTGATTTTCCGTGCGTCAGATCCCCGTCGACACCAGCGGCGCGACCGTGATGGTCGCCCAGCCCCCGCAGCTCAAGATGCGTGACAAGAAGACCGGTCAGGTCGCCGTCGACGCCGAGAGCGGCAGCAACCTCATGACGGTCGACGTGCTCTTCGTGATGAACGGCAACGCCGAGGTCGTCACCGTGACCGTGGCACAGCCCGACATCTCCGGTGACCTGGTCCTGGGGACCCCGGTCGCGCTGACCGGTCTCGTCGCCCGGCCGTGGGAGAACGAGTTCAACGGCCAGAAGCGCCACGGGCTCAGCTTCCGGGCCGTCGCCGTCACCTCGCTGGCCAAGGCGGGCTGACATGAGCGCTTTATGGGTCGCGCTGCTGGTGGTCCTGGCCCTCGCGATCGCCCTGCGCCGGCTGCGCCCCTCCTGGTACTGGATGACCTTCGGGGTCACCTTCGCGACCGTCCGCGTCCTGATCCGCTACCGCTCGGTCATGGACGCCTGCGGGCTCACCGTCCCGCCCTCCCGTTGGCAACTGGCCCTCGCCCGGATCGCCAACCGCCCCGTCCCTGAAGGTCGCTCGCCGCGCATCCTGCGGCTGAGGCCCACCGCGACCGGCTTGGTGCTCCGGCTCAAACTCCGTCCCGGCCAGGACGCGTTCGACTTCTCCGCCTCCTCGGACCGGCTCCGCCACTCCTTCACCCTGCACAACGTCGTCTCGCGAGAGATCCGGTCCGGCGTCGTGGAGCTGAGGATGACCGGCTACGACGTACTCAGGCGGGTGCGCATGCCGGTACCCCGGTCCGTCGAAGCGCTCCGCGTACCCGTGGCCCTGCGGGAGGGCGGTGAAGTCCACTACCGCGACTTCCGGCAGGTACCGCACGCGCTGAACGTCGGGGCCACGAAGTCGGGTAAGTCCGTCTACCAACGCACGCTCGTCGCCGGACTGGCACCGCAGAACGTCGCGCTCGTCGGCATCGACTGCAAGAACGGTGTGGAACTCTTCCCCCTGGCTGCCAGGTTCACCGCCCTGGCGGACAACCCGGGCGCCGCGGCTGACCTGCTGGCCGCGCTCGTCCAGTACATGGGCCGGGTGTACGAGGTCATCCGAGCCGAGCAGCGCATCAGCGTCGCCACGCCGGACGCGGAGATCACCGCCGACATCTGGGACCTGCCCGCGCACCTTCGCCCCGTTCCCGTCGTGCTCCTGGTGGACGAGGTCGCGGAGCTGGCCCTCGCCGCGAACAAGGCCGAAGAGGCCCGACGGGACCGGATCGTCACCGACCTCGTCCGTCTCGCCCAGCTCGGCCGCGCGGCCGGCATCCACCTGGAGATCTGCGGCCAGCGCTTTGGCTCCGAACTCGGCAAGGGCATCACCATGCTCCGCGCCCAGCTCACCGGCCGGACCGCCCACCGCGTCAACGACGAGACCTCCGCGAACATGGCCTTCGGGGACATCGCCCCGGACGCCGTCCTCGCCGCCGTACAGATCGACAAGGACCGCCCCGGCACCGCCGTGGCCGGCGACTCCTCCGGCGGCTGGACCCGCATCAGGGCCCCGCACACCACCCTCCGCGCAGCCGTGGACACCTGCAACGCCCACGCCTTCCGCACCCCGGAGATCCTCGAACTCGACGCCTTCCGGCCCGAACTCCCGGCCCGCGTCCTCATCGGCAAGGTCCAGCCCAAGCCCGCTGGAGCAAGCGCCTTCTAAGCGCCTGGCCCATCCCGGTCGGCGCGACGTCACCGCGCCAGGTCCCTACCCGCCCATGCCCGAAAGGAGGTGACCACCGTGACCCGCCTGGTTCGCCCGGACGCCGTCCTCGTCCAGGCCGTCATCGCCGGAGCCCTCTCCTTCGCCCACCTGCACGACCTCGCCGAAGCCGCCGGACAGGACGGCTGGAAGGCCTGGGCCTACCCGGTCAGCGTGGACCTGCTCCTGGTCGCCGCCTGGCACCGTCTCCGGACCCTGAGGGACGCGGGCGAACCCTCGCGCTCCGCCTGGTCCTGGTTCGCCGTCGCCCTCGCCGCCTCGCTCGGCGCGAACATCGCCACCGCCGGCCTGCTCGACCTGGGTGACGTCCCGGACTGGCTCCGGATCCTCGTCGCCGGATGGCCGGCGCTCGCCTTCCTCGGCGGGACGCTCCTGGTTCACCGGCCTACGCCGCCCAGCCCGCCGGCATCCGTACCTGCGGCGGCTCCGGAGCCCCGGCCCGACGGCGAGACCCCTCCGAGCCCGGTCCCCGAGCTGCCCACTCCGGCGCCCGCGCCCACGGCCCCGCCGGCCCTCGTCGCCCACGCCCGGAAGATCGCCGCCGATCACCGCACCCGCACCGGCTCGGACATCGACACCGAGACCCTGCGCGCCCGGCTCGGTGTCCCGGCCCCGCTCGCCGAGGCCATCAGCGCCCAGATCACCTGACAGGAGATCCCATGCCCGCCCGGATCAGCTTCCGCTCGCTCATGAAGATCGGCCCCGTCCAGATCGGCACCTACCGCGACCGCCACGGCCGCACCAAGGACGCCGCCGTCTGCACCAACGACAGCTGCGGCTGGTCCTCGGACTACAGCTCCTCGACCGCCGCCCAGCTCGCCGCCCGCTCCCACCGCTGCCGCGTCAGCTGATCCGAAAGGCCACCGCCATGGACGTCCCGCTCTGGCTCGCCCTCATCGTCGTCGGCGCCCTCGGGATCAAGCTCATCCGCCCGCCCTGGTGGCTCGTCGCCGTGATCCTCCTCGGCGGCTTCCTCCTCGCGGACAGCTTCCTCGCTCCGGCCATCGACACCGCGATCAACAAGTAGTCCGCCCCGGAAGGAGAACGCCCGTGTTCAAGCCCCAGTACCCCCGCCCCGACACCTACGCCCCGGCCACCATCCGCCCCACCCCCGCGCCGGTCGAGCAGCCCACGCCGACCCCGCTCCCGGCGAAGCCCCCGACCGCCCTCGGCGGGCTGGTCCAGCAGTCGCCCGGCACCGCGCTCGCCCTCGTCGCGGGCGGCATCGCCGGAGTCCTCGCCTTGGCCTCGGTCGCCGTCTCGCTCCTCCTGGCCGTCGCCGTCACCGCGGTCGCCCTGTCCGTCAGCGCCGTCGTCCTGCTCTTCCTCGTCCGGGCTCTGCGTCAGGAGTTCACGAGGCGCTGACCGCCCGCCGTCTTCCTCCCGCTCGCCATCGAACGGATCCGTGCCATGAACGAACCCCACCGGACGGTGACGGCATGACCCGCACCGCGACCGTCACACCCCTGGAGCCCGGTCTCCTCGCCGACATGGTGAAGGTGGCCGGAGCCCCCGGCTACCACCGCTGGGCCGACCAGATCCGGCGTACGGGCGGCTGCTCCGACCCGATCCACATCACGGGCTGGACCGTCGCCAAGGACAGGGCCACCAGCGAAGTCCTGAGCCGCTACTCCACTGCCGACGAACCCGGCGCCCGCCTCCGGATCGCCTGCGGCAACCGCCGTGCCTCCCGCTGCCCCGCCTGCGCCTGGACCTACTCCGGCGACACCTACCACCTGATCCGCGCCGGTCTGGCGGGCGACGACCGCCGCGACATCCCCGCCACCGTCCGCGAACACCCCCGCGTCTTCGCCACCCTCACCGCCCCCTCCTTCGGCCCGGTGCACAACCGGCCCACCGGTCGCCCCTGCCGGTGCGGCAGTCACCACCAGGAGGACGCGCCCGAACTCGGCACCGCCCTCGACCCGGACACCTACGACTACTCCGCCGCCGTCCTCTTCAACAACCACGCCGGACAGCTCTGGCAGCGCTTCACCACCCGCCTGCGCCGCGAGATCGCCGCCTCCGCCGGACTCACACAGCGGGAGCTGAAGGAAGTCGCCCGGATCTCCTACGGCAAGGTCGCCGAGTTCCAGAAGCGCGGGGCCATCCACTTCCACGCTGTGATCCGTGTCGACGGCCCCGGGGGACCGGCCGCCCCTCCGCCGGCCTGGGCCACGACCGAACTCCTCGACCGCGCGACCCGCGCCGCGGTAGCCCACTCCTACACCTCGGTCACCGCCCCGGCCGCCAGTGACCAGCCCGTCCGTACCTTCCGCTGGGGATCGCAGCTCGACATCCGCCCCATCAAGGCGTTCGGGGACGGCTCCGACATCACCGAGCAGGCCGTGGCCTCGTACGTAGCCAAGTACGCCA